>NZ_JBAMDE010000019.1:0-3047 GCF_036961585.1 Bacillus sp. JHAA | reverse complement strand
TTCTCTCAAAACTAGATAACAGTAAGCATACATTCAAATTGGTTAAGTCCTCGATCGATTAGTATCTGTCAGCTCCATGTGTCGCCACACTTCCACCTCAGACCTATCAACCTGATCATCTTTCAGGGATCTTACTTCCTTGCGGAATGGGAAATCTCATCTTGAGGGGGGCTTCATGCTTAGATGCTTTCAGCACTTATCCCGTCCGCACATAGCTACCCAGCGATGCCCTTGGCAGAACAACTGGTACACCAGCGGTGCGTCCATCCCGGTCCTCTCGTACTAAGGACAGCTCCTCTCAAATTTCCTGCGCCCGCGACGGATAGGGACCGAACTGTCTCACGACGTTCTGAACCCAGCTCGCGTACCGCTTTAATGGGCGAACAGCCCAACCCTTGGGACCGACTACAGCCCCAGGATGCGATGAGCCGACATCGAGGTGCCAAACCTCCCCGTCGATGTGGACTCTTGGGGGAGATAAGCCTGTTATCCCCGGGGTAGCTTTTATCCGTTGAGCGATGGCCCTTCCATGCGGAACCACCGGATCACTAAGCCCGACTTTCGTCCCTGCTCGACTTGTAGGTCTCGCAGTCAAGCTCCCTTGTGCCTTTACACTCTGCGAATGATTTCCAACCATTCTGAGGGAACCTTTGGGCGCCTCCGTTACCTTTTAGGAGGCGACCGCCCCAGTCAAACTGCCCACCTGACACTGTCTCCCCGCCCGATAAGGGCGGCGGGTTAGAAGGTCAATACAGCCAGGGTAGTATCCCACCGATGCCTCCACCGAAGCTGGCGCTCCGGTTTCCAAGGCTCCTACCTATCCTGTACAAGCTGTACCAACATTCAATATCAGGCTGCAGTAAAGCTCCACGGGGTCTTTCCGTCCTGTCGCGGGTAACCTGCATCTTCACAGGTACTATAATTTCACCGAGTCTCTCGTTGAGACAGTGCCCAGATCGTTGCGCCTTTCGTGCGGGTCGGAACTTACCCGACAAGGAATTTCGCTACCTTAGGACCGTTATAGTTACGGCCGCCGTTTACTGGGGCTTCAATTCGCACCTTCGCTTACGCTAAGCGCTCCTCTTAACCTTCCAGCACCGGGCAGGCGTCAGCCCCTATACTTCGCCTTACGGCTTCGCAGAGACCTGTGTTTTTGCTAAACAGTCGCCTGGGCCTATTCACTGCGGCTCTCTCGGGCTTGCACCCTAACAGAGCACCCCTTCTCCCGAAGTTACGGGGTCATTTTGCCGAGTTCCTTAACGAGAGTTCTCTCGATCACCTTAGGATTCTCTCCTCGCCTACCTGTGTCGGTTTGCGGTACGGGCACCTCTCACCTCGCTAGAGGCTTTTCTTGGCAGTGTGGAATCAGGAACTTCGCTACTATAATTCGCTCGCCATCACAGCTCAGCCTTCACGGGAAACGGATTTGCCTATTTCCCAGCCTAACTGCTTGGACGCGGATATCCAATACCGCGCTTACCCTATCCTCCTGCGTCCCCCCATTGCTCAAATGGTGAGGAGGTGGTACAGGAATATCAACCTGTTATCCATCGCCTACGCCTTTCGGCCTCGGCTTAGGTCCCGACTAACCCTGAGCGGACGAGCCTTCCTCAGGAAACCTTAGGCATTCGGTGGAGGGGATTCTCACCCCTCTTTCGCTACTCATACCGGCATTCTCACTTCTAAGCGCTCCACAAGTCCTTCCGGTCTTGCTTCACAGCCCTTAGAACGCTCTCCTACCACTGTTCGAAGAACAGTCCGCAGCTTCGGTGATACGTTTAGCCCCGGTACATTTTCGGCGCAGAGTCACTCGACCAGTGAGCTATTACGCACTCTTTAAATGGTGGCTGCTTCTAAGCCAACATCCTGGTTGTCTAAGCAACTCCACATCCTTTTCCACTTAACGTATACTTTGGGACCTTAGCTGGCGGTCTGGGCTGTTTCCCTTTCGACTACGGATCTTATCACTCGCAGTCTGACTCCCAAGGATAAGTCATCGGCATTCGGAGTTTGACTGAATTCGGTAACCCGGTAGGGGCCCCTAGTCCAATCAGTGCTCTACCTCCGAGACTCTTACCTTGAGGCTAGCCCTAAAGCTATTTCGGAGAGAACCAGCTATCTCCAGGTTCGATTGGCATTTCACCCCTACCCACACCTCATCCCCGCACTTTTCAACGTGCGTGGGTTCGGGCCTCCATTCAGTGTTACCTGAACTTCACCCTGGACATGGGTAGATCACCTGGTTTCGGGTCTACGACCACGTACTCAATTCGCCCTATTCAGACTCGCTTTCGCTGCGGCTCCGCATCTTCTGCTTAACCTTGCACGGGATCGTAACTCGCCGGTTCATTCTACAAAAGGCACGCCATCACCCGTTAACGGGCTCTGACTACTTGTAGGCACACGGTTTCAGGATCTCTTTCACTCCCCTTCCGGGGTGCTTTTCACCTTTCCCTCACGGTACTGGTTCACTATCGGTCACTAGGGAGTATTTAGCCTTGGGAGATGGTCCTCCCGGATTCCGACGGAATTTCACGTGTTCCGCCGTACTCAGGATCCACTCAGGAGAGAACGAAGTTTTGACTACAGGGCTGTTACCTCCTATGGCGGGCCTTTCCAGACCTCTTCATCTACCTCGTTCCTTTGTAACTCCGTACAGAGTGTCCTACAACCCCAAGAGGCAAGCCTCTTGGTTTGGGCTGGTCCCGTTTCGCTCGCCGCTACTCAGGGAATCGCATTTGCTTTCTCTTCCTCCGGGTACTTAGATGTTTCAGTTCCCCGGGTCTGCCTTCTCATATCCTATGTATTCAGATATGGATACCACTCCATTACGAGTGGTGGGTTTCCCCATTCGGAAATCTCCGGATCAAAGCTTGCTTACAGCTCCCCGAAGCATATCGGTGTTCGTCCCGTCCTTCATCGGCTCCTAGTGCCAAGGCATCCACCGTGCGCCCTTTCTAACTTAACCGTTAAAAAGAATCACTACGTGATATCTTGCATTACTAATTGAATGTGAATTACTTCTGTTATCTAGTTTTCAAAGAACA
>NZ_JBAMDE010000018.1:0-8498 GCF_036961585.1 Bacillus sp. JHAA | reverse complement strand
GAACAAAGAAACTCCTTCTGATGCTAGTCCTCTAGCAATCTATTATTTTGGTTTGGTCACCTTAAATAATAGCAGAAGGAGTTTTTACCTGTCAAAAAGGCGTAAAAGCCTTGACACATAAGGCATTAATAAGGTTTTTCAAAATGATGTTGTTGCTATATAGTATCAAGATAAGAAAAGACCCGATTTCGACTCCGTCAAAATCGTAAAAAAGGCCGGCAGAATTGCCGGTCTTTTTTTAAAACCCAAAACCTAAGATCAAAACCATTCTTCCCCCATAGGGGGAGATTTTTTTTCAAAAAATCGGCCCTGCAGCCGCGCATTATTTTAGATATTCAATATCTTTAAAAAACCGCACGTCTCCACATGACCAACACATGAACCTCCACACAGTCAGCACATGGCCTTTTCTATCAACACGCTGTCAACACATCCAACCATGGTCAAATGCGTAGCATTATTTATTTCGCCGGTGCGAAAAAACGAGCACCTTTCGACAAGGTGCGTAAGTGGGCACTCCGCTACTCGCTACTTAAAAAAGGTGAACAGCTAATCTGCATACCTAAAGGCGTCCTCAGAATGCTCAGATTCGTTTCTACGGGCTTTAAATAAAAAACGGCCCCTTTTATAAAGGGAACCCAATAAAACGCCTTAAAAGGCTTTAAAACGATTTTCGCAATAAAAAAAGCAGACTCTAAGAGTCCGCCCCATTTAGGCCTTAAATTTTCCTTATGTTGCATTTCGAGAAGCAACTGAAATTTCCCCATGAGAAACAGAATAACCTGCACCGCCGGCTAACAGACCCAAAATGAGGACAGCAGCAAAAAGACTTTTAAATTTCATAATGAGAATCACTCCTCTGAATTTGTCTTTGAGCGCACACCATTTCATTGTAAAAGTATATAGAATCTTCCATGCGCCTCTTCTTAGTATAGAATTCTGCAGCCACTAAAGCTAGCTCTTCAAAGTATGGATAGCCTTTTTCGGTCTTTAGTCCGTACAATGCATTTTTTACATTTTGTCTGTTAGCAGTATTAATAAATAATGCTTTTAGTACATTCAACAATTTCATGTAAAATTCATTTTCGAACGCTTCAGCTTCCTTTACTGCCTTTTTAAAAAAGTCCATCCCCTCGATCATTTCACCATTCTGAAAGTGAATAAGGGACAAATCGTAATAAGCCTGAATGATTTCTTTAGCCCCCGCCTTTTTTGCAAGCTTAATGGCTTGGTGATACAAAGGAATAGCCATTGGACTTTGCAAACGGTTATAGCTATTGCCCATATTTAAATATGCAAATGTCTGCATCAATTCATTGCCAACTTCTTCAGCCATTTCTAAAGCTATTTGTAAATGAACCAAGGCTTTTTTATGGTTATTCAAATCATCGTAGTTTCCTGCAATAACAAAAAGACATTTGATCATATTTACTTTGTATGTAGGGTGCTTCTTATACTTATCATAAGACATTTTCACATAATACATAGAAACATGAGTCTGTTTCATGTGATAAAAAACCTCGGCCATCTTAAAATAAAATTCCGCTTTTTCTATTTCATCAGTGACTCTGGCAATCTTAGCTTCTGCCTTTTGATAATGATTAATGGCCGTTACATAATCCCCGTTTCTAAATTCGTACATTCCTCTAAACAAATGATCATAGTATTTCAGCAGCTTCGTTAACTTCTGTCCGGCCCCTTCAGATTTTCTTAAATACTCCCAAGTTTCCAACTTTTTAGAAGAATCTGACGGGAAAAGATAGTCCATCATCAAATCATGTCTAAAACTGATCAGCTGATAATACAGTAATAAATCTTGGTCCTCTTCCATTTCCTCGATCATTTTTTCTACTTCTGCTTTGCACTTTTCAGCGTTTTTTGCATCAAATCTGTTTATATACTCATGCCAATCATTAATTTTAACCCCCACAGTAGCAGACGAAATGGCACTCATAAAACTCGTCCCCCTCCAGTTTAACCCTTTTTATGAAAATGGTAGCATAAGAGAAGGATTGATAACTTTGTTGCGGAAAATTTTCGACATGCCGCAACGATAAATTTCCGGAGTAGGAATCTCATTACTACACAACAAATACTTGAAATAAAAAAAGGAATCACATTTGGATTCCGCTTAACACTTACGATTACTACCCCCCTGTTAGCATAGGAGGGGTATTCGGTTGGATTCGATCCGGTCGCTATCGCTGCCGCTCGGCGACTGCCGTCGCCTTACGCTCCCTTCTCTCACCAACTATTTTTCCCGATCTTTTTTCTCCTTCAAGAGTAACTTAGTCCCAATTCACTAGTCAAGTTCTTGGGCTTTGCCCAAACCCACCAACGGATGGCCGTTGGATGCCAATACTCAATCCCCCCAACCCCCCGAATCTTCGGGGGACTCCCTCGCCGGTTGGCGTCAAACAAACGGGTTTGTTTGAGTGCTGAAAGGGTTCGGGTGGCGCTGAGTGAGTCAACTCCTTAATCCTCCCTACGGTCCGGTTACCGTTGACTCACGCCAGAAACACTCGTTTAAACAAAACCACCCTTGAAACATAAAATTTTCACATGTATAATAAAAATAGAAAGTTGAATAAACTAATAAGAAGGATTTCTGAGGATGGAACAGGCAGCCATCACCCTATGTTGGAGATGCGGGAGTGCCACCCCGCCTAAATCCTTGCGAAAAGATAATGAGACCATAACACTCACTCTGTTGTGGTCTTTTGTTTTGGAGCTACATATTTTTTCAGCATTCCCTTATTAGTATAGTTTTTCACTTTTAAATCACTCATCACAAATAACGAACGCGCAAAAAATACTCCTTTCTTTGTTGCTCGGACTGCAACTAAAACACGTTTTTCATTATCTTCGTCAAAAAAAACCTTAATATATTGAATAGATCCATTGTTCGGATGAAGAGAAACATAATCCGGAGAAGAAATTATTTCTTTCAAGTAACAACCATATTTGTTAAAATCCTCAGGATGCTCTTTAATCATATGATCAATATTAGATTTCCCAATAAAAATTGGAGTTGGACTAATAACCAAATTCAACTGATTAATCACAGTATCATTAATAACCCCTATTTGTTCAAAATTCATAATTGCTCCCCCATCCAATTTTACTCATTTCTATCTTCACTATCTTCATCTACCTGACTTTGATTATCCATTTCTTCTATTTGAATCAAATCCCGCTTTTCACCATAAATAAGTTTTGGTCGATCTTCCAACTGCCAATCTTCAATAATCACTAAGTCTCTTATCAAACCCAATAAATCATTTAATCCAGACTTAGAAAAAATTTTAGGATAATGTGGCAATGCAAGACCAATTATTCTTGATTCATTAAGATAAAAAGGACTATCAAATACAGATGGTTCTTCAATCTGTAATTCATTCACACTCAAATGATCCGATTTTCTCAACGGATAAACATGTCCAATTAAAACACCGTTTTTTCGTTTAGTAATAACCAAAAGATATTGATTGTTTTTATCTCCATCAACAGTTTTTTCTGTTGAAACAGACCATTGAAAAAGATGATGGACCTTAATAATTTCCCCATAGATAAAGTCAAGTTCCCTTATTCGTTTTAATAAACCATTAAGCAAGTCCTGATCATCTTTAATGTACTTCTTCGAAGCCTTTTGTATAAGAATAGTGTCACTGAAAGGCAAAAGATAGGTAGTATGTGATCTATGACCTTTCTGTGTTCGATAAACCAAATCCTTATCAACCAAGACTTTTATCCAATTATCAATAGTCCGAGTCTGACAATCGAAATAATCAGCGATTTTCTGAATACCGTGCCAGCTATGTCCATTCTCATTATTAGCAGCAAAACAAAAATAGAGATACAATTTTAAAGGTCCAGATTCCAAGTCTTTTAAATATGTATCACGAAAAGCATTATCTAAAGCTATAAAAGAAGACTTAGTTGTTTGATTAACCGCTCTCCAACTTTTATAGTAATGCTTCAAAGCAGCATCATTAATATCAGAATCCGATGAAGGTAACGAAAGCCTAAAACTACTCATTAAAACATCTCCTTATGTATGATAGATTCATCATAAACGAAAAAAAACACATACTCAAACGCGCTCAAACGCAGATTTCCCATCATTACAATGCGCTTTTTTTCGTTGTTTACTTGCTTTTTCTTTCGTTCAAACTATACGAATACTATACGGATAACAATACGGAATAACATAGACGAGTAAACACGAAAACCAATCCCGAAATGTTTTTCGGACGAAAGTAGTTTTTTATTTTTTTTGAAACATAAAAAAACGCAACAATTCATCTGTTGCGCTACCTGAATTCCTAAGTACCTAAAAGCTCAATTAAATGGTACAACACTTGAAGGGCTTGGACCTCGCCATAGCGAATCTTTTCTAAGAGGTGATTCGTGATGGATATGGGAGTCAAATTATCGTCCAAGGACGTCGCAAAACACCTGGGTATAGAGCCGGTGACTGTCCGCAAGTATGCCAGTATGCTTGAAGAACAAGGCTACTCATTCAATAAAGATTCGAAAGGATGGCGACTCTATACCGAGGATGACGTAAAGACTTTAGAGTATCTATGTACAATGACTAAAATCAATGGACACTCACTCGACGAAACGGTAAAGCATATAGCAAGCCTGTATCGTTCAAAACTGACCATATCGGATACCGCTACATCGCTACAGGACAATCCTTTGGTTGAATTCATGAAGCGACAGGAAGAATTCAACCGCCACATGGCAGAACGGATGGAACAATTCGAAAAAAGACAGCAAGAAAGGCACGAGACACTCACTGCCGCATTACGGGAGTCGCTCGAGACACAAAAAATGATCGCAGCCACTAAACAAAAAAAGTGGTGGCAATTTTGGAAGAACAGCTAATACCACCAACAGTCACCGCTCTAATTCATGGTCCTTGTATTTATTCGCTTCTCTAGGCATTCCAGCCGTACGAAAAAACGATGCCGCTAATTTCCGCACCCTTGGCAACTTTTCTTTAGCCCACTGCACCATTTTATCTTTCCACTGTTCCAGTACGGCTACCCGCTCTCTTAACGTCTTATTTTCCTTGTTCAGCACCTGAAACTCCTTATTCTGCTCTTGGGCGAAGTTCAGCAGCTCACCATACCTGCCTCTTTCCGCTTTAAGGCTTTTTTTCGTTTCGGCGTGCTTTTTGACCTCATTGTCTTTTTGTTCGCTCAGAGACAGCGTAAGCCGCTTCAAATCCTTATTCTCCGTTCTCAGCTCGCTGTTTTCTGTTTTCAGAGCAGACAGCTCTTCTTTCACTTCCTGACGGAGTTCTTCCCGCTGCTCTTCCGTAAATTCTTTAGTCAGCTTCCGCCGCATCCCCCTTTTTGCTTTTTCGACCTCCTCATTCATAGCCGTCTGCAGATCCGAGAGCATCTTATCTTTCGAATCTGCCCGTTCCCTTTCTTCGACGGCTATGGACTTCCACCGTTCCTTCTCTTCCGTTTCCACTTCAAGTTGCCGAGACAGTTGCGCCGCCATTTTCCCTTGATCTTCCGCATAAGCATACAAATTTTCAAGTCCATGCTGCGGCACAGTCACCTTGTCTTTTTTGAAAAGACCGGCTTTTTCATACTCAACGGTCGGGAGCCGCTGCTCTTGCATTTTGGTCGTCAGCGCTTCTTTTTTGGCGGAAACCACTGATTCAACCGCTCGGTTCTGCTGTTCCAGCTCGGCTTTCCGTTTTTCCTTCAAAGTGATCTCAGCATTCAGCCGCTCAAGCTCCGCTTTCCGCTGATTGATTTTGTACTGGTGAACATTTTCATGCTTCTTTTCGCTTGGTTCTCCCCGCTCCAAGTCAAAACCGCTCTTCACCATATGCCGGTGAAAATCATCCTGAATGGCTTTCATCTTCAGCTTGCCGTTAAAGAAATCTTTAGCAGAAAGCCGGCCATCCTCGGTGATCGGCACAATCCCGACATGCATATGCGGGGTCGCTTCATCCATATGTACCGTGGCATACAACATGTTTTCCGCACTGTATTTCTCTTTCAGATGATCAGCCGCCGCTTCAAAGTAGCGCCGCTGCTCCGTCTCGCTCAATCCGTTCATGTAGTCAGGACTGGCTGTAATCAAAAACTCGCTCACCAGAACGGCATCGTCCCGCACTTTCCGTTTGACCCTGCCCTCGATTTTTTCACGAACCGCCTGTGCGTAGCTGATCGGTTGCCCGTTGATAAGGTCATAATTGAGATGCGACCGGCCACGATCAATGTTTTCATTTTTGCTTTTTTGAAACTCCCGCTGATTGTGTTTTTGCGTCCCATTCAGTCTATCTTTCTTGTATTTTTCCATCCTGATAACCGCATAATTCGCCACACGAATTCCCCCAATATATACCACTCTATTAGGGTTATGGTAACACAAAATTTCAGTTTTGGTGTAACGCACTACACCAAATTGTTCCTACGGATTCAATTTGGACGTGCGACCTGCGGTGCCAGTGGCTCTCTCATTCTCGCTATCGCATCGAAAGTTCGTGCCACTTGTCGGCTGTCCGCCGACCCGATTTTTCCGCCGATGAGAGATCGGCAGAAAATCGGAAAAACCCTTCCCGCTCCCACATCATTTAAAATATGAACATTTTGTTCTGTGTGTCAAATTTTCAAAATCAATAATAAAAAGCAGGCTCTAATGTCCTGCTTTCTTTGTGACTATGTAACTTTTCGGTATCTATATCTGTTTCTTTTTTTTCTCTTGGTTCTTTTTAAAAGAATTGTACAACAATAAAACTAAAATAAAGGCTATCACTAATGATAAAGCTACGGGTACAGAGTACGTTTCTCTTAGATAATCCATCAAAAAACCGATTATTATACAGCTAATTACTACGATAATAAATTTCAGACTATTCAAATTAAGTAGAACCTCCTGACATTTAAGAAAATTTTAAGGGTAGAATGGTAGATTTTTCAAACCCACACCTATACAATTACTTATTATAATTTAACAAGAAAGGAATGTTATAAATTTTGAAGAGAAAATTGACAAAAGTTTTATTGTGCTTAACAACTGCAGTATTTCTCATTGTTCCTGCAAACGTGCATGCTTCTGAAATGAAAGCCCAACAAATCCCCGGCGATTATCTGAATTCTTGTAAGATTATTGCTACAAAAAAATATGATAATGTTACATACAATAATTACGAACGATTAGTAATTCAAAGTATCATTGACGGGGCAGTAGGAGGAATAGCATTTTGGTTCACAAAAAGCGCACTAAAAGCAGCCATTGCAGGTTCAGTAAGGGGTGCTCTGGGAAAAGTACCTAAACAAAAAAATGTATGGGTAACAGTTCAACACAGACAATGCAAAGATTCTCTAGGACTCCATAAACAATTGATAATTAAATCATATAGCGATAAGGCTCGAAAAAATCAGATAAGCACTCAATACAAATGGGCAAACTAAAGTAAGAAAGCAGGCTCAAAGCCTGCTTTTCTATTGAATTATGTAATTCTTGATACCAGGATGCCAGTAAGCCATAACTTCAAATGTTGCATTCGCCACCTCATCATCTTCTTCCTCGATCTTGACGAGATCACCGTCCTCAGCATCACCAAGGTTAAGCTCCTTATGAATTTCCTTCAAAATGCCGCCGTAGCCAATAAGCCGGCGAGCAGAAAGCGCATCATCTAAATAAAACACCGTGTTCAGATTACCTTCCGTCACCTTGCTGCCGCGCACAACATCAGTATCTTTCACTGGATACTTAGAAATCTCCAAAACAGCTTTTTGCTCGATCATGGCTTCCCGCACATCACTCTCGATTTGCTCAGCATCAATTTTAGCTCTTCCCTTGACCCTCCGAATATCAACGATCGGAGTGTAATCCAACTTCATTGCCCTTTTCCAAAGACTCGTCCATTCCGCTTGCTTGATGTAATTTTTACCGAAATAATTTCTCTTCACAGGTAACAACACATGGAAATGGGGATGATATGTATCTTCTTCATGATTTTTCGTAATCTCTAAAGCTCTGAAAAATCCAAGCACAGAAGTCTTTACTTTTTTGTACTGGAAAAGCTTCCGAAAACCTTCCATCATCTCGGAAATTTGTGGCTTCAGACGTTCTCCCTTAACATTTCGAACCGTCAACGTCAAAAAAATCCATCCGCAGCCATACTGTCGATTCGCTTCCTCAACGATCAGCTTGTTATGATAAGCAATTTTTAACGACCTGCGCCACGCACACATCGGGCATAACCTCACTTTACAAAAATGGGCTTGATACAGTTTCAATCTGCCCGTTTCCGGGTCTCTTTTAAACGACAGATGCTCTGCACATTCAGATAAACGCTCACCCTTTTTGCCATAGTAAGGCGCTCCGATTCTTTTCTCCAATGCCTCGTAATGCTCCGCCATAAGATTGGCCCGTCTCTTTTTTCCTCTCCAATCCCGCTTTTTACCTGTTGCGGTTTTGTCTTCGAGGATGCTATAATCATTTTCAGATGAATACAT
>NZ_JBAMDE010000017.1:0-9716 GCF_036961585.1 Bacillus sp. JHAA | reverse complement strand
GATGCGCCTTCAATATAAAGACTATGCCGTCTGGCAGCGGTCGTTTCAGGAGAAAGAAGGGTACCAGAAGCAGGAAGCCTACTGGCTGAAGCGGCTAGAAGGAGAGCTTCCGGTGCTTGAACTTCCGGCTGACAAGCCCCGTCCGGCTGTCAGAAGCTTTGCGGGCGGCAGCGTATCGTGCACGCTTGACGCTGAAACGGCATCCGGCCTTCACCGCATTGCCCGGGATCACGGCTCCACTTTGTATATGGTGCTTCTCGCCGCGTACAATACGTTACTCGCGCGATTGAGCGGGCAGGAAGACATCATCGTCGGCTCGCCGATTGCCGGGCGTCCGCATGAAGACCTTGAACCGATTCTCGGCATGTTCGTCAACACGCTCGCCATCAGAACGGAGCCGAAAGGAGACAAACGGTTTACCGATTACTTGGCGGAAGTCCGCCAGGCCGCGCTTGAAGCGTACGAGCATCAGGACTATCCGTTTGAAGAGCTGGTGGAACGGCTCGGTGTGCAGCGGGACACGAGCCGCAATCCGCTGTTTGACGTTATGTTTGTGCTCCAAAATATGGAGCGTGAATCCCTGGTGTTAAATAAGCTGCATTTGGCTCAAGCTGCGGATACAAGTCATAAAACCGCAAAGTTTGATGCCACGCTTTACGCGTCAGAAGGGTCTGACGGTTCCATCAGCTTTGATTTTGAATTCAATACAGATATCTATCAAAAACAGACAATTGAAAAATGGCTTTGTTATTTTACACGTATTCTTACAAAAGTAATTGAAAACCAAGCGATACCGCTTGGTGACATTCACGTACTGGATAATGCTGAAACAAATCGCGTCATTTATCAGTTTAATCAGACGAAAAGCGATTACCCAAGACACGAAACCATCAGCCGTTTATTTGAGCGGCAGGCAAAAGAAACCCCCGATGCCCGGGCAGTTGTATATGATGGACAAATCTTGACATACCGTGAGCTGAACGAACGGGCTAACAGAATAGCGGCGGCTCTCCGATCAAATGGCGTCGGTCCGGAAAGCGTTGTCGCCTTATTAACCGGCCGCACAACAGAGCTTGCCTCCGGAATCCTCGGAATATTAAAAGCGGGAGGCGCCTACTTGCCTATTGGTGACGATGTGCCGCGGGAACGGGCTGAATGGATGCTTAAAGACTGTAAAGCTGATATTCTTCTCCAATCTGATAAACTTGACGGTCTGCCGCTTTCAGGAAAACGTTTATTCATAGAGGATATTCAAACAAAGGCCGGCTTGAGTTCAGAAAATCCCGAACCGCTCGGCGGACCTGAATCGTTGGCCTACATGATTTATACGTCCGGATCAACAGGTGCGCCAAAAGGCGTCATGATTGAACAGCGAAGCGTGATCCGCCTTGTGAAAAACAGCAATTATATTGATTTTACGCCGGAAGACAGACTATTGTTTACTTCATCATTAGGATTTGACGTTACGACATTTGAAATATTCGGTCCGCTTTTAAACGGCGCTTCTTTATATGTAAGTGACCAGGAAACCTATCTCGACTCGGATGTTCTGGAAACATTTATACAGCAAAACGGCATTACGACACTGTGGCTGACATCGTCTCTGTTCAACCATTTATCAGAACAAAATGAACACGTGTTTTCCGGATTATCCCGATTGATTATCGGCGGGGAAGCACTGTCCCCAAGCCATGTAAACCGGGTTCGGAGTGCGCTGCCGCAACTCTCAGTATGGAATGGATACGGACCGACTGAAAACACGACGTTCTCGACTTGCTTTTTGATTGAACAATCATACGATCATTCAATCCCGATCGGCCGCCCTGTCGGAAATTCAACCGCATATATCATAAACAGCAGGGGAACACCGCAGCCGATCGGCGTCATCGGCGAATTATGCACGGGCGGAGACGGTGTGGCAAGAGGATATTTCGGCCGCCCTGAACTGACGGAAGAAAAATTTGTCCCTAATCCTTTTGTTCCCGGAGAACGGATGTACCGCACCGGAGATTTAGCCCGCTGGCTGCCGGACGGAACGATCGAATATGCCGGGCGGATGGATGATCAAGTGAAAATCCGCGGTTATCGGGTGGAGCTGGGAGAGATTGAAGCCGCACTGAGGAGCCTGGACGGCGTGAAAGAAGCCGCCGTGTCAGTCAGAACCGGGCAGTCCGGCAATAAAGAACTGATCGCATATATGAGTCTGCAGGCGGACATGGATACAGAAAAAGTGCGTTCTTCACTTTCTCAGCAACTGCCGAATTACATGGTTCCGGCCTATATGATGGAACTTGAGAAGCTGCCGCTTACGCCGAACGGTAAATTGGATCGGAAAAATCTGCCCGAACCGGAGCTCGCGCTTCAAACCGCGTACACAGCTCCCCGCAATGAGCTCGAAGAACAGCTTTCCGTGATCTGGCAGGAAGTGCTCGGCGCAAAACAAGTCGGGATTGAGGACTCATTTTTTGAATTGGGCGGCGACTCAATCAAAGCGCTGCAAGTTTCCGCACGGCTCGGACGCTATGGGTGGAAAATGACGGCGAGTGACTTATTCCGGCATCCGTCCATTAAGGAGCTCGCGCCACTTATCCGGAAAGCGGAAAGAGTCATCGATCAGCGGCCGGTGGAAGGAAACATTCCTTGGACACCCGTTCAGCAGTGGTTTTTATCACAGCGGATGGAAAACAGAAATCATTTCAATCAGTCCGTCATGATGTTCAGCTCTGACGCATTGCATAAACAGCCGCTCAAAGAAGCCTTGCAGCATCTTGTCATTCATCATGATGCACTCCGGATCACCGTCAGTACAGAAAACGAAAGTTTCAGACAAATCAATCACGGTATTCAAAAAGATGAACTGTACAGCTTGGACATTTGGGATCTGTCTGAGACAGATACTTGGGAAAAAGAAATAGAAAGTGAAGTCGCTGCGCTCCAACAGCGGATGGATATTGAAAAAGGCCCGTTATTAAAAGCCGGCTGGTTCAAAACCCGGTCCGGGGATTATTTATTCATCACCGTACATCACCTGGCGGTTGACGGAGTGTCATGGCGTATTTTGCTGGAGGATTTATCTGCCGCTTACACTCAAGCCGTAAAAGGTCAGCCGGTCCAGCTTCCGCCAAAGACCGATTCGTTTAAGCAATACGCTGAAAGGCTTTCAGAATACGCAAAAAGCAGCAAGCTGATGCGTGAAGAAGAATATTGGCGTTTTATTGAAGAAGAAACAGCTGCCGAACTTCCTTATGAAAAACCGCAGCATCAGACGGGAGCCGACAGCATTCGGCAAACGGTAAGCTTTACGCTTACAGAAGAAGAAACGTCCGTTTTGCTTCAGCAGGTCAACCGGGCCTACCATACCGATACGCAAGATATTCTTCTGACTGCCGCAGCTTTGGCTTTACGGGACTGGACAGGGGGCGGCAGACTGCGCATCGCGATGGAAGGGCACGGGAGAGAGCACATCATGCCGGAGCTCGACATCAGCCGCACCGTAGGCTGGTTTACCTCCATGTATCCGGTGCTCATTGACTTGAACACAGCAGGCGCTGAGCTTGGAACGGCGGTAAAAACGGTCAAAGACACACTCGGAAGAATACCGGATAAAGGAATAGGCTACGGCATTTTAAAATACATGACACCGCCTGAACAAAAAACAATCCGCTTCAGACAAGCGCCTGAAATCAGCTTTAACTATTTAGGGCAATTCAATGATACAGAAGATCAGCACACGTTCAGTCTGTCCGGTCTTGCAAGCGGGCACGACATCACGCCGACATGGCAGCGGGAACAAGCGGTGGAAATGAGCGCGATGGCCGCACAAAACAAACTTCACTTCAGTTTGAGCTATCCGCCGAGCCGCTTCCGCAAAGAAACGATGGAACAGCTGCTGCAAACTTTACAGCAATATTTGCGTGATATTATGGCGCACTGCACAGGCAAAGAGGAAGCAGAAAAAACCGTTAGTGATTTTAGCAGCAAAACGTTAACATCTGATGATTTGGACAGCATAGCGAGTTTTGTCGAGGAACTGTAGAAAAAGGCGACGGGGAGATTATAACATGACAAAAAAGAATGCAATTCAGGATATTTATCCGCTGTCTTATATGCAGGAAGGAATGCTTTTTCATTCCCTCCTGCAAAAGGAATCACAGGCTTACGCCGAGCAGGCCTCCTTTTCAATAACGGGGAAGGTTGACACCCGCGTGTTTGAAGAGAGCGTTCATGCCCTTTTCGAAAGACATGATATTTTCAGAACGATCTTTATCAGCCAGAACGTGTCAGTGCCGCAGCAGGTCGTATTAAAAGAGCGGAACGTCAGCATCATTGAGGAAAATCTCACCAATTTAAACAAGGCTGATCAAATCAAGCATATTGAAGAAGCCAAACGAAGAGACCGTAAGAAAGGATTTCATCTGCAAAAAGACATGCTGATGCGGGTGACGCTGCTTCAAACCGGTGAATGTGAATATACGTGCATATGGAGTTTCCATCACATCATTATGGATGGCTGGTGTCTCGGAATCGTGCTGAAAGAGTTCTTCCAGATATACGCCTCGCGGCTCCGCCGGACACCGTTAACGCTTGAGCCCGCTGTGCCGTACGGGACCTACATCAAGTGGCTGATGGAGCAAGATAAAGAAAAAGCCGCTTCGTACTGGGAGCGGTACCTTGAAGGCTTTGAGCAGCAGACTGTTCTGCCGAAGCAGAAAAAAGCCGGCGAAAGCAGACAAGAGGAAGTGACGTTTTCCTTTTCAAAAGAGGACACGGCTAAGCTGAAAGAGCTGGCCGTAAAAGAAGAGGTCACGCTGAGCACCATTTTCCACACGCTCTGGGGCATTTTGCTTCAGGCGTATAACCAGACAGAAGATGCGGTTTTTGGTTCTGTCATTTCCGGAAGGCCGTCTGAAATCGAAGGCATCGAGCGAATGATCGGCCTGTTTATTAATACCGTGCCTGTCCGGATCAGCGGGGCAAACATCCCGTTTCAAAAGCTGATCAAAAACGTGCAAAAGAACGCTTTGAAAGGACAGGCATACAGCTATCATCCGCTTTATGACATACAGGCGAATTCACAGGTAAAACAAGGCTTAATTGACCACATTCTCGTCTTTGAGAATTATCCGGTTGAACAGGAGCTTGATGTGCTGAACAGCAAGGGGGACACGAAAGACCTTTTTCACATCCATGATTTCAGCATGGAAGACGAAACCAATTACAGTTTTTATCTTATGGTGGCGCCGGGTGACGAAATTCATTTGAAAATGAGATACGATTCAAGCATGTATGACCGCCAATTTATTGAAAATATCAAAGGCCATTTGGCACATATCGTCTCCCAAGTTCTCGACAAACCGGACATCACGCCGGACAAGCTTGAAATCATAACCCCAGAGGAAAAAGCGCAGCTGCTCGCACCGATTTCTGAAGAGACCGAAAAGCCTGAATATGACACGGTTCATGCGATGTTTGAACGGCAGGCCGCAAAAACGCCGGATCAAATCGCGATTCGGTATGAAGGCGAGTCAGTGACGTACAAAGAGCTGAACGAATCGGCTAATAAGCTGGCCCGCCTGCTGCAAAAGCGCGGATTAAAGCGGGAGGAACCGGTAGGCGTCATGCTCGGCCGTTCCCCTTCTTTAGCGGCGGCTGTTCTCGGTATTTTAAAAGCGGGCGGCGCCTTTGTCCCGATAGATCCGGGCAGTCCAAAGGAGCGTATTCGATATGTCATTGAAAACAGCGGCTGCGTCCATGTTGTAACAGAGCGGCATCAATCAGTCCCCGCGGAACAAACGCTGCAGGTTACATATATAGAAGAGGCCGGGACGGAAGCGGACGGAAGCAATGTGCAATCCATTAATACGGCAGACGACCTCCTTTATATGATTTATACATCGGGAACGACAGGGAAACCGAAGGGTGTGCTGCTCGAACATAAAAATATGGCCAACCTGCTTTCTCACCAATTGACGAACACAGACATTGATTTTTGCACAAATGTGCTGCAGTACGCATCTGTGGCGTTTGACGTCTGCTATCAGGAGTTATTTTCAGTACTCTTGAGCGGCGGCACCCTTTGTATCGTGCCCGAATCAATCAAACGAGACGTTTCTCAGCTGTTTTCGTTTATTGATCAGCACAACACGGAAGTTGTGTTTTTCCCGACTGCGTTTGTCAAAATGCTTTTCAATGAAGAAGGTTATGCACAGTCTTTTCCCCGCTGTGTGAAGCATGTCATTACGGCCGGGGAGCAGCTGACCGTTTCGCGTTTGTTCAGGCAGACGCTCCGTTTACACGGTATGCACCTGCATAATCATTACGGCCCGTCAGAAACTCATGTGGTTTCAACGTATACGATTTCTGCGGGAGATGACATACCTGAACATCCGCCGATCGGGAAACCGATCCATCATAACAAGATGTATATTTTCAGCAAAAATAGGCAGCTTCAGCCTCTCGGAATTGCGGGAGAATTGTATATTTCTGGGGCGAATACAGGAAGAGGCTATGTGAACAATCCGGCGCTGACCGAAGAGAAATTTTTGCCGGATCCGTTCAGAACGGACGCCGTCATGTACCGGACCGGAGATTTGGCAAGACTGCGTGCGGACGGCCAAATTGAATACATCGGCCGGACAGATGATCAAGTGAAGATCAGAGGGTACCGGATTGAACCGAAGGAAATTGAAACCGTCCTGGCAAATCATCATGCAGTGAAAGAAGCTGCTGTTCTGATTCAAACGAATGAGTCCGGCGAAAATGAATTATGCGCCTACTGCAGCGTCTCACAAGCGACTGATCCTTCTCAGCTGCGAAGTGATTTGGCTAAAGAGCTGCCTGATTATATGATTCCGGTCAAATGGGCTTTTGTTGACTCAATTCCGCTCACTGCGAACGGAAAAGTCGATCAGCGGGCCCTTCCGGAAGCTTCGGCATACGCAGCGGGCCGTCAATATACAGCTCCCCGGAATGTGACCGAGCTGAAGCTTACCCGCATATGGGAAGAAGTGCTTCAAACCGGACCGATCGGCGTTCACGATCACTTTTTCGAGCTTGGCGGCCATTCATTAAAGGCGACGGCACTCGTTGCAAAAATAGCTAAAGAGTGCAGTGTGCAAATCCCGCTGAGTGATGTCTTCAGCCATCCGACTGTAGAAGAACTCGCCAAAATCATCAGTGAAGCAGAAGAGAACCCGTTCGCATCCATAGAAAAGACAGAAATGAAAGAAACATATCCTGTCTCATCCGCCCAAAAACGGATGTACGTCCTTCACCAGCTTGAAAATGGCGGTGTCAGTTATAACATTCCAGCCGTTTTAGAGGTGAAGGGCCCGTTTGACCGAGATAGGATGGAAGCCGTGTTCAAGGAACTGATCCGGCGGCATGAACCGCTCAGAACGTCCTTTGAAGAACAAAACGGCCTGCCTGTGCAGAGGATTCATGACGACGTGCCGTTTGCATTTACAAAAGAACAATCAGCCGAAGCGTTTATCCGGCCGTTCGATCTCGGCAAAGCGCCCCTTTTCCGGGCAGGATTTGTCCAAATAGAAAAAGACCGGCATCTGCTTTTAGCTGACATGCATCATATTATTTCAGACGGCGTATCCGTCAATCTTTTGATACGTGAATTCAGTGAGCTGTATGCTGAGAGAAGTCTGCCGCCGTTACGGATTCAATACAAAGATTATGCTGTCTGGCAGCAATCATTTATGGCGGGCGCCGCATATCGGAAACAAGAGGAGTACTGGCTGAATCGGCTTGCCGGTGAGATTCCCGTGCTTGAATTGCCGGCTGATAAGCCGCGTCCCCCGGTGCGGAGCTTTTCCGGTGACCGGGTGTCATTTGTCATCAATGAAAAACATACAGCACAGTTGAAAAAGCTGGCGAAAGAAAACAAATGCACACTGTATATGACGCTGCTCGGTGTGTACACGGTTCTGTTAGCCCGTTTAAGCGGACAGGAAGATATGATTGTCGGGTCTCCGATTGCAGGAAGGCCTCATGCCGACCTTGACGCCGTTCTGGGCATGTTTGTCAATACGCTTACTTTCAGGACGCGTCCCGACGGAAGCATGACATTCAAAGAATATTTAAAGGAAATTCGCCAAACAGCGCTTGAGGCTTACGAACATCAGGATTACCCGTTAGAAGAGCTCGTCGATAAGCTCGGTGTGCCGCGGGACATGTCCCGAAATCCGCTGTTTGACACAACATTTGCGCTGCAAAATATGGAACAGCAGAAGCTTAGGGCAGCTGGACTTGAACTGCAGCCGGCAGACGTCAGCCTGCCGATTTCTAAATTTGACTTATCACTGTACATCTCTGAAAACGCCGGTGAATTATACTGCCAGTTTGAATACAGCACCGATTTGTTTAAGAGAAAAACGATTCAAAAATGGGCGGGATTTTTTACGACACTTGTCGAAAACGCCGCGGCTGATCCGGGCTTGGAATTAGACGATATTTCTGTTTTGACAGAAAAAGAAGAAGTGTCTTTGCTTCAAGATTTCAGCCCCTTGCAGAAAACAGCGTTTCCGCTTCATCAGTCTCTTCATGATCTGCTGGAACATCAGGCTGAAAAAACGCCGGACCGTCCGGCAATTTTAACTGATGACATTTCGATTACGTATCAGGAACTGAACGAAAGGGCAAACGAGCTTGCGCATCAGCTGATCAAGCGCGGGATAAGGCTGGAGGATAAAACCGCCATTATGGGCCGGCGTTCTCCTGACATGCTGATCGGCATTTACGCTGTCTTAAAAGCAGGCGGTGCATATCTGCCGATTGATCCGGATTACCCGGAAGAGCGGATTCGCTTTTTACTGAAAGACAGCGGCGTGAAATTCTTACTGGCAGAACCAGAACTTTCCGCACCAGATCTTTTTGAGGGAGAAACGATCTCTCTGAAAAGCGGACAAACAGGAAACCCTGAAGCTGCGGCCAACCCTAACGTTCCGGTAAAACCTGATTCATTGGCTTATATCATCTATACATCCGGTTCTACGGGACGCCCAAAAGGCGTGCAGGTTGAACATCGGTCAGCCGTAAACTTTTTATACTCACTGCAAACGCGTTATGGATTAAGTGATTCTGACATCATTTTGCATAAAACATCATACTCTTTCGACGCTTCGATTTGGGAGCTGTTTTGGTGGCCGATCGCGGGAGCTTCTGTTTTCCTCCTTCCGCAAGGCGGCGAGAAAGACCCTGAAATGATACTGAACGCATTGGAGAATAACCGCATAACGGCGGCTCATTTTGTGCCATCCATGCTTCATGCTTTCTTGGAATATATAAATTCCAGAAAACAGCCGATCAAAAAAACCTGCTTAAAAAGGGTTTTTGCCGGCGGCGAACAATTGGGCCCGCACCTGGTTTCCCGTTTTTATGACCTTCTGCCGGGAACGGAATTGACAAATTCCTACGGTCCGACGGAAGCGACAGTAGAAGCGGCGTACTTTGATTTGCCGCAAGGAAAAGAATTTCACAATGTTCCGATCGGCATTTCCGGGCATAACATGCGGCTGTATATTTTAAATCAAAAGATACGGCTTCTGCCGCCGGGCTGTATCGGAGAGCTGTACATCGCGGGGACAGGGGTGGCCCGGGGCTATCTGAACCGGCCTGAGCTGACGGAGGAGCGTTTTCTCGATGATCCGTTTTATCCGGGAGAGCGCATGTATCAGACGGGCGATATCGCACGCTGGACAGAAGAG
>NZ_JBAMDE010000016.1:0-13349 GCF_036961585.1 Bacillus sp. JHAA | reverse complement strand
AATGCGCCTTCAATATAAAGACTATGCCGTCTGGCAGCGGTCGTTTCAGGAGAAAGAAGGGTACCAGAAGCAGGAAGCCTACTGGCTGAAGCGGCTAGAAGGAGAGCTTCCGGTGCTTGAGCTTCCGGCTGACAAGCCCCGTCCGGCTGTCAGAAGCTTTGCGGGCGGCAGCGTATCGTGCACGCTTGACGCTGAAACGGCATCCGGCCTTCACCGAATCGCCCGGGATCACGGCTCCACTTTGTATATGGTGCTTCTCGCCGCGTACAATACGTTACTCGCGAGATTGAGCGGGCAGGAAGACATCATCGTCGGCTCGCCGATTGCCGGGCGTCCGCACAAAGACCTTGAACCGATTCTCGGCATGTTCGTCAACACGCTCGCCATCAGAACGGAGCCGAAAGGAGACAAACGGTTTACCGATTACTTGGCGGAAGTCCGCCAGGCCGCGCTTGAGGCATATGAGCATCAGGACTATCCGTTTGAAGAGCTAGTGGAACGGCTCGGGGTGCAGCGGGACATGAGCCGCAATCCGCTGTTTGATGCGATGTTTATTCTTCAGAATATGGAGCGAGAGGAAATAAATCTGGCCGGTCTGAAGGCGTCACGATCAGAGCATACCGAACATGATGTATCAAGTTTTGACCTGACCTTATCAGCGGCTGAATCCGATGGAAACATCCGCTTTGAAATGGAATTCAGCACCGAGCTTTTTAAGAAAGAAACGATTGAACGCTGGATGGGCCACTTACTGAATCTCTTGCGCCATGTTGCCGCCGAACCGGAAGTCACACTATCGAAAGCTGACATTTTGGATGAAGAAGAAAAACAAAAGTTACTGATTGAGTTTAATAACACACAAACCGAATTCATGGAAAAACACAAACTGTTTCACCAGCTGTTTGAAGAGAAAGCAGAAGAAACGCCTCATCAGACCGCTGTTATTGAAGGAGCACAACAGATCAGCTATTCGCAGCTTAATGAGCGGGCAAATCGGCTTGCGCGAACATTACACAAAAATGGATTCGGTCCGGGAAAAAGAGCAGCTATATTGGCAAACCGCTCGATTGAAGCGATCGTCAGTGTTCTTGCCGTCATGAAATCGGGAGGGGCGTATATACCGGTTGACTCCCATTATCCCGAGGAACGGATTCGCTATTTATTAAAAGACAGCGCGGCATCCGTCTTGATGGTGCAGTCAGAATACAAAGAACTTGCTTCACAGCTGACGGATAACAATTTATTTCTCATTCAGCTCGATCATGAAGATCAATACGATATTTGTGCAAAGAATATTCAGCCGGCAGCGTCACCGGATGATACTGCATATATCATATATACTTCGGGAACAACGGGAACGCCGAAGGGAGTCGAAGTCAGAAATCTCAGCTTTACGCATGCAGCACTTGCATGGCGGAAAATTTATGAGCTTGATCGTAAACCAGTCCGAGTGCTGCAGATGGCGAGTTTCTCATTTGATGTATTTTCAGGGGATCTTGCACGTGCCCTGCTAAACGGGGGAACGCTTGTCATTTGTCCGGATGACGTCCGGCTTGAGCCACAACAGCTTTATCGGCTCATTGATCAGCACCGTATCACGTTTATGGAGTCGACACCCGCGCTGGTAGTTCCGTTTATGGAATATATATATCGCCGGAAGCTCGCGCTGCAAAGTGTAAAAATACTTGTACTGGGTTCAGATATGATCAAGTCGCAGGATTTTTATACGCTTCATGAACGCTTCGGAAAAGAAATGCGGATCATTAACAGCTACGGTGTAACAGAAGCGACAATTGATTCTTCGTATTATGAAGCCGAAATGAGCGAAGAGCCGCGGGAAGATGATGTGCCGATCGGTGTTCCGCTTCCGAATGTGCAAATGTACGTCTTAAACAAAGACAAACAGATCCAGCCGATCGGCGTTTTCGGAGAGCTGTATATCGGGGGCGCCGGCGTCGCAAAAGGATATTGGGGACAGCCTGAGCTGACAGAGGACGCATTCAGTGACCCGTTACAAACGGGAGAAACGCTTTACAGAACCGGAGATCAGGCTTGCTGGCTGCCGGATGGTACTCTTCGTTTTCAAGGGCGGATTGATAAGCAGGTAAAAATCAGAGGCTACAGAATTGAGACGGGAGAAATTGAAAGTGTGCTTTTGAAACACGATCAAGTCAAAGAAGCGGCTGTTACCGTGATGAAAGATGCTGAAGGACAAGCCCGATTAGCGGCATACATCGTTCCTAAAGAGGCCGATATCTCATCACTTCGCCAGTCTCTTATGCAGGAGCTCCCGGCTTATATGATGCCGTCTCATATTATCGGTTTAGACAGCATGCCCCTGACACTGAACGGCAAACTTGACAAATCGGCACTGCCGGCAGAAGAGATACATTCAACACAGGCATTTGTCGCGCCCGGCGATGAAAAACAGGAGATGTTATGCCGGATTTGGGAAGATGTGCTTCATGTTCAGAAAGCGGGAATTCATCACTCTTTCTTTGAGCTTGGGGGAGATTCCATTAAGGCGCTTCAAGTGTCAGCCCGACTCGCGGGAGAAGGCTGGAACATGTCGATCCGCGATTTGTTTCAGTTCCCGACGATTGCAGAACTCGCGAAGCACCTCATGCCGGCTGTTGCAACGGCTGATCAGGGGCCGATAGAAGGAAGCGCTCCGCTGACACCGATCCAGCAGAGATTTTTTGAGGAGCCGGGTGCGTTTGAGCTTCATTATAACCAAGCGGTCATGCTGTGCAGTGAAGACAGCCTCGAAATAGATGCGCTGTATCAGGCGGTTTGCGCGCTGACAGAACATCATGATGCGCTGCGAATGACTTTCACTGAAAATGAGCATGGGGAAACGGTTCAATATAATCGCGGAATCACAAAGCAGTATGAAGAAATCTTTACGCTTAACGTCATAGATATTTCAGAAGAAACGCAGCCCGAAAAACGGATAGCCGCTGAGGAAAAAGAAATACAGCAGGCTATGCGTCTTGATCAAGGGCCTCTGCTTCATCTCGGAGTGTTCCGGCAGAAGGAAGCCGACCATCTTCTTATAACGATTCATCATCTTATCGTGGACGGCGTGTCATGGAGGATATTGCTTGAAGATCTGCAGACAGCTTATCAGCAGGCATTGGAAGGCAAACAAATCAAACTGCCGCCGAAAAGCGATTCTTATATAAAGTATGCCGAAGAGCTTTTTGACATTTCCAAAAGCAAAGCATTGCTGGAGGAAGCCGCATACTGGGACAGCGTGATGTCTAGTGAAACAGCGCCGCTGCCGAAAATAACTGATGAAAACGCCGGACGATTGCAGGAAAACGCGCGCACGGCATCGTGGATATTAAGCAGCGAAGTCACGAAACAGCTGCTGTTGGAAACACAGCAGGCATACGGAACGGATGTTCATGAATTGCTTTTAACGGCGCTTGGAATGGCGCTTCATGAGTGGACGGGTTCTGAACAGATCCTTATCAGCACTGAAGGGCACGGGCGCCAAGGGCATATGCCTGACATTGATATGTCAAGAACAGCAGGATGGTTTACATCTGTTTACCCGGTGCTTTTGGATATGAGAGTGCCGGGCGGCTCAGGCGAAAAAACCGCTCACCGCATAAAGACGGTAAAAGACATGATGAGACGGGTTCCTTATCACGGAACCGGCTACGGGCTGTTGAGATATTCGCGAAACATTCTTTATAAAGACCCAGAAATAAGCTTTAACTATCTCGGTGCGTTTGACGGTCTTGAGGGAACGCTGAAGATGTCACCGTTCAAGCCGCAGCATGATATAGCGGCCGGGCGCATCCGCGAGTTTGATCTGGATATTAACGCGATGGTGGCGGCCGGGCAACTGGAGGTAAAAGCCGTTTATACCGATGTATTTGCACCGGGGGCAATCGAGTTCTTCATGAATCGTTTCCATACTCACATCGAGGACATCATCGCCCACTGTTCCGGCAAGAAAGAGCGGGAAAAAACATTAACGGATTACAGCCATACAGAATTGACCGCTCAAGCACTATCAAGCATTGAAGATCTCGTAAAAGGACTTTAATTTCATAAAAAGGTGTGTGGCATTCGTGACACAAGCGACAGAAATTCAAGATATTTACCCTTTATCATATATGCAGGAAGGCATGCTGTTTCATTCGCTTCTGGATTCCGGATCAAACGCATATGTCGAGCAGATTTCGTTTACAGTCAGCGGGGATTTATGCATTGATACATTCCAAAAAAGTCTGGATATGCTTGTCAGCCGTTATGATATTTTCAGAACGATTTTCATAAAAGAAGTGCCTGACCTTGAAGGGCCGCAGCAGGTTGTCCTTTCACGCCGTGACACAGCCGTACAGACTGAGAACATTTCAGATTATTCGGAAGAACAGCAGCAAAACATCATTAAGGAATTCAAGGAAACCGACCGGAATAAGGGCTTTGATCTGCAAAAAGGCCCCTTAATGCGCCTGACTCTTTTTCAAACGGGAGAAAACCGCCATACATGCGTTTGGACTCACCATCACATTATGATGGACGGCTGGAGCTTGGGCATTGTGCTGAAAGATTTCTTCAGCATGTATTATGCGATCCGAAACGGGCGGCCTGTAAACCTCAGCAGTCCGGCTCCTTACAGTTCTTATATCAAATGGCTCCGAAGCCGGAATAAAGAAGAAACGTCAGCGTTCTGGTCGCGCTGCTTGGAAGATTACGGAGAAGTCGTTTCCGTTCCGCAAACGAAGAATAAGCCGGCGCAAAACGGTTATGCATCTGAGCATTTTCAATTTTCCCTTGAGTCTGAAACCGTGCAAAAGCTGACAGACATTGCCCGAAGCACCGGGGTCACGCTGAATACTTTATTTACGAGCATTTGGGGACTGCTTCTCCACCGTTACAACGGCACTGAAGATGCGGTATTCGGTTCAGTTGTTTCCGGCAGGCCGTCAGCTATCGCCGGCATCGAATCCATGGCCGGACTGTTTATCAATACCGTGCCGATAAGGGTGCGCGCGGCTCGGGATATGACTTTTTCTTCTCTTCTCAAAAAGGTGCAGAAAGAGTCACTCGCTGCGGAAGAGCACAGCTATTATCCGCTTTATGACATCCAAAACGAGAGCGGCCTGCAACAAGATCTCTTGAACCACATCCTGGTTTTTGAGAATTATCCGGTTCAGATGCAGACTGCGGTAAACGGCTGGAAGCAAACGGAAAGCAGTGCGCTCTCACTTGAAAACTTTTCGATGGCGGAAGAAACCAATTACGATCTTAACGTCGTCATCGTTCCGGGAGAAGAGTTTTATGTGAAATTCAGCTACAATGCGGGCATCTACGATCGGGAAGACATGAAACGGATCAAAGGGCATATTCTGGAGGTCATCTCCTGTGTAACGGAAGATCCGGACAGGCTTTTATCAAGCATCAGTCTCGTGCCTCCAGAGGAAGAAGCCTTGATTCATTCGTTTAACGAAACGAACCGTCCGTACCCTGAGACAACCGTTCATGGGCTGTTTGAAGAACAGGCGGCAAAAACGCCTGACCAAGAGGCGTTGAGATATAACGGGGTAAGCTGGAGCTACAAGAAATTAAATCAGCGGGCGAATCAGATTGCGCATGCGTTAAGGGAAAAAGGCGCACGCCCCGACCAGATCACCGCTGTTATGCTGCGCCGATCAATGAGTACGGTTGCCGCTCTGCTCGGAATTTGGAAGTCGGGCAGCGCCTATATGCCGATTGATGCGGAATTCCCGCCTGAACGGATTTCATTTTTACTGAGAGACAGTGAAGCCTCACTGCTCGTGACTGAAAAAGACCTGCTCCCCCTCATTCCGCCGCATTTCAAGGGCAGCGTCGTCATCATGGAGGAAACGGTTTCCCAGCAGACTTCACCGCTTCCGCCGGTATCTGACAGCGGAAATTGGGCGTATGTCATTTACACCTCCGGAACGACAGGCCGGCCGAAAGGGGTGCTTGTACAACACAAAGCGATCAGCAATACATTGCAATGGCGGCGTGAAGAATACGGGATGACAGAAGGGGACATAGCGCTTCATCTTTTTTCATACGTATTTGACGGGTCATTAACGAGTCTTTTCACTCCGCTTCTGTCGGGCGCCTGTGTATTGTTAACTGATGAAGATGATGCGAAAGACGTCCTTTCAATAAAACAGAAAATCACCCGACACGGAGTGAGCCATCTTCTGATCGTTCCGTCTCTGTATCGCGTTCTGCTTGATTCGCTGACGAAAAAGGATGCGCAGACGCTTCGGGTGGTGACATTTGCCGGGGAAGCGGCCACTCCTGATATCGTGGAAGCGAGCCGCGGCATATGCCCGAATGCCGAGCTGCTGAATGAATACGGCCCGACGGAAAACAGTGTGGCCACGACGATTCTGCGCAACCTGCAAAAAAGCAGCCGGATTACGATCGGGCGCCCGATTGCCAACACTTCTGTCTATATGATGCACGGAGATCGGCTGCAGCCGGTCGGAGCCGTCGGTGAACTGTGTATTTCCGGAAAAGGTCTGGCGGACGGATATTTTCAGCAAAAAGAGCTGACGGACAAAGTCTTTACCCCTCATCCGTTTCGTGAAGGTGAACGGCTTTACAGAACGGGAGATGCAGCCCGATTTTTACCGGATGGAACGATTGAATACATGGGACGCTTTGACGATCAGGTGAAGGTAAGAGGTTACAGAATTGAATTAGGAGAAATCGAAACGGCACTCAGAAGTCTGTCCGGGGTAAAAGAGGCGGCAGTCACCGTGCGCAAAATGGCGGACGGGGAACAGGAGCTTGCAGCTTATGTCGTACTGGAAAATGCGGGTGTGACATTTAAACCGCACGCTGAATTGGCCGGGAGATTACCTGCTTATATGATACCGGGAAGCTTTACCAAATTAACGGAAATGCCGCTGTCTGTGAGCGGAAAACTTGATCGGGCCGCACTTCCTGAGCCGAAAGAAGCCGAGAGAACCGGTGATTATCAAGCTCCGCGCACAATGCTTGAGACTGAGCTGCTGTCTATTTGGCAAGAAGTGCTGAAACGGGAACACATCAGTATGAGAGATGATTTCTTCCAAATCGGCGGACAGTCGCTGAAAGCCGCGTCGCTTGTTTCAAACATACATAAACGGCTGCAAATTGAACTTGCCGTCCGCCATGTTTTTGAACATCCGACCATCGAGAGCATGGCCCGCTTCCTTGAACAGAGGAAAAGAGGAGAATATGCAGAAATCACGCCTGCTGTGGCAAAGGACTTGTACCCGCTATCTTTTGCGCAAAAAAGGCTCTATGCCCTTCATCAGCTTGCAGCGGACAGTACGGGCTATCATATGCCCGCTTGTCTGGAACTGAGCGGCAGACTCAACCGGGATCGCCTGCACGAAGCCTTTTCAGCGCTGTTACAAAGGCATGAAGCGTTACGCACTTCATTTGTTTTACGAAACGGGGAGCCGATGCAGCAAATACATGCACATGTCGATCTTGACCTCACAGAGATTCACATGCCATCCGGGAACCTTCTTCAAGAGGTGATGGAAACTTTCGTCAAACCGTTTGACGTGGAAAAAGCGCCGCTTTTGAGAGTGACTTTAGCCAAAGTTACTGAAGAACGTCATTTTCTGCTGCTTGATATGCATCATCTTATCGCAGACGGTGTGTCAATGAGCGTTCTGATTCAAGAATTGACGGATTTGTACAGAGGAAAAGAGTTGCGGCCGTTAAAACTCCAGTACAAAGATTTTTCCGTCTGGCAGCATGAGCGGTTTGCCGCTGAAGAATTCAAAAGACATGAGCGTTATTGGCTGGAGACGATCGGGGAAAACATTCCCGTACTTGATCTGCCGCTCGATAAAAAGCGCCCGCAGCTTCCTGATTTCAGCGGGTCCGCGGTTCGAACGCGCCTTCAAAAGGAAACGGCGGAGAACTTGCGCCAGCTCATGGATGAGACGGGTTCGACACTGTATATGATTCTTTTGGCAAGCTACTCCTTGTTCCTTTCTAAATTGAGCGGGCAGGAAGACATTGTCGTCGGTTCACCTGCGGCCGGCAGAAGCCGCGCTGAGCTTGACGGGGTCATCGGCATGTTTGTAAATACCGTGGCAATGAGAAGCAGGCCGAAAGGGGATAAGACATTCCGCGCTTATTTAGAAGAGGTGAAAATGCTCGCCCTCGGCGCGGCCGAACATCAGGACTTCCCGTTTGAAGAACTTGCCCAAAAGCTTGATACACACCGGGAAGTCAATCGCAATCCGCTGTTTGATGCCATGCTCGTTTTGCAAAACAGTGATGATTTCGAAGTGAACCTTCCGGGCTTATCCGTTTCTTCACATGCAGTGAAGCATGACATTTCAAAATTCGACTTGACGCTTCATGCCGAGGAACGGCCGGATGGCTCACTGGATTTTCATTTTGAATACAGTACCGCGTTGTTTGAAAAGGATACGATCGAACGGTGGGCCGGTCATTTTAAAGAGCTTTTAGGACAAATCGCATCGGATGATGAGCGGAAGCTGTCTGACATTCATTTGCTGGGCATAAACGAGCGGCAGATGCTTCTTCAAGCGGAAAATCAAACGGCGGAGTATCCGAGGCATGAAACGATTGTCAGTTTATTTGAAGCACAGGCGGAAAAAATGCCGGATCAAATTGCAGCCGTCATGTCTGATGAGCGTCTCACCTACCGCGAGCTCAATGAAAAGGCGGATCGAATCGCCGATATGCTGTCGGAAAACGGCATCCGCTCCGGACAGATTGTCGGAATTATGACCGAACGATCTCCGGATATGCTGATTGGGATTCTCGGTATTTTAAAAGCGGGAGGTGCTTATCTGCCGATTGATCCTGACTATCCGGACGAGCGGATTTCATTTATGCTGACTGACAGCGGCGCGCGTGCTCTGTTGACGCAATCGGGTCTTGGGATATCCGGAATGGACGGGCTGCCGGTTTTATACATCGATAAGCCTGAATCCGTTTCAGCAGACAGAACGAAAGAAATAATAACGCCTGAACAGCCGGCTTACGTGATTTACACATCGGGCACAACCGGAAAACCGAAAGGCGTTATGACGGAACACCGCAATGTCATCAGTCTTATCACACATAAAGGACTGCCGTTTGATTTCGGCTCTGAAGACGTCTGGACGCTGTTCCATTCCTATTGCTTTGATTTTTCTGTCTGGGAAATATTCGGCGCGCTCTTATACGGCGGAAAGGTAGTTATCGTGCCGAAAGACACAGCCCGTGATCCGTATTTGTACCGGCAGCTGCTGCAAAGTGAAGGCGTAACGGTGCTGAACCAAACGCCGACGGCTTTTTCCGGACTCATTCATGAAGAGGCCGGGCATACGGACAAGCTGAAGCTTCGATATGTCATTTTCGGCGGAGAAGCGCTTCAGCCCGGCATGCTGAAAAGCTGGAAAGAGAAGTACCCGGAGACGGAGCTTGTTAATATGTACGGTATTACGGAAACCACGGTTCACGTCACATGCAAAAAACTGAATATGGATGATATTGAGAGAAACAAAAGCAATATCGGCAGACCGCTGGAAACCCTTCATGCTTTTGTTATGGACGCCTATATGAATCCGCAGCCGATCGGAATTCCCGGTGAGCTTTATATCGGCGGGGAAGGCGTCGCGAGGGGATATGTAAACAGGGATGATTTAACCGCCTCCCGTTTCATCACGAATCCGCACGTTTCCGGCATGCGGCTCTACCGGACGGGTGATATCGCCAAAAGACTCTCAAATGGAGAGCTGGAATATGTCGGGCGGAAAGATGCGCAAGTAAAAGTCAGAGGCCACAGAATTGAGCTGGGAGAAATTAAATCAGCGCTGCAAGAGCTTTCCTCCGTGAAAGAGGCCGCCGTGATCACACGTGCTGATCAGCACGGTCAGCACTCCATTTACGCATACGCGGTCTTACACGGGAACGAAAAGATAAAAGAAGCAGAGATTCAGGCCTCTCTCAGAGCTTTTCTGCCGGAATATATGATTCCCGCCCGCTTGATAGAGCTTGATGAACTGCCTCTGACGGCGAATGGGAAGCTGGACGAGAAGGCGCTCCCGCAGCCTGAATTAAATGATAGCCTTGGAGATGATATCAGCCTGAGAAATGAAACTGAAGAAATGATGGCTGACATTTGGGAAGAACTCTTAGGTGTTGAAGGCCTCGGCCCCAATGCTCATTTCTTCCATCTCGGCGGGGATTCGATTAAAGCGCTGCAAGTATGTGCGAGGCTGAAACAGCAGGGCTATGAAACGACCGTCCGCGAGCTGTTCGAGCATCAGACACTGGGAGAAGTATCGATGCGGCTCCGGAAAGTCCGCCGCGTGATTGATCAGGCTCCCGTCACGGGAGACGTGCCGCTGACGCCGATCCAGCACTGGTTCTTGTCGCAATCATTGCCGCATGATCATTTTAATCAGTCCGTAATGCTCCGCAGTGCGGACAGAATCAATGAATCTGCTATGAGAAAAGCGTTGGCACAGCTCGCGGTTCATCATGACGCATTACGGATCGTATGCGGCACGCAAAACGGATCGGTGACTCAATACAACAGAGCGGAAAACCTTTCTGAAGAAGAACTCTTTACGTTTGAAACGCATGACGTGAGAGGGAAAGGGTCATTACAAGAGGAGCACGCCGCAATTGAACAGGCGGCCGCCCGTATTCAAACTTCCATTCGGCTGGAGACGGGTCCGCTCGTAGCTGTCGGATTATTTCACGCTAATGATGGCGATCATCTGCTGCTTTCTATTCATCACCTTGTCATTGACGGTGTATCATGGCGGATTTTATTTGAAGATCTCACCGCGTGCTACAGGCAGGCGCTCGCAGGAAAAGAAACCGCGCTTCCGGCAAAAACCGATTCCTATCAGACTTACGCGAAGCAAATCTCTGATTATGCAAAAAGCCGCCGGCTGTTACAGGAAGCAGACTACTGGTCCGAAAGAGAAAGAGCGGCGGTCGAACCGCTTCCGAAAGATGCCCGCATCTCTTCCAATCTTCTGAAAGATACAGATGTGATGACCGTTACATTGACGAAACAGGAGACTGAGCAGCTGTTAACGGAAGCGAACAGAGCATACACAACAGAGACGGGTGAATTATTGCTTGCCGCGTTAAGCCTTGCGCTGAACAGATGGACCGGAAACGAGACATTCAAAATCAGCATGGAAGGCCACGGAAGGGAAGAGCACTTGGAGCATCTTGATATCAGCAGAACCATCGGTTGGTTTACGTCAATTTATCCGGTATTGGTTGACGCAAGTTTTCAAGATCAGGCTGATGACGGCGAGCGGCTCGGCTATCACATTAAGCGGACAAAAGACATGATGCGCCGCATTCCGCATAAAGGAGCGGGATACGGGGTGCTGAAGTATATAAGCAAACTCTGGGAAGAGACTGAATCCGATTCTCCTGAAATCAGTTTTAACTATCTGGGACAGTTTGACCGTGAAATCCGTTCCAGCGGCTTTGGTGTTTCTCCCGTAAAAGCGGGAAATGAAGTCAGCCCAGACTGGGAACGTCCGTACACACTTGATATCAGCGGCTCCGTATCGTCGGAATGTCTCAGCATGCATGTCGTGTACAACCGTTTTCAGTATCAAAAAGAAACGATTGAAGTTTTGACGGGATATTTTCATGCCTTTCTCAAGCAAATCATCACGCATTGCACAGGCAAAGAGGAGCGTGAATGGAGCGCCGCTGATTTCAGTGACGAGGAGTTAACGCTGGAAGATCTGAGTGACATTATGGGAGCCGTCAACAAACTATAGAAAAGGAGTGGCGCAATGGGGCAGCAACCGGAAATACAAGATATATATCCTTTATCTTTTATGCAGGAGGGCATGCTTTTTCATTCTCTGTTGGATCATGACTCAAGAGCCTACTTCGAACAAGCGGTGTTTACGATCAGCGGACAGCTTGACCGGGAACGATTCCAAAAAAGTATAGATGCTGTTTTTGAACGATACGATATTTTCCGTACGACATTTATTCATAAGAATGTGGCGAAGCCCCGCCAAGTCGTGTTGAAAAACAGGCCGAGCCGCGTTCAGTTTCATGATATTTCTCATTTGGACGAGAAGGCACAAGATAAATATGCCGACCGATTCAGAAAAGAAGATAAAGATAAAGGCTTTGATTTGCAATCAGACCCTCTCATGAGAGTCTCCATTTTGAAAAAAGCGCCTGAACGCTATGTTTGTATATGGAGCCATCATCATATCGTCATGGACGGCTGGTGCTTCGGAATTGTCATGAAGGAATTTCTGATGATCTATCAATCTCTCGGAGACGGACGGCTCCCGTCTCTCGAGCCTGTTCAGCCATATGGAAAGTATATTAAATGGCTCATGAAGCAGGATCGTAAAGAAGCCGAGATTTTTTGGAAAACGAGACTTGCCGATCTTGAGCAATCGGCGTCTCTTCCGAAAAAATCTGCAGAACCAAATGGCGAACTTGAGCAGGCGGTTTTCACCATTTCTGAAGAGCAGACAAATGAGCTGAAGAACATTGCGGCAAGGGCGGGAGCAACGCTGAATACAGTGTTCCAGGCACTGTGGGGCCTGTTGCTGCAGCGTGTCAGCCGCTGTGATGACGCCGTTTTCGGTTCTGTCGTTTCCGGCCGGCCGTCGGATCTCGCAGGCGTGGAAAAAATGGTGGGCCTGTTTATTAATACGATTCCCGTGCGGGTGAAAAGCGGTTCATTTTCTTTTCTGGAGCTCGTCAGGCATTTGCAGCAGGAGACGCTGCAAGCAGAAGCGTACAGCTATTATCCGCTGTATGACATTCAGGCGCAAAGCCCTTTGAAGCAAGCGCTGTTTGACCACATTATCGTGTTTGAAAATGTGCCGGCCCAGCGTGAAATTGAAAATGTGAGTCAGGCAGGTTCATTTGATTTTGCGGTAGAAGATTTCACGATGGAGGAAGTCACAAACTACGGATGCAGCATAAAGGTGATTCCGGGAAATTCTCTTTATATCCGCTTAAACTTTGATACCGGTATATACGATCGTGTTTTTATGAAGAATATTGAAACATTTTTACGGCATATGATGAAGTCAGTCATTTCCGACCCTGAAATGAGCGCCTCCGAGATCGCATTGCTTGATGCGTGTGAAGCCAGAAATATGCTGGATGCGTTTAACCGTACAGAAACGGTTGAACCGCCGGCTCCGACGCTTCACGGGCTGTTTACCCGCCGTGCCGCGCTTTCGCCGCATCGTCCGGCGCTCCGTTTTCCGGGCGGTATGCTGACGTACGCCGAGCTTGACCAGTACACAGACAGGCTCGCCGTTCGGCTCCGACAAAAAGGCGTCCGCAAAGAAAGCATGGTCGGC
>NZ_JBAMDE010000015.1:0-16677 GCF_036961585.1 Bacillus sp. JHAA | reverse complement strand
ATAAGTATTGCTTCAGGAAATTAGAAACGTAATACGGAAATTTTCGTTCCGTGACCTCTAAGAACCGGCGGATCATCACATAATCATCACTGACATGCTGTGTCAGCAGTTCATACCACCACTCCGTTTCATATCTCGCAATCATCCCGATATTGTAGAGGACCAAATAATGAATAATCATTTCCGGAAGATGGAGGAAGTGATCACGCTGAGAGGGAATGTAATATTGATTTTTCTCTAAGTGAAACAATAAATTTGGCGAAGACCAAGGTTCTCTGTCTATCGGGTCAGCCTCAAAAACCAAGTGGTTATGGTCTTTCCTCAGAAAAGACCACTTCAAATGATGGCTGATATATTCAGCAAAGCGGGAATCAGACATATTGTAATGAATCACCGCATGCTCAGGCACTGAAATAAGGTCATCTTTGAGCTCTACTCGGGTCAGCCAATTCTTTTTCTCTTGGAAGTAAAAGACAGTATGCAATTCAGGTATGGCTGTCAGCAATTTCTTCATTGTGTACCGTTCTTCCTCAAGACCAGCTATCCCGAATAAGTGCTTCATTACATGAATACATAAGCCATTGCGCTGCACCTTCACTTCATCATCCCTAAAGGAGTAATTTTGCTTTTTGCGTTTCCGGGCAGTCACGCCATGCGCGAGTACTGAGGCATGGCTTGGATAGCTTGGATCTGTGGTCAGAAGGCAGGCTTTCAGCAATTGTGACATCCCGTAAAACAACAGAATAGGCTTAATTTCTAAAGGGGAAAGAGATGCCTGCTTATAAAAGGACTCGGCGTGTTTGATAAAGAATATGAAGCGCTCACTGTTCTTAAACGCATATCGTTTTGGTTCTTCCATACCGCTTTCTGTATAGATTTTATTTAGAAATTTCTGGGAAGATTCTACGGAATAAAATAATGATAACTCTTTCCACTCATGATCTCTCATATGTATTTTTAAACCCTTTCCTTTATCTAAATATTTCAACTCTTTTTCGCTTCCTTGACATGCTGTTTTCTAGTTGATAATCTACATATAATATTTTGCCGAAAAGAGGGGGATTTACTAATGTGGGAAAGTAAATTTTCAAAAGAAGGCTTAACGTTCGATGATGTACTGCTCGTACCGGCTCAATCAGACGTACTTCCGCGTGATGTGGATTTATCTGTTGAACTGACAAAGACGTTAAAGCTTAATATTCCTGTCATCAGTGCGGGAATGGATACAGTAACAGAATCAGCTATGGCGATTGCGATGGCCAGACAGGGCGGCTTGGGCATTATCCATAAAAACATGTCCATCGAACAGCAGGCTGAACATGTTGACAAAGTCAAACGTTCTGAACGGGGCGTTATTACAAATCCCTTCTTTTTAACACCTGATCATCAAGTATTCGATGCGGAGCATTTGATGGGGAAATACAGAATTTCCGGTGTTCCGATCGTAGATAATAAAGACGATCAAAAGCTTGTCGGTATCATTACAAACCGTGATCTTCGCTTTATCTCTGATTATTCAATGAAAATCAGTGATGTCATGACAAAAGAAGAGCTGGTTACGGCTTCTGTGGGAACCACATTAGACGAAGCAGAAAAAATCTTACAGAAACATAAAATTGAAAAACTTCCGTTAGTGGATGACCAAAACAAATTAAAAGGTCTTATCACGATCAAAGATATTGAAAAGGTTATCGAATTCCCGAATTCATCTAAAGATGAACATGGACGCCTTATTGTCGGCGCTGCGGTAGGCGTGACAGGCGATACAATGACACGCGTCAGCAAGCTTGTTGAAGCGAATGTCGATGTTATCGTGGTTGATACGGCTCACGGACATTCCAGAGGCGTACTGAACACAGTCGCGAAAATCCGTGAAACATATCCTGAACTGAACATTATCGCAGGAAATGTTGCAACGGCTGAAGCGACAAAAGCTCTGATTGAAGCCGGAGCAAATATTGTCAAAGTGGGAATCGGACCTGGTTCTATCTGTACGACACGCGTCGTTGCAGGTGTAGGCGTACCGCAGATCACTGCCATTTATGATTGTGCCACTGAAGCGAGAAAACACGGTGCGACAATTATCGCAGACGGCGGTATTAAATTCTCCGGAGATATTACGAAAGCGTTGGCTTCAGGCGGACATGCCGTAATGCTCGGAAGTCTGCTTGCCGGTACTTCAGAAAGCCCGGGAGAGACTGAAATCTATCAAGGCAGAAGATTTAAAGTGTATCGGGGTATGGGTTCTGTCGCTGCCATGGAAAAAGGCAGTAAAGACCGATATTTCCAAGAAGAAAATAAGAAATTCGTCCCTGAAGGTATCGAAGGACGGACTCCGTACAAAGGTCCTGTAGAAGAAACAGTGTATCAGCTTGTCGGCGGTCTTCGTTCAGGTATGGGATATTGCGGTTCAAAAGACTTGCGCGCTTTAAGAGAAGAGGCTCAATTCATCCGCATGACAGGTGCCGGACTTCGCGAAAGTCATCCGCATGATGTCCAAATTACGAAAGAATCACCAAACTACACAATCTCATAATTGTTACAAATAAAAAACATTTGACAGGGTCGCTGACTCTGTCTATTTTTTTTATATCGAGTGTGATAAAATTTATACTGTTGTGTTTTGAATTTGAATATGTCCTTAACGGCTTAATTATAGATTTAAAATGAATGACGGAGGTCGTAAGATTGAACATCACGAAATGGAAACAGCTGTTGGTGTCATTAGTGGTACTGGCACTGGCCGCAACTTGCTTTGTTCCAATGTCTAAAGCGGAGGCAGCCGGCAATGACCCGATTGATGTCAACGCATCAGCTGCGATAATGATTGAGGCTTCATCGGGAAAAATTTTATACAGTAAAAATGCAGACAAAAGACTGCCGATTGCCAGCATGACAAAAATGATGACTGAATATCTGCTTCTGGAAGCCATTAAAGAAGGAAAAGTGAAATGGGATCAAACGTATACTCCTGATGATTATGTCTATGAAATTTCTCAAGACAACAGTTTATCAAACGTCCCCCTTCGAAAAGACGGCAAATACACGGTTAAAGAACTGTATCAGGCTATGGCGATTTACTCTGCCAACGGAGCCGCGATTGCAGTTGCCGAAATTCTTGCCGGAACTGAAACGAAATTTGTCGCTGAAATGAATGCGAAAGCCAAAGAATTAGGCATGACAAACTATGATTTTAAAAATGCCACAGGGCTTGTGAATGAAGACCTTCACGGCAAGCAGCCGCAAGGAGAAGGCGTTAAAGAAGAGAGTGAAGTTTCTGCTAAAGACATGGCGCTTCTTGCAGACCGCCTGATCACTGATTATCCGGAAGTTCTCAAAACAACAAGCATCGCTAAAACGAAATTCAGAGCCGGCACTGATGATGAAATGGACATGCCGAACTGGAACTTCATGTTAAAAGGTCTTGTTTCTGAATACCCTGGCGTTGACGGCTTGAAAACGGGTTCTACTGATTCTGCGGGATCTTGTTTTACAAGCACAGCACAGCGGAACGGAATGCGGGTCATCACGGTTGTATTAGACGCAAAAGGCAACCTGCATACCGGACGTTTTGATGAAACGAAAAAAATGCTCGATTACGCATTTAACAGCAATTTCTCCATGAAAGATCTTTACCCTGAAGGCTCTCAAGTAAAAGGGCACAAAACGATTGACGTTGAAAAAGGGAAAGACAAGCAAGTCGATATTGTTACTGACAAGGCGCTTTCTATTCCTGTGAAAAGCGGGGATGAAAAGAACTATAAAGCCGAAGTGACTTTAGATAAAAAAGAAATCACGGCTCCTGTGAAAAAGGGAACGAAAGTCGGAACGCTGACAGTTACATACAAAGGCAGTGACAAAGACTATGGCTTCCTCAAATCCAAAGAGTTCAGCGTGAATCTTGTAACGAAAAATGATGTAGATAAAGCAAACTGGTTTGTTCAGATGATGCGCGGCATCGGCGGATTCTTCTCCGGTATCTGGAACAGCGCCGTTGACACGGTAACAGGCTGGTTTTAAGAAATAAGAAAGAGCTCTGATGAAAGTTAGGGCTCTTTTGCTTAATATACTGAAAAAACCAAATTATTAGTAAAAAAATGATATCTATCTTATTCATCTCGCTGTAAAATAAGAATACCCATATGAAATATTGTATTTCTGGGATACAATAAGAGATAGAAATTATCTAACTATACATTGACTAGGGGGACCAAATAATGGCTCAAACAGGTACTGATCGTGTAAAACGCGGCATGGCGGAAATGCAAAAAGGCGGCGTCATCATGGACGTTGTAAATGCTGAACAAGCGAAGATTGCGGAAGAGGCGGGAGCTGTTGCCGTAATGGCGTTAGAACGCGTTCCGGCTGATATTCGCGCTGCCGGCGGTGTTGCCCGCATGGCTGATCCGACAATCGTTGAAGAAGTAATGAATGCTGTATCCATTCCCGTAATGGCAAAAGCGCGTATCGGACATATCGTTGAAGCGCGTGTCCTTGAAGCAATGGGAGTAGATTACATCGATGAAAGTGAAGTTCTGACTCCGGCTGACGAAGAATTTCATTTAAATAAAAACGAATATACAGTCCCGTTCGTATGCGGCTGCCGTGATCTCGGCGAAGCAACGCGCCGTATCGCTGAAGGAGCTTCCATGCTTCGTACAAAAGGCGAACCGGGAACAGGAAACATTGTGGAAGCTGTCCGCCATATGAGAAAAGTAAACGCGCAAGTGCGCAAAGTTGTTGCGATGAGCGATGACGAGCTGATGACTGAAGCTAAAAACCTCGGCGCTCCTTATGAACTGCTTCTTCAAATCAAGCGTGACGGCAAACTGCCTGTAGTGAACTTTGCTGCCGGCGGAGTAGCGACGCCTGCTGACGCGGCATTGATGATGCAGCTTGGCGCTGACGGCGTATTTGTCGGTTCAGGTATTTTCAAATCAGACAACCCTGCTAAATTCGCCAAAGCAATTGTTGAAGCAACGACTCATTACACAGACTACAAACTGATCGCTGAGCTTTCTAAAGAATTAGGCACAGCAATGAAAGGAATCGAAATCTCAAATCTATTGCCGGAACAGCGTATGCAAGAACGCGGCTGGTAAAACCATAGGAGAGCTGGAAGCATGTTAACAATTGGTGTACTTGGACTTCAAGGAGCAGTAAGAGAACATATTCGTTCAATTGAAGCATGTGGTTCAAAAGGTGTCGTCATTAAGCGTCCTGAACAGCTGAATGACATCGACGGCTTAATCCTGCCGGGCGGGGAAAGCACGACGATGCGGCGTTTAATGGATACGTATCATTTTATGGAGCCGCTTCGCGAGTTTGCCGCCCGAGGCAAGCCGATGTTCGGCACATGCGCCGGTCTGATTATTTTAGCCAAAGAGATAGCGGGAACGGATAACGCTCATCTAGGGCTGTTGAACGTTGTCGTCGAGCGTAATTCCTTTGGCCGTCAGGTCGACAGCTTTGAAGCTGATCTGACGATTAAAGGCCTTGATGAGCCGTTTACGGGTGTATTTATTCGCGCGCCGCATATTTTAGAAGCCGGAGAAGATGTTGAAGTGCTTTGTGAGCATAACGGACGCATCGTGGCTGCAAAGCAGGGGAATTTCCTCGGCTGCTCGTTCCATCCTGAACTGACGGATGATCACCGGGTGACAGAGCTGTTTGTGAAGATGGCGGAAAAGCATAAGCAGGAAACAGCTGTATAAAACAGTTGAAAACCGCTGATACTTATAGTACATTATAAACACAAATAAAGATCGAAAAGCGTTGACAGGAAGCAGTAGGAAGCCTCTCTTTCAAAGAGAGCCGATGGGTGGTGCGAATCGGTGAAAGATGCTGTCCGAATCCGTCCTTGAGCGAAATGCTGAAACCAAGTAGGCATTTACGGGAAAACCGTTATGTGTTAAAGCGGGAAGCAAGTGTGAGCTTGTTTTCAATCAGGGTGGCAACGCGAGAGCTCTCGTCCCTTTTAGGGGATGAGGGCTCTTTTTTATTTTCGATAAAAACAGATAGGAGTTGTTAGGCATGATTGATACGAAGGTGCTGAGAGCCAATTTTCAAGAGGTGAAAGCGAAGCTCATTCCAAAAGGCGAAGACTTATCTGACTTTGACAAGTTTGAAGAGCTGGACGAAAAGAGAAGAGAGCTTATCGGTAAAGTAGAAGAACTGAAGGGAAAACGCAATGAAGTATCTCAGCAGGTCGCCGTTTTGAAACGGGAGAAAAAAGACGCTGATCATATTATTAAAGAGATGCGCGAAGTGGGCGAAGAAATTAAGAAGCTTGATGAAGAGCTTCGTACTGTCGAAACGACGCTCGAAACCATCCTTCTGTCTATTCCGAACATCCCGCACGATTCAGTGCCCGTCGGGGAAACGGAAGATGATAACATTGAAATCCGCAAGTGGGGAGAGGCGCCGGCATTTTCATATGAGCCGAAACCGCATTGGGATATCGCAGACCATTTAAACATTCTTGATTTCGAACGCGCTTCAAAAGTAACAGGCAGCCGGTTTGTGTTTTATAAAGGATTAGGCGCCCGCCTCGAACGCGCGCTCTACAACTTTATGCTGGATCTTCACGTTGATGAATATGATTACACGGAAGTCATTCCTCCTTATATGGTAAACCGTACGAGCATGACAGGTACGGGACAGCTTCCTAAATTTGAAGAGGATGCTTTTAAAATCAGAGAAGAGGATTATTTCTTAATTCCGACGGCGGAAGTGCCGATTACAAATATGCACCGCGATGAAATCTTATCCGGTGAGAACCTGCCGATCAATTATGCCGCATTCAGCGCCTGCTTCCGTTCAGAAGCGGGATCTGCCGGCCGTGATACACGCGGTTTGATCCGCCAGCATCAGTTCAACAAGGTTGAGCTTGTGAAATTCGTGAAGCCGGAAGATTCTTATGAGGAGCTTGAAAAACTGACGAATCAAGCTGAGCGGGTGCTTCAGCTGCTTGAACTGCCGTATCGTGTCATGAGCATGTGTACCGGTGATCTCGGCTTTACAGCCGCGAAAAAGTACGATATTGAGGTATGGATTCCAAGCCAAGACACATACCGTGAAATTTCTTCTTGCAGTAACTTTGAGGCCTTCCAGGCGAGACGCGCAAACATTCGATTCAGACGCGAAGCGAAAGGCAAGCCGGAGCATGTGCATACATTAAACGGTTCAGGTCTTGCAGTCGGCAGAACAGTAGCTGCCATCTTAGAAAACTATCAGCAGGAAGACGGAAGTGTCATCATTCCGAAAGTGCTTCGTCCTTATATGGGAAATAAAGAAGTCATCAAACCGTAAAAGGTGCGCCCTAGAGGCGCGCCTTTTTTGCTGCCCGGTATAGAGCGGCGGCATTCCGGGCTGTGCTTTCAAGGTTAAAACGGCCGGATGCTAAGGCGTCTTCAAGACTTACAGCGCCGGGCACGATAGAAAATACAGCCGTTATTCCTGCGCTGTAAACATGCTCGAAATTTTTGCCTAAGGAGCCCGCCAATGCGATAACGGGAATTTCTTGAGCAGATGCGCGTGCGGCGATCCCGGCGGGGGTTTTGCCGAATATCGTTTGTCCGTCTATCTGCCCCTCTCCGGTAATGACAAGGTCAGCGCCTCTTATCTGATCTGAGAAGGACAGTGTATCTAATACAACATCAATCCCGCTTTGAAGTTCTGCCTGTAAGAAAGCGATCAGTCCGGCGCCCAGTCCCCCTGCGGCGCCCGCGCCTTTTACGGTATCCGCTTCGATACCGTGCTGACGTCTCAATATGTCAGCGAAATGGCGTAAGTTGCGATCCAATACAACTTTAGTCTTCTCGGATGCCCCTTTTTGCGGGCCGAAGACATATGAAGCGCCGTTTTCACCGGTCAGGGGATTTTCGACATCACATGCGGCACGGATACGGATATGTTTCAGTTCAGGAGAGAGACCGCTTATATCAATAGAAGCTAGGGTGTGCAGAGCGCCTCCGCCGTCAGGTATCTCCTGACCTTCCTCATTTAAGAAACGCACACCGAGCGCGCTCGCCATTCCTGTTCCGCCGTCATTGGTTGCGCTCCCGCCAAGTCCGATGATGATCTCACCCGCCCCGCGGGAAGCTGCATCTGCTATCAGTTCACCCGTTCCTCTTGTCGTTGTGATCAACGGATCTCTGAGATGGCGGGGAACGAGATGAAGTCCCGATGCTTCCGCCATTTCAATGACTGCTGTGCGTCCGTCTCCCAGAAGTCCATATGCGGCGTTTACCGGCATTCCCAGCGGACCGGTCACAGTTTTTTTGATGATGCTTCCGCCAGTGGCATCCGTCAAAGCCTGAACGGTTCCTTCTCCGCCATCGGCCGCGGGTATCTTGATATATTCCGCGTCAGGGAGGACCGCTTTGAATCCTTTTTCTATGCTGTCAGCGGCTTCTTTTGATGTCATGCTTTCTTTGAAAGAATCCGGTGCAATAATGATTTTCATTATGTTCTCCACCTTTATGAGCAGGTTATCTGTTTGAATCTATTCTTGATTTTTACTGTGTTTTCCTGCCCGTATGGCATACTGAGGTTGAATTGGACGCAAGACTTTTGTATGATAGTAAAGCTGACGGACAAGACGTTTAAGAAATGAAATAAAAAATATGAAAAAGCGCTTGACTGAAATTTAGGTCATGTGTTATATTATTAAATGTCGATACGGAGGAATACCCAAGTCTGGCTGAAGGGATCGGTCTTGAAAACCGACAGGGGTGTCAAAGCCCGCGGGGGTTCGAATCCCTCTTCCTCCGCCATATTGATTTTAAACCTAATGAAACTCGAGCATATATTGGAGATTGTTTTGTCCGCTGCATGTGATGCAGCGGATTTTTTATATGCAAAAAAAGCGATTTTCTCTGTCCGGGGAAAATCGCTTTGCTATTTTTATTTATTTCTGTTTTCGTTGATCACGTGACTGATTTTTTCGATCAAAGGTTCCAGTGACTGTTCATCAGCTTCAAGGTCATAATCTTCAATGCGTACTTTCAGCACAGGGCAGGCGTTAAAACCGCTGATCCAGTCTTCGTACCGTGTATACATCTCTTCCCAATAGGAGCGGTTTGTCTGCAGCTCCATCTCGCGGCCCCGCTTTTCAATCCGGTTTATAATGTTTTCAAGGTCGCCTTCTAAATAGATCAAAACATCAGGATGGGGGAAGTACGGCGTCATGACCATCGCCTCAAATAGACTTGTGTATGTTGTGTAATCTGTCAGCGACATGGTTCCTTTATCGGCATGCATTTTTGCGAATATGCCTGTATCTTCATAAATCGAACGGTCCTGCACGAATCCGCCGCCTGATTCAAACATATTTTTCTGCTCTTTGAACCGCTCAGCCAGAAAATAAATTTGTAAATGGAAGCTCCAGCGTTCAAAATCGTGATAAAACTTCTCTAAATAAGGGTTTTCATCCACTTCCTCAAGTGAGGTATGAAACCCGAGCCGTTTTGCTAAAGCTTTGGTCAAAGTCGATTTTCCGACTCCTACCGTTCCTGCTACTGTGATAATGGCGTTGTTTGGAATATGAATGTCTTTCATTTAATAAGCTCCTTTACCTGACGGGCAATTCTTTCATAGTCTGTCTTATTCAAAACAAAGTCTTCAGTATCACCGTCAATGGTCAGTACAGATATATCCGGATCTTCTTCCTGAAGCTGTCTGATGGCTGTGTCGTAATCTGCAATGAGACGTTCCAGATATTGATGCTCGATATTTTTCTCAAACGGGCGCCCGCGTTTTTCAATGCGTTGAAGCAATGTCGGCAGGCTTGCCTTTATGTATACAATGATATTCGGTTTCGGCAGGTCGTGAGTGAGCAGATGATAAATCTGCTTATATTTCTCAAGCTTTTGGCCGTGCAATGTACGCTCTGCGAAAATAACATTTTTATAAATATGATAATCGGACAATACGGGCTGTCCTTGTTTTAAATAATCTCGATCGGTGTCCTCAAGCTGTTTATACCTGTGACATAGAAAAAACATTTCAAGCTGGAAACTCCACTCCTCGATATTGTCATAAAACTTATCGAGATAAGGGTTGTCTTCCACAATCTCATTAATCATAGGAAAACCGAGCTCTTCAGAAAGCATCGTAGCGAGTGTCGTTTTTCCTGCCCCGATAGGACCTTCTACCGCGATAAAAGGGGCTCTGTTCATTGAAAATCCTCCTTAATTCTGCAAACATCCGTCAGCTGCCGGCCTTTATATTGTATCACACTCTCAGAAAAGCCCATGAAAAAAGACGCTTCCATTTAACGAAACGTCTCTTTTACAATATGAAATTGATCGTTGAGCAAAAGCCAGTTTTGCGGGAAAGAAAGGCCGAGTTTCCAATAGCTGATTCCTCTTAAATGAAGTTCTTTAATTAAATTGAATTTCGCTTGAATGGATCGTGCGTCTTCAAACCATACTTCATGCCGTCTCTGATTTTCATCCGTGTATCGGAAGAATGGAGCCTGGGCGGTTTCGTCATATTGAATGTCGACTTTATAGCGTGCTGCCAGAGCGATTGCCTGCTGAGGACTGACGGCTTTGGCTGTCGTTCCCTGTTTAAAAGGCAGTGTCCAATCATAGCCGTACATATTTTGGCCCATGACGATTTTTGAAGAAGGCATTTCCGTCAGCGCGTACTCAATGACATTTCTTACAGGGCCGATAGGTGATACGGCCTGAGCCGGGCCTCCGCTGTACCCCCACTCATATGTCATGATCACGACAAAATCGACGATTTCTCCATGTGCCCTATAGTCATGTGCTTCGTACCATTTGCCGGCCTGAGTCGCGCTCGTTTTCGGAGCAAGCGCCGTTGAAATCTTCCAGCCTTCCCGATGAAAAATCGTCCTCGCTTCACGTAAAAAACGATTGTAGGCTTCTCTGTCCTGTGGACGTAAATATTCGAAATCAAAGTGAATATCGCGAAAGCCGTACTTTTTAGCCGTGGAGACGATTTCCTGAAAGAGTTTTGTTTTCACTGTATTGTCATTCAAGATGAGCCGCCCGAGTTCATCGCTGAATGCGTCATTTTCAAGGTTGGTGATGATCATCATCAGTGTGGTGTTGTGCCTGTCACTGATGCTTTTTAAATTGGTCAGAGGCGGTTCCTTTAAAGTCCCGTTCCGCTGCACTTGAAAACTGAATGCGCCGAGGTATGTTAAATAAGGAGAGGCCTCCCTTGCCGCCTGCTGGAGATTAGCGCTTACGCTCGTTCCCCGCGGTTCTATATATGCATTTGATTCGATATCGGGCTTATTCGCCTGCTGCGGAATGTAAAGGCGGGTTCCGGCTCTCAATGTGGTGCCGGGCTGAATTCCGTTCACCCTCGCAAGCTCCGCGGCCGATATATGAAAACGGCCGGCGATTGCAGCGAGAGTATCACCTTGTTTCACTTCGTAATATTGACCCTCAATCGGGATGACAAGGGTTTGTCCGACAACCAATGTATTTGGATTAGGCAGTTTATTTGCTTCCGCAATGACATTTGCGGCAGTCCGGTAGCGCGCCGCAATAGCGGAAAGCGTGTCGCCCCGTTTCACTATATAGATCTGAATGAAAAACGCCTCCTTTCATATCCGCTATCAAATATATGAAAAAAGGAGGCTGATCATGTTTATTTTTCGGCGGTAATTTGTTTTTCCGTGGTTATTTCTGCGAAGAGAACATTCTCCATCATGGTCAAAGCGAAATCATTGTCTTCGTCGTTATTGGAAGCGGTGCAGTCTTTCGGAATGGCAATGCTGTATTCTCTCATATAGGCGTCGTTGGCCGTGAACAGCACACAAATGTTCCCGGCAATCCCCGTGATGATTAATCGGTTCACTTGTAATTCGGTCAGAAGGGTGTGAAGCGCCGTTTCGTAAAAAGCGGAATGCTTCGGTTTAATGAGAAAATAATCATCCGGCTGAGGCGAAATATCTTTTATAATGGGGGCGCTTCTGTCGTTGCTGCATTCCTCCCTGATGGCATCAATATCAGCCTTCCAGAGCCCGTAATGATCATTAATATAAATAATCGGCCAGTTGCTTTGTTTTGCATGCTTCTTTAATGATAAAATACGGGGGACAATTTGTTTGGTTTTTTCAGCAAGACGTTCGCCCATATCAAATTGAAAATTGTTGATCATATCGACAATCAGAAGGGCTGTGTTGTTAGGTTCAGACAATACCGGCAACTCCTTTCTGCGGGGGTATTCCTATTTTAACCTTTATGAGACATGAAAAAACTTAAGAAGAGAGCTCGAACCTATGAATGATGAATATTATATGAGAGAAGCCATAAAAGAAGCGAAGAAAGCCGAAGCGAAAGGTGAAGTGCCGATCGGAGCAGTTCTTGTTCTGCACGATGAGATCGTGGCGCGGGCGCATAATCTGCGGGAGACTGAACAGAGGTCGCTTGCCCACGCCGAAATGCTGGCGATAGACGAAGCGTGCCGTAAGCTGGGGACATGGAGACTTGAGGATGCCGTTCTTTATGTCACTTTGGAGCCGTGTCCGATGTGTGCGGGAGCCGTCGTGCTTTCGAGAGTCGATAAGGTCGTATTCGGCGCATTTGATCCCAAGGGGGGCTGTACAGGAACGCTGATGAACCTCTTGCAGGAAGAGCGGTTCAACCACCAAGCGGAAGTGGTGAGCGGCGTGCTCGGAGAAGAGTGCGGAGAAATGCTCAGCGCTTTTTTCAGAAAGCTGCGCCGGCAAAAGAAAGACATGAGGAAAAAGTTGTCTGAGTAGTACGGTTGCATTTTCTGCCTGAAGCAGATATACTTATGTGTGCATCATGAATGGTGCGCATATAAAAATTTGATATTTATTTTGCCGTGCTAAGCGGGGAGGTAGCGGTGCCCTGTACCCGCAATCCGCTCTAGCGGGGCCGAATCCCTTCTCGAGGTTCGTTTACTGTAAGGTCTGCCTTAAGTAAGTGGCGTTGACGTCTGGGTCCTGCGCAATGGGAATTCATGAACCATGTCAGGTCCGGAAGGAAGCAGCATTAAGTGAAACCTCTCATGTGCCGCAGGGTTGCCTGGGCTGAGCTAACTGCTTAAGTAACGCTTAGGGTAGCGAATCGACAGAAGGTGCACGGTAAATCAATCATCAAATTTCAGACTCACCTGTTTATGGCAGGTGAGTTTTTTCGTATATGAAAAACGGGTTTTGGCGTTAAAAGCACGTTCATGTATAATAAACATGATGAATAACAGAGGAGGGCGCATCCTGTGGGTTACCAAGCTTTATATCGAGTATTTAGGCCTCAGCAGTTTGAAGATGTGGTCGGACAGGAACACATTACGAAAACGCTGCAAAATGCCCTTTTGCAAAAGAAATTTTCTCATGCATATCTGTTTTCTGGACCGCGGGGAACGGGAAAAACCAGTGCAGCTAAAATATTTGCGAAAGCAGTCAACTGTGAGCACGCCCCCGTAGAAGAACCGTGCAATGAATGTGCGGCGTGCAAGGGGATCACAAACGGCTCTATATCAGATGTGATTGAAATAGATGCGGCGTCGAATAACGGCGTAGACGAAATCCGCGACATCCGTGACAAAGTAAAATTCGCCCCGTCGGCCGTCACCTACAAAGTATATATTATAGATGAGGTGCATATGCTCTCTATCGGCGCATTCAATGCGCTTCTGAAAACGCTGGAAGAACCGCCGGCACATTGCATTTTCATATTAGCTACGACTGAGCCTCATAAGATTCCTTTAACCATTATCTCCAGATGTCAGCGTTTTGACTTCAAACGGATTACATCCAAAGCAATTGTCGGACGAATGAAGACAATCGTCGATGCAGAGCAGCTGAAGGTGGAAGAAGGAGCCCTTGATATCATAGCGAGTGCTGCGGACGGAGGAATGAGGGACGCGCTGAGCCTGCTCGATCAAGCCGTATCATTCAGCGGCGAGGAGCTGTCGGTGGATGACGCATTGCTCATTACCGGAGCCGTTTCTCAGCACTATATTGGGAAACTGGCATCTGCTCTTCACCGCAAACAGGTTTCCGAGGCATTGGAGACACTGAATGAATTGCTCCAGCAAGGGAAAGATGCGGCCAAACTGATTGAAGATATGATTTTCTATTTTAGGGATATGCTCTTGTACCAGGCCGCTCCCGGTTTAGAAGGAGTCCTGGAGAAGGTGAAGGTCGATGAAACGTTTCGGAATCTGAGCGGTGACATACCGGCCCCCGCTTTATATGAGATGATTGATATCCTGAATAAAAGCCATCAGGAAATGAAGTGGACGAACCACCCAAGAATCTTTTTTGAAGTGGCTGTCGTGAAAATATGCCAGACGGCACAGCAATCCGCCGGAGACATCCCTGAGGTCGGCATGCTGATGAATAAGATTCAGCAGCTTGAGCAGGAAGTAGAAAGGCTGAAAACCTCCGGTGTGAAGGTTCAGATGGAAAGCGCTCCGAAAGAAGCTCCGCGTCCTCAAAAAGGCGGAAAAAGCCATTACAAAGCTCCGGTCGGAAGAATTCATGAGATATTGAAGGAAGCCACAAGACCTGAACTTGAACAGCTTAAAAGCAGCTGGGGCAAGCTGCTGGCACACCTGAAACAGCAGAATAAGGTGTCTCATGCGGCTCTGTTGAATGACAGTGAACCGGTGGCTGCTGCTCAAAAGGCATTTGTGCTTAAATTTAAATACGAAATCCATTGTAAAATGGTTGCAGAAGACAATAACGGAGTCCGTACGAATCTTGAACAGATTCTCGAATCAATGCTCGGGAAAAGAATGGATTTGATTGGCGTTCCGGAAGCACAATGGGGTAAAATAAGAGAAGAATTTTTAAATGATCACCAGCAGGAAAGTGAAGGATCAAACGAACCGGCTGAAGAAGATCCGCTGATTGCAGAGGCGAAAAAACTTGTCGGAGCGGATTTAATCGAAATAAAAGACTAATAAGATGAAAGAGAGTGATTGAATATGCGTGGCGGAATGGGAAACATGCAAAAAATGATGAAACAAATGCAAAAAATGCAAAAGGATATGGCGAAGGCTCAGGAGGAGCTTGCTGAAAAAGTGCTTGAAGGCACAGCGGGCGGCGGTATGGTGACTGTAAAAGTCAACGGCCAAAAAGAAGTTGTAGACATTGCCATTAAAGAAGAAGTCGTTGATCCGGAAGATATCGAAATGCTTCAGGACCTGGTTCTTGCTGCGACAAACGACGCCCTCAAAAAAGTGGATGACATGACGAATGAGACAATGGGACAATTTACAAAAGGAATGAACATACCGGGTTTATTCTAGGGGGATAAATAAACATGCAGTATCCTGAACCAATATCAAAGCTGATTGACAGCTTTATGAAATTGCCAGGGATCGGACCGAAAACAGCGGTTCGTCTGGCTTTTTTTGTTCTAGGTATGAAAGAAGACACAGTATTGGATTTTGCTAAGGCGCTTGTCAATGCGAAGCGGAATCTGACATATTGCTCGATTTGCGGACATATAACAGATCAGGACCCTTGTTATATATGTGAGGACACAAGAAGGGATAAGTCTGTTATTTGTGTCGTGCAGGACCCTAAGGATGTGATCGCAATGGAGAAAATGAAGGAATATAACGGCCAGTATCATGTTCTTCACGGCGCGATTTCACCAATGGACGGCATCGGCCCGGAGGATATTAAGATTCCGGAGCTGCTGAAACGTCTTCAGGATGATCAAGTGACAGAAGTCATTCTCGCAACCAACCCTAATATTGAAGGGGAAGCAACAGCGATGTATATATCAAGGCTGTTAAAGCCCTCAGGCATCAAGCTCTCCCGTATTGCCCACGGTCTGCCCGTCGGCGGTGATTTGGAATATGCTGATGAGGTCACTCTTTCAAAAGCTCTTGAAGGAAGACGTGAATTGTAAGGGAGGAAAAAGCAAGGCATGGGTTTTCTTCGCAGAAATACATTAAGAAAAGAGTTTGATGAGAAGCTGATAGAACAGCTCTTTAAACAAAAAGAAGAATGGAACAGACAGAAGAGTCTGGTCGAGAAAAGTCTCGAGCCCTCCGCTGAGGTGTTGTTTGAGCTGAAAGTCGCTGAATCTAAGTACTTTTTTTATTTGAAAGAAGCGAAGCAGCGGAATTTGAAAATGAGCAGATGGAAGTAAGAGGTCTATTCTCCGGGATCTTCTCATAAGCTTGTACTAAACAAGCGAGGGGGAAGATTCATGGAGCCTTTTTTCATTATCGGTTTGATTGTCGGTCTGGTTGCTTTGCTTTTTTTATGGGGAGTATCTTCAAAACCGTTAAGATGGATTGGTGTGACTGCGATTAAGTTTATTGCCGGTGCGATTCTGCTGGTGGGTGTGAACTTGTTCGGAGGCAGTCTCGGTATTCATATCCCTGTTAACCTGATTACAACGGGCATCAGCGGGATTCTGGGGATTCCCGGCATCGCGGCTTTGATAGTCATTAAACGCTTCATCATTTAATTTATCGATTATTGTTGACATGTAGAATCAAGGGTGGTATTCTAATATACGTCGCTGATGACGAAACGAATTCTAAAAAAGAAATTTTAAAAAGTTGTTGACGACATTGAAGTTGATATGTTACAATAATTAAGTCGCTTCAAGAGCGATGAACAAAGTTCTTTGAAAACTAAACAAGACAAAACGTACCTGTTAATTCAAAGTTTTAAATAAATCGCACAGCAATGTG
>NZ_JBAMDE010000014.1:0-22816 GCF_036961585.1 Bacillus sp. JHAA | reverse complement strand
ACAGACTCTGTCTGTCAACTGGCCGCTTTGGGAAGAAGGCGGTATGCGCGTGGACAAAGAGACCGAACGGCTGATGTACGAACAGACCGGAATGAAAGCCATGCGATCAGCCTCAGGCATCCAAGCGCTGTACGCCGCTTTTGCCTCCGGAGAACACCAGGTCATGGTGGCAGAGGGCGACGAAAAACGGATTCGAAAAAACCTGATGCCTGAAACGCCGGAACCGTCCCGTAGCATTCATGTGTCAAGGAAGACGCCCGTCCATATGCCGAATAAAGTACAAGCGGAACTCAAACATATGATATCAGGCATTCTGAAGGTGAAAGAAGACGAGATAGATGCTGAATCAGAGATGAGAGATTATGGCTTTGATTCGGTTTCATTCACGCAGTTTGCAAATGAACTAAATAAAATGTATGGGCTTGAACTGACACCGGCTGTGTTTTTTGAATACCCGACAGTCTTTCGTTTTGCCCAATACTTGCTGACGGAACATCCGGATACATTCGGCTCACAGGCAGAAACAGAAACGGAGAAATCGGTTGTGCGTAAAAAAATGAAGACGGAGCCATTCTCGATTCCGTCCCGTCTTCCTAAAACAAAAACCGCAGCTGCACCTGAGCCCGTGGCGATAATCGGAATCAGCTGTGCATTTCCAATGGCTGAAAATCCGGAAATGTTTTGGGAGAATTTAGCCGGAGAAAAGGACTGCATTTCTGAAATACCGCCGGAGCGCTGGGACTGGAGACAGTATTACGGAGATCCGCAGAAAGATAAAAATGCGAGCAATGTAAAGTGGGGCGGCTTCATTGATGAAACCGCTCAATTTGATCCTTTATTTTTCGGTATTTCTCCGCATGAAGCCGAAATGATGGATCCTCAGCAAAGACTTTTAATGATGCATGTATGGAAAGCGATTGAAGATGCCGGCTGCTCTGCCAAAAGCCTGTCAGGAACAAATACAGGCATTTTTGCAGGCACGACAAACAGCGGTTACGCTCAGGAAGCTTCAAAGTTCCATATAGAGATTGAGGGTTCTTCCGCCGCCGGTACGGTTCCGTCAATCGGTCCGAACCGCATGAGCTATTTTCTGAATATACATGGGCCGAGCGAACCGATTGAAACCGCCTGTTCAAGCTCATTGGTCGCTGTTCACCGTGCGGTCAGGGCAATTCAGGCCGGAGACTGCGGCATCGCGATTGCAGGAGGCGTCAATGCTATTGTGTCGCCGGATATGCATATCAGCTTTAATAAAGCGGGAATGCTCAGTGAAGACGGGCGATGCAAAACATTTTCCGATCAAGCGGACGGGTATGTCAGAGCTGAAGGTGCGGGCATGATTGTTTTGAAAACATTATCCGATGCGGAACGTGACGGCGACCGTATTTATGCCGTTATTCGCGGAACGGCGGAAAATCATGGCGGACGGGCGGCTTCCCTTACATCACCGAATCCGAAAGCACAGACAGAAGTCATGATAAAAGCGTATCAGCAAGCGAACATCGACCCCCGTACAGTGAGTTATATTGAAGCCCACGGCACGGGAACGCCGCTCGGTGATCCGATAGAAATCAACGGACTCAAAGCGGCTTTTGCAGCGCTTTATCAGAAAGCCGGAGTAACGGCACCCGATCAGCCTCATTGCGCCATCGGTTCCGTCAAAACGAATATCGGCCACACAGAGCTTGCGGCCGGCATGGCCGGGCTTTTAAAAATTATTTTGCAGATGCAGCACAAAACGCTCGTTAAAAGTCTGCATTGTGAAACCGTTAATCCGTATATCAGCCTCGACGACAGCCCGTTTTACTTCGTCCGCGACACTCAGCCATGGAAAGCAGCGGCTGATGATAGCGGGAATGAACTGCCGCGAAGAGCGGGTGTCAGCTCGTTCGGATTTGGCGGTGTCAATGCTCATGTCGTGCTCGAAGAATATGTTTCTCCTGTTGAAGAGAAACAATGGACGTCCGGTGAACTTCAGCCGACCTTATTCATTCTCTCGGCAAAGACGGCGGAACAGCTGAAGGAACGTGCGGAACAGCTGCGCAGATATTTGGAAAAGACACATTCAGCTGACGGAGCTCTTGCGGGTATCGCTTATACGCTACAGCTTGGCCGGGATGAAATGGAAGAGCGCCTTGCCGTCATTGCTGAAACAAAAGAAGAGCTTACGAACGCGCTGAATGATTTCCTCAGCGGCAAGGAGACGGGGCAGAATTTCTTTACAGGCCGGAACAAAGCGATGAAACAGCTGTTTACAGAGATGACGGACAACGCAGAAATGAGCGGGACCGTAGATCAATGGATTGAAGCAGGCAAATATGCAATGCTTGCAAAATTATGGGTGCAAGGTTTACATGTCGACTGGAATAAATTATATCCGGACCAAAGGCCAAAAAAAGTCAGCCTGCCCGTCTATCCTTTTGCGAAAACACATTGCTGGATACCGCACAGTGCGCAGCATATAAGGCACCGGGAGACTTATGAGATTGATACGTCCCCGCTTGAGACTTATGAGCGCCTGCTTGATGAATTGGAGAAAAACGAAATAAGCATAGAAGCCGCTGTAAAAAGAACGATCGGTTTTTACAGGGATTAGCGTAATGGAGGAAACCATATGAAAGAGTTTCTGCACCGGGTTTTTTCTGACGTCAAAAATAAAAAAATGACAAAACAGGATGCGATCGGCATTTTGCGCGATTATGATATGCGGATGGGACTTCGCCAAGCGGCTTCCCTTCATCCGCTTGCTCAGCAGCATATTTCCGATGAAACGGGACAGGGATTCTCGGCAGCTTTCAGCGGCCGGGAATTTTTTCTCGCTGATGTTTCTTTACAGCGTAAAAAGCTTATGCCCGGAGAACTTCTTTTGGAAATGGCGAGAGCTGCGGCTGTTTTGACAGTAAAGGAGACTGAGGCTGTCCGGCTGACACATATCGTGTGGTCAAAGCCCATTCTGACTGAGGCTGAGCCGTTCCATATCGAAATCAGGCTGATACCCGCAGAGGGTGAAGCCAAAAGGTTTGAGATTTACAATCCATTTTCTGCCGATTTCAGTCATCATGATGTGTACAGCCAAGGGATGATTCAGCCAGTTGATGCTGCGCCTGGCATGCTGGATATCAGCCGCTTGAAGGAAAACAGCGGTTCCCTGATGGATCAGCAGCAAATTGAAGCCATCACTCAGAACGATACCGTTCAATACAGTGAGCACATGAAAGGAATTGAGCGTATTTACGCCTCAGCAGGACGGATGCTGGCAGACATATCAATTCCATTGACAAACCAAAAAGAATCCGCCCGATTCGGCCTCCCTCCCTGTGTGATGAAAAGTGTGACAGAGGCATGCGCGCTGCTTGGCGGCAAAGAATATAAAACGCTCGCCCCGGTTTCATTGGACGAGCTTTTGTTTTATGAATCTTGTCCTGACAAGGTATGGGCCGAGATACAAGAGAAGGCGGGGAGCTTTTATATTGATTTATGTGACGAAGAAGGGAAAATATGGGCTTCCCTATCAGGGTTGAAGCTGCAGCCTGTCATCAAGACGGGCGCTCCCGGAAAAACCAATGCCGAACACCGCAGTGAACGTTTGTATGAACAAACGCTTCTTCAGCTCAAAACGCTGTTTGCCCTGACTACAAAAATTGCTGTTTCCAACATAGATACTGAAGAGCCGCTGGAAACCTACGGAATCGACTCAGTCACTGTGACGAAATTGAACCGCGAATTGTCTCTGCTTTTCGGTGACCTTTCCAAAACGGTTTTTTACGAATATAAGACACTGGGATCTCTGGCAGCTCACTTTGTCACGGATTATCCAAAAGAATGCCGAAAATGGACAAATGATGATGACCACCGTTCAGGCATATCAGAACAGGTTTTGGCAAATGAAGATTTTCCGGTGCTTCCGTCGTTTATCAAGCGAAAGAAACGGCCTGCTTTTTCCAATGAGAACCAGACAAAAGAAGGGATTGCGATTATCGGAGTCAGCGGACGTTATCCGCAAGCTGAAACACTTGAAGAGTACTGGGATAACTTAGCGGCCGGAAAAGACTGTGTGACGGAAATTCCCGAAGAGCGCTGGGAAAAGGACAAGTACTACAACCCTGATCCTGAAGCGGCCGTGAAAGAAGGGAAAAGTTACAGTAAGCGGGGCGGGTTTCTGAAAGAAGCCGCTTTCTTTGATCCGCTGTTTTTTCAAATTTCACCCCGTGATGCTTTGAATATGGACCCGCAGGAGCGTCTCTTTATTGAAATGTGCTGGCAGGTGCTGGAGGATGCCGGTTATACGAAGGAACAGCTTGAGAATTTGTATAACGGCCGGGTCGGCGTTTTTGCGGGCATTACGAAAAACGGGTACGGAATGTACTGGAAAAACGGCGGCACCCTGCAGCCGAAAACGTCGTTCAGTTCAGCGGCCAACAGAGTTTCCTATTTTCTTAATCTGAAAGGGCCGAGCATGCCGGTCGACACGATGTGCTCATCTTCGCTGACTGCAATTCACGAAGCGTGTGAAAACATCCTTCGCGGCGAATGCGACATGGCGATTGCCGGCGGTGTGAATGTGTATACGCATCCTTCGGCTTATGCGGAGCTCAGCGCCTATCGAATGCTTTCAAAAGACGGAACGTGCAAAAGTTTCGGTGAAAGCGGGGACGGATTTGTTCCCGGTGAAGGTGTCGGGGCCGTGCTGTTAAAGCCGCTGTCAAAAGCGATGGCTGATAAGGACCATATTTACGGGGTGATTCGCGGCACTCATATCAATCACGGCGGCAGAACAAACGGGTATACAGTGCCGAGTCCGAGCGCTCAGGCTGACGTGATTTCCGGCGCGCTTGAAAAATCAGGAATACATCCGCGGATGATCAGCTGTATCGAAGCCCACGGCACGGGCACTGAACTCGGAGATCCGATCGAAATAGACGGTTTGACCCGCGCATTTCAAACGAAAACGTCAGATAAAGGTTTTTGCGCCATCAGCTCAGTTAAATCCAATATCGGGCATTTGGAAGCCGCGGCAGGCATTGCCGGTGTAACGAAACTGCTGCTTCAGTTTCAAAAACGACAGCTGGCTCCCTCTTTACATTGCAGAAAATTGAATCCGAATATTGCATTCGACCGGACGCCGTTTGTGGTGCAGCGTGAATTGGCAGACTGGAAACGGCCGGTCATTGAGGAAAACGGAGCGCAAAAAGAGATTCCGAGAATCTCGGGAATCTCTTCTTTTGGCGCGGGCGGGGCAAATGCCCACATATTGATAGAAGAATATATTGAACCTGATAGGGAGATTTATGAGCCATTCACAGATGAAGATCCCGCAGTCATTTTATTATCCGCCAAACAGGAGGCCAGTCTGAAGCAGCGGGCGCAGCAGCTTCTTCAAGCGATCAGAAAAAATGACGTCACAGACCGCAGCCTCCGGGATGCGGCTTACACCCTTCAAACCGGAAGAGAAGCGATGGAAGAACGTGCTGCGTTTATCGTGACGTCGACAGAGCAGTTAGCGGAAAAACTGCAGCGTTTTATTGACGGCGGGACAGACGGCTGCTTCAGGGGAAAAAGCAAACAGTATAAAGACATTCTAGCCGTTTTTAAGGATGAAGATATGCAGGAAGCCGTCCGTAAATGGATGAAACGAAAAAAATTCGCGAAGCTTCTGGAACTTTGGGTAAAAGGGCTGAAGGTTGAATGGTCAGAGCTTTATAACGGCAGCCTGCCGCATCGCATCAGCCTTCCCGGTTATCCATTTATAAAGGATCGGTATTGGCCGGACGATGCAGCGCCGGACAATGTTCGTGATGCTGAATCACATTCTGAAACATTTCGTGAAATCCGCTTTTTACAGAAAAGCTGGGCAGAAAGCAGCCGTGTTCCGGCTAAGGAAGTGCGGGGCGTCATCGGAATAGCTGCTGATCACCAGACAGGAAATTTAGCCGTTGAGCTGTCCCGTTATTTCCCCGAGTCTGAAATCATTGACGCTGCATCACCGGAAATATCCGGGGACGCGGCCCGATTTGGCGGTCTGATTGATGTGACCGGATGCGGGACGGAAATCAATCATGATGACGGCTGGATTCATCGTCTGCAGTCTCTCATTGACAACAGAAACCGCGGCCGAAAGCTTCAGCTGCTTTGTGTGACAAAGGGGCTTGAACCCTTTGCAAATGAAACGATAAATCTCTCAGGTGCAAAAAAGGCCGGATTGTACCGGATGCTCCAAAGTGAGTATAAGGATATCCGCTCGCGGCATATGGATGCAGAACGGACTGCCGAAGATCCTGAGCTGGCAAACCAGATCGCAGATGAGTTTTTTCGCGATTCTGAAGACATCGAAGTGTGTTACCGAAACGGTGTGCGCTATCACGCGCGGTTAAAGGAAACAAACAGCTTAGCTGAAAAAGAATTTTCATTTCCGAAAGACCATGTGCTCTGGATCACCGGAGGGACCCGGGGACTCGGATATTTATTTGCCCGGCATTTTGCCGAACGTTACGGAGTCACGAAACTCGTGCTTACCGGAAAAGAAACAATGCCGCCGAAAGCGGAATGGGATGATCATATCAAACGGAATTCCCCGTTTTCCGATAAGGTGAGAAGAATCAGAGAGCTCGAACAAAAAGGTGTACGAACGGAAGTGCTGTCTGTATCTTCCGGCCCTGAATATGAGCAGGCCGTCAGCCGTGTGAAAAATCAAATGGGGCCGATAGGAGGCGTGTTACACGCAGCGGGAGCCGTAGATCTCGATCATCCGGCCTTTATCCGCAAAACAAGAGAACAGATGATGCCCGTGCTTGAACCTAAAACAGACGGACTGGACCTTTTGTATCAAGCGCTGCACAAGGAGCCTCTCCGGTTTTTTGCGCTGTTTTCTTCAGTGTCCGGCGTGATGCCGGAATTAGGAGCGGGACAAAGCGATTATGCCATGGCTAACGCCTATATGGATTATTTTGCGGCTGCAAAAGGTTTTCCGGTGCTGAGCATCCAGTGGCCGAGCTGGAAAGAAACGGGTATGGGCGAATCAAAAAGCCGGGCCTATCAGAAAAGCGGTTTAAAGAGCATCACTGACAGAGAAGGGCTGAGCCTGTTTGATGCCATCATGGCAGGCGATTGCGGATCTGTTATTATGCCGGCCGTCATTCACCCGGAAAAATGGGAGCCTGACCGTCTGCTGCTTTCATCCGGCCTGACTGAAACAAAGCAGCAGGAACAGGCCGATACAGAAAGCGTTGAGGAGTGGCTGACGGGCATTTGCTGCCGGGAATTAAGACTGGAGCCGTCAAGATTTGAATCTGATACACCGTTTCAAGATTACGGAGCCGATTCCATCATGCTTGCCCAAGTGTCCAGAGCGATCGGAAAGAGGATCAAAGCTGACCTTGACCCGGCGGTGCTGTATGAATACCCTACGGTTGCTGCGCTGGCGGGATGGCTTGAAACAGCATATCCGGAAATCAAAGCTGCCGTTTCAAAACCGGTTCAGCCTGAAATCCCGGACGCTCCCAAACAAACAGCAGCCGCTGTTATTCAGCCTTCTCGTGCTAGAGCGGCGCAAGACATCGCTGTTGTCGGAATGTCCTGCCGTTTTCCGGGAGCTGAATCAATTGAAGCTTATTGGAAGCTGCTGTCTGAAGGAACGTCAGCCATTCAAAGAGTTCCGAAAGAGCGCTGGAAAACGGAGAAGGCGGATTATGCGGGCCTTTTACAAAATGTAACGCATTTTGACCCGGAGTTTTTCCTTATTCCCGAAGAAGACATCAAGGCAATGGATATCCAGTCCTTTCTTATATTAGAAGAGGCGCTTCATCTGTTCAGAGACAGCGGTTACTCTTTACAAGAAATGAAAGGCAGGTCAGCCGGTGTCTATTTAGGAGGACGCGGCGGCAGTATGCCTGATGAAAACCGTCTGAAGCATGCAAAAAATCCGATAGTCGCAGCCGGTCCGAATTACTTAGCGGCCAATCTTTCTCAGTTCTTTGATTTGAAGGGGCCGAGTCTTGTTTTGGATACGGCCTGTTCTTCAGCGCTTGTCGGTATGAATATGGCGATACAGGCGCTTTCTTGCGGTGAAATCGACTCAGCGGTGGTCGGGGGAGTCAGTCTGCTGGAATCCGGTCAAACCCACCGGATGTTCGAACTTCGCAATCTGTTAAGCGAAGAGCCTGCGTTTCATATTTTTGACCGCCGCACCGGCGGCATCGTATTGGGAGAAGGCGTCGGAATGGTGTATTTAAAAACAGCGGCCCAGGCTGTAAAAGACGGGGACCGGATTCATGCGGTCATTAAAGGCATTTCCGTAAACAATGACGGCAGAACCGCGGGGCCTGCCACACCGAATATACAGGCGCAGAAAGAAGTGATGGCCAAGGCGCTTGCCAAAAGCGGCAGAAAAGCGGAGGATATCAGCTACATTGAAGCAAACGGTTCAGGCTCTGAAGTAACAGACCTTTTGGAACTGAGGGCGATTGAAGCGGTGTACCGTATGCAAAACAGCGCGCCTTGCGAATTGGGGTCGATGAAGCCGAATATCGGACACCCGTTATGCGCTGAAGGGATTGCCGGATTCATTAAAACAGTGCTTATGCTCTCGCGCCGAATGCGTGTGCCTTTCCTTTCGGGCAAAGAGCCGATGACGCATTACGATCTGTCCGCCTCGCCGTTTTATTTTTCGCACGCTCTGCGTGAATGGACGGATTCACCGCGGATTGCCGCCGTCAGCAGCTTCGCTGACGGAGGGACGAATGCCCATGTCATAGTGGAAGCCTGGGAGCAAGAGGCGTATACCCCGGTTAGAAAGCCTTTGCCGAGACAGGAATTAAAACGCCGGCCCATTCGTCCGGACAAAGCCGAAAGCCTGCATGGAAACGCACATAAGTCCCGCCCGAATACGTTTTGGAAACAAATGAAGACTTACTGATTGCGCTGAAAATTGAACGTCGATATGGAGGAAGTTCATATGCAAGAGCAGCTTCTTATTAACAATCAGCATCCCGTTCTGAAACATCATAAAGCCTATGGAAAGGAACTGCTGCCGGGTCTGGCTTATATTGACCTGATCTATCAGACTTTCAGAGAAAACGGTTTTTTTCATGCCGGCCTTGAACTCAGGCACTTATCGATTTTTCACCCTTTAGCTCCTGAACAGGGAGAAACAATCCTGCTTTCCGTTAATTGTACAGAGAACGGCGAAGGGCAGTGGAAGGTAGAGGTGAAAGGGCAAAAACAAGGTGACGAAGCAGCAGAGACAAAGGTATATGCCGCGGCGCAAATGCATTCCGTCAATCCCGCCGGCTTCCAAGAAAGCGTCCGGATGGATGCCGTAAAACAAACGGCGGCAGAAATACCGCTTGAGGACATTTACGCGGAATGCAGGGATCAAGAACTGGTTCATTCAGGAATGATGAAAGGCTGCGGAAGCGTCTACCAAACTGAAAAAGAGATTTATATTGATCTGTCGGTGCAAAAGGATCAGCTGGAACATGCAGAAGAGACGATGTTTCATCCCGCATTGATAGATGCGAGCAGCATCGGCTCCAATGTATATCTCGCTCCTTTGACGAGGAAGGAGGGGCAATTATTTCTGCCGCTGTTTTATGAATCGTTTTATTGCGCCGAATTGCTGCAGACGACATGTATCACCAAGATAAAAAAAGAATCCGTCACCCGTAAGAAAGATCTCGTTTACGTGACAATGGAGTTTTTCAATGAGGAAGGCAGAAAAGTCGGCGAACTGAAAAACTTCGCCAATAAACTGGTGAGGGACCCGGAACTGATCAATCAGAAACGGCAAAAGAAAGAACCTGACGGGCGGAATGCCGTCCCGGCTCAAAGAGCGGAACCGGCGCCTTCTGAGCCCCGCCGTGCGGAGGCTTCCGCCGGCCTTACTGAACAGTGCATCCTTTATTTAAAAGAATTGCTTGCCGCCCGATTGAACAAACCTGTGAAAGAGATTGACCCGGATATCGGCTATTATGAAATGGGGCTGGATTCTCCGGGGCTGTTGGACATGGTAAAGGAAATTGAACAAAAAATCGGAACGCAGCTACTGCCGACACTGTTATTTGAATACACGACAATCGCGGAATTAGCGGGATATTTGTGCGAACATTACGGAGCCGGTTTCGGCCATGCTCAAAGCGGGCATTCAAGTGCTGAGCCTTTGCCCCGGGAAAAAAAGAGGACAACCCAAATCCGCGTGAAAAAATCGGCGTCAGCCGGAACGCAGAATGGAGATATTGCGATCGTCGGGATGGCGGGACGGTACCCCGGCGCCAAAAATCTTCGTGAATTTTGGACAAATTTAAAAAATGGAGAAAACAGCGTAACGGAAGTGCCTCGTTCCCGCTGGGATACGAGGACATATGAGCATTTGCGATCGCCGTCCGGCAAGCCGATTTCCAAATGGGGCGGTTTTATAGACGATCCAGATTGTTTTGACGCGAAATTTTTTCGGATTTCTCCGCGGGAGGCAGAAGCTAAAGATCCGCAAGAACGATTGTTTTTAGAAACATGCTGGGAAACGATTGAGGATGCGGGCTACACCCCGGAAACAATTGTTCAGCCGAAAGGGCCGAATAAGAGAATGAACGTCGGTGTGTTTGCCGGGGTGATGCATATGGATTATTCTCTCGCCGGCGCTGAAGCTGCGGCCAAAGGGCTGGTCTTTCCTTATCCCTTGAACTATGCGCCGATCGCAAACCGGGTTTCATATTTTTGCAATTTTCACGGGCCGAGCATGGCGGTTGACACGGTGTGTTCGTCATCTTTGACGGCCGTTCATATGGCGGCGGAAAGTCTGAGACGCGGTGAATGTGAAGCAGCTCTTGCCGGAGGCGTCAATTTATCATTGCACCCGACAAAATATATCACATACGGCTTGATGGATATGCATTCGAGTGACGGGCTGTGCCGCACGTTCGGCGAAGGAGGCACAGGCTATGTCTCAGCTGACGGCATCGGAGCCGTGCTGCTGAAGCCGCTCCACAAAGCCGAAGAAGATAAGGATCATATTTATGCGGTGATAAAAGGCAGCGCCGTCAATCACGTGGGGACCGTCAGCGGGATTACCGTGCCGAGCCCCGTGGCGCAGGGGGATATGATAGCTGAATGTCTTGAAAAGACGGGGATCGATCCCCGGACGATTTCTTATGTGGAAGCGCACGGAACCGGAACTTCTTTAGGAGATCCGATTGAAATACAAGGTCTTGTTAAAGCTTACCGCACGTTTACGGAGGATCGGCAATTTTGTGCGATCGGTTCCGTTAAATCGAATATCGGACATGCGGAATCAGCTGCCGGGATCAGCGGGCTTCATAAAACGGTTTTGCAGCTGTTTCACAAAACGCTTGTCCCTTCTTTGCACTCAGAGACGATTAATCCTTATCTCCGTTTAGAGGACTCGCCATTTTACGTGCAGCAAAAAACCGAGTCATGGAAAAGGCCGGCGTATACAGAGAACGGCCGTGAACATGCCTGCCCGAGACGCGCAGGCATCAGTTCATTCGGGGCGACGGGTTCAAACGTTCATCTCATTTTAGAAGAGTACAGGCCCAAAAACCCCGGTATTACGGAGGATCAAGAGAGACCGTATATCGTGCCTCTATCAGCGAAAAATCCGGAGCGGCTGAAGGAATACGCTGCCCGCCTGCTGATGTTTCTCAAAGATAAAGCGCTTGAAGGAAGCGGTCCGCTTCACGACAAAATAGATACAATGCAAAATCAGCTGGAAAAAGCGTTGCGAGGTGTTCTGGCCGAAGTTCTGCATGTAGAGGCCGGCTCGGTAAATGATGAACAGGATTGGAAGGAATTCGGCTTGGATGTCATGCAGCTGACACAGTTTTCTGAGCTGATGACGGATCAATACGGGCTGGCAATAGACATGACTGATCTCATACAGCATACTTCCGTCCGGACTTTAGCAGAATGTCTTACAAACGATGAGAAACATAAGAATATTCTTTCCGGTCTTTTCGGCCAGTCCGGCTTAGATAAGCAGCCTGATGAATCTTTTTCCTTGCGGTCACTGGCGTATACGCTGCAAACGGGACGGCTGGCAATGGAAGAGCGGCTTGTTTTTTTAGTGAACGATCAAGCGGACCTGATCAGGAAATTAACTGAATTTACAGAACGAAAACGGCAGATTGACGGCTGCTTTCAAGGGCGGTCTGATAGCGGAACGGAAATCAGGGGTTTCCTGAATGATGATCAGGATACGGAGGAGCTGATCCGAAAATGGATGGACAGCGGCACTTACAAAAAACTTGCGGAGCTGTGGTCAAAAGGATTTGAGATAGACTGGACGCGGCTGTATCGGGAGGAGAAACCGCGCAGGATGAGTCTGCCGACGTACCCTTTTGCAAAGGAACGATATTGGATACCGGAGCCCGATCATCCCGTCACTTCCGCAAATACAGAAAGCAGGCTTCACCCGCTGCTTCACCGCAATACATCAGATTTGTTAGAACAAAAATTCAGTACGATACTGAACGGAGATGAATTCTTCTTAGCCGATCATATCGTCCGAAACAAGCGTGTTCTCCCCGGGGCGGCTTATCTTGAAATGGCGAGAGCCGCGGCTGAACTGGCTGCCGCGCCGTTAGCCGCTGGATACACGGCTAAAACCGGCATTTCGCTGCGGTATATCAGCTGGATACGCCAGGCCGTTCATAAAAAAGAGCCTCTGCGTATGACGACAGGGCTTTCTTTGGAGGACAACGGCAATGTTTCATTTCAAGTGTACAGCAATGAAAATGATTCAGACATTTATTGTGAAGGCAGCGCTGTGATTGAGCCGCTGTCTGAGGCGCCGGTTTTGCATATTGAACAGCTGAAAGCGCGATGCCGCAAAAAAGTGCTGTCAAAAGAAGACTGCTATGCGGCGTTTGCAAAGGCGGAAATTGTATACGGACCTTCACATCAAGGAATTGATTACATTTATTGCGGGGAAAAAGAAGCTTTGGCTAAATTGGTGCTCCCCGCTTCCGTTTCTGATGAAGCCGAACAGTTTGTGCTCCATCCGAGTCTGATAGATTCCGCTTTTCAGGCGGCCATCGGCGTTATGAATGAAGATCAAGCGGGTTATCCGGAGCAGCCGTTAATGCCTTTTGAATTGCATGAACTGACCGTTTTTCATCCGTGCAGTCCAAACATGTGGGCGGCCGTATTTGTGACGCATGAAACACCGGCCGTGCGAAGAATGGACATTGATATATGTGATGAACGCGGCAATGTGTGTGTAAGGATAAAAGGATTTTCTGCCCGGATGGCCGAAAGTGCGCCGGCCGTAACCGATAATAAGCAATACGATCTCCCGGGTAACCTTACCGGAGCCGTCAAACTGATGCAGGTATGGGACGCGGAACCGATAGACAACCAAACCGGCTTCCCCATTTCTGAAGCAAAAGCTGTCATCATAGGCGGTACAGACGGGCAGGCGGACGCGGTTTTACGATTGTTTCCTAAAGCTGTGCGATTTGATATCGGCCAAAGTGCTTCCGTTGAAGTGATATCTGATCGGCTCCGCCGTCTCGGTGAGATTCAGCATATGATCTGGTTTGCCCCTCAGCCGGCTGATTCTGACAGCCATGATCAAAAAAGCGGGGTGCTGCAGATTTTCAGAGCGGCCAAAGCTCTTATCGGTCTCGGGTATGGAAAGGAGCAGCTCGGGATGACGGTGATTACGCACCAAGCACAGCCTATCACCCAATATGATGAGGTGCGTCCCGCTCATTCCAGTGTGCACGGTTTCGTCGGGTCTCTCGCTAAAGAACATCCGAGCTGGCACATCCGTCTCGCCGATCTTGAAGACGGGGGGGATTTCCCCGCAGAAGACATATTCAGCCTGTCCCGCGACCGTACGGGTAAAGCATGGGTGCGCAGACATCAGGAATGGTACCGGCCTCAATTGCTTCCGGTCCAAAGCGGGCCGTCTGAAAGTGTTCCTTACCGCTATGGAGGCGTATATGTCATCATCGGCGGTGCGGGAGGCATCGGCGAGGTTTGGACAGATTATATAGTGACGACGTATAAAGCCCGAGTCGTCTGGATCGGGAGGCGGCCGCTGGACAGCCGGATACGCCAAAAAATAGACCGGTACCGGCCATCAGGCCCGGCTCCCGAATATATAGCCGCAGATGCTTCTGATCTTCCATCGCTTCAGCGCGCCTATGAACAGATTAAAAACACATACGGCACCATCAGCGGCGTCGTTCATTCAGCGATGGTATTTGCGAATGAAAGCGTAAAAGATATGGAAGAATCACAGTTTCACGCCGGTCTTGCGGCGAAAGTGGATATTTCCGTCAACATTGCCGAAGTATTTGCGAAAGAGTCTTTGGACTTTATTCTCTTTTTCTCTTCGGTTATTTCATATATTAAGAATCCGAATCAAAGTCATTATGCGGCGGGGTGCGCATTTAAAGACGCATTTGCCCATGAGCTTTCCGGACGGCTGTCATGCCGGGTCAAAGTGATGAACTGGGGTTATTGGGAGCGGGCTGACAATCACATTTCTGAAGAGTTTGACAGACTGAGTGCAATCGGTCTCGGGCTGATCAGCCGGGCGGAAGGGATGCAGGCGCTGGAAACTCTGCTGACGCAGCCGATCTCCCGCATGGGGCTGATGAAGCTGACCAAGCCGATTCCGATCGAGGGAATGAACCCTCATGAATTTGTGACTATCTGATTGCCTGTCAAAATGACGGAGCAAATTTAATTTTCTTAGGAGGATAAGGTTTTGGGTAAGGGAGACAAACAAAAAGACCGTACACAGTTATCCTTAAGAACAGAAATAAGCAATCAAATGAAAGAATTGAATCGGCTTTTGCTGCAAGTGCTGCGGGTGACGCTGCGTTCAATGGGTCTGACCGGCGAAGCGCCGGCGGCTTCCTGTCTGCCTTTATATGAACGCTGGCTGGAAGAAAGCATCCGTCTTTTAGACAGAGATTTTAAAAGCGGTGAAACGGCCGCGGTTTGGGAAGAGTGGCATAAGAAGAAAAACGAATGGCTGAAAGATCCGGATATGAAAGCGCAGGTTCTGCTGGCGAATACCGTCATTCAAGCTTTGCCTGACATTTTAACAGGCAAAATAAAAGCCACTGACGTGATGTTTCCCGATTCTTCAATGGAGCTTGTTGAAGGAATCTATAAGCATAATATTCTCGCTGATTATTACAACGATGTGCTGGCAAATGAAGCGTGTATTTATGTGGAAAATGTAATGAAAAACAATCCTGATGCAAACATCCGTCTGCTGGAGATCGGAGCGGGCACCGGCGGAACGAGCAGCACACTGTTTAAAAAGCTCCGCCCCTATCAAAACCATATTCAGGAATACTGTTATACCGACTTGTCAAAAGCTTTTTTAATGCATGCCGAAAAGGAATACGGCGCGGACAATCCGTATTTGACGTATCAGCTGTTTAATGTGGAGCAGCCTGCGGCGGGCCAGGGATTACATCTGCGAACCTACGATATCGCTATCGCTGCAAACGTGCTGCATGCCACCAAAAATATCCGGAAAACTTTAAGGACGGCAAAAGCCGTATTGAAAAAGGACGGTTTGCTGCTCGTTAATGAACTGGGCGGGCATACGCCGTTTACACATGTTACATTCGGCTTATTAGAGGGCTGGTGGCTGTACGAAGACGAGGCGCTGCGGATTCCGGGGTGTCCCGGTCTTTATCCGGAAACATGGAAATCCGTTTTAATGGCTGAAGGTTTTCATTCCATTCAATTTCCGGCTGAAAACGAACGTCTGCACACCCAGCAGATTATCACGGCGAAAAGCAACGGAGTCATCAGGCAGAGCAGGGAAGCTTACACCGCGCAAAAGCGCCAATCAAACGTACTGCAAACATCCTCTGATCGTCAGCTCCCCATCAAACAAGCGGGAGAGGGGCTTTCGGAAAAGACAGCGGCTTTTCTGATAAGGGCTGCGGCAAAAGTATTAAAAATGCCGGCAGAAGAGATAAATCCGCTGGCTCCTCTGGATGAATACGGCATTGACTCTATTCTGATCGTTCAGCTGACGAATGAGCTGCGGGATCTCGTCCCTGATATCAGCAGCACGCTGTTTTTTGAATACCGGACGATAGGAGAACTTGCCGCATACTTGGCTGAATCGAAGGAGCGCGAACTGCATGCGCAATTTTCTGAAGAAGTCCGTCATACTGAAGCGGCATCATCCGGCTCTTTGCTTGAAAAAAGCACAGAGTATCTGAAACAGATCGTCAGCGCCATCTTAAAGATGCCGATTGAGGACGTTCAACCCCATACGCCCCTTGAAGAATACGGAATCGATTCCATCTTAATCGTACAGCTGACCAACCGCGTGCGGGAAGACGTCCCTGATATCAGCAGCACTTTGTTTTTCGAGTATCCGACAATCGGCGGATTAGCGGACTATCTCGTCAGCTCAAGACCGGATGATATGGCTGGGATTTTCAAGACAAATAAAGAAGCCGAAAAGGCGCCGCACATTCTACAGAAAAAGCAAAGCCGCAAAAAAAGCGCCGGATTGACGAAGCGCCAAGCGGCATCTTTTTCTGAAAAAGCGCCGCCCGCTTCCGAACCGCCGTCAAAACACCTTGAAGTGGCAATTGTCGGTCTTGCCGGGAGGTATCCCGGAGCTGAAAATGTTAATGAGTTCTGGGAACGGTTAAAGACCGGTGAACACGGAATCACCGAAATTCCGAAAGACCGCTGGGATTGGCGGGACTACTATGATGAGACAAAAGGTAAGGAAGGCCGGATGTATACAAAGTGGGGCGGCTTTTTAACAGATATTGATAAATTTGATCCGCTGTTTTTTAAAATCTCTCCGAAAGAAGCGGAGCGCATGGACCCGCAGGAGAGACTGTTTCTGGAAACCGCTTATGCGGCCCTGGAGGATGCCGGATATACCCCTGATTCACTATGCGCCGGTAAAAAGGTTGGTGTCTTTGCGGGTGTTATGAACGGCAACTATCCGACAGGGGCCCACTACCACTTTATCCCGAACCGCGTATCCTATGTGTTTGATTTTCACGGTCCGAGCATCGCGGTCGATACCGCATGCTCCTCATCCTTAACCGCCATTCATCTCGCCGCAGAAAGCATCAGAACAGGTGCATCTGAATGCGCGATTGCCGGCGGCGTAAACCTGATTACAGATCCGGTTCATTATATCGGACTTTCTTCTATGAGAATGCTGTCACCGTCAAACGCGTGCAAAGCGTTCGGTGATAAGGCTGACGGGTTTGTTGACGGAGAGGGCGTCGGCTGTATCGTGTTAAAGCCGTTGAAGAAGGCTGTTGAAGATCATGATCATATATACGGTGTCATTAAAGGAAGCGCTCTGAACGCCGGCGGCAAAACGAACGGGTTCACCGTTCCGAATCCGAATGCACAAGGAGAAGTGATCGCAGATGCGATGGAGCGGGCAGGGATTGACCCGAGAGCAATCAGCTATCTGGAAGCCCACGGCACCGGCACTTCCTTGGGAGATCCGATTGAAATCGCCGGGTTAACCAAGGCTTTCCGCCGCTATACGGATGCAAACCAATTTTGTTCCATCGGTTCTGTTAAATCCAATATCGGACACCTGGAAAGTGCGGCGGGCATTGCTGCGGTCACCAAAATTCTTCTTCAGATGAAACACGGATATCTGGTGCCGTCGCTGCATTCAAAGCAGCTGAACCCGGAAATTGATTTTGAAACTTCTCCTTTTATCGTGCAGCAGGAAACAGCGGAATGGAGACGGCCGGTCATAGAATCTGAAGGAGTAACACGGGAATATCCGAGAATCGCGGGTACATCTTCTTTCGGAGCGGGCGGTGCAAATGCCCACCTGCTGATAGAAGAGTATGAACCGGCTGAAATGACTTCGGCAGACACCGGCCGTCCGGCGCTTTTTGTTTTATCGGCAAAAGATAAAGACCGCTTGCGCGAGCGGGCTCTGTTGCTGTCGGATGCCGCCGGAAACGGAACAATTACAGATGCGAATCTGCTTGACGCGGCATTTACCCTTCAAGTCGGCAGGGTCCCGATGGAAGAACGGCTGGCGATGACAGCGGACTCTGTTTCTGAATTGGAACAGAAGCTGACTGCTTTTCTGAAAAATGCTGGTTCTGTAAGCGGGGTGTTTACGGGCCGGAGTGATAGTGCTGGCACAGAGACGGAAGGCACAGTCAGTGATTGGATGGAAAAACGTCAATTTGACAGTCTTTTGAATGCCTGGGTTCACGGGACGCCCGTCGATTGGGCATCTTTATATAAAGGCGCGCTGCCGCATCGTATCAGTCTGCCGTCTTATCCATTTGCAAAAGAAAGCTACTGGATGAAGCGGGAAGAACCAAAAACAGGAACAACTGAATATGTGCATCCTTTCCTGCATGAAAATACGTCAACCTTGGCGGAGCAAAGCTATCATACATCTTTTACAGGCCGGGAACACGTTTTCCAGGATGTGAGCGGGGAGCGGGTTCTGTCGGCAGCCGTTTATTTAGAAATGGCGCTTGCGGCTTTTCATCATGCGGCAGACAGCTCTGAAGAAAAAGAGATATGGATCCGAACAGCGGCATGGACTGACCCGATTACCGGCGGACTTCACGGTGCGGGCGTCAATCTCTCCCTTCTGTCTGAAGACGAGGAAGGCATCCATTATGAAATATACAGTGACGAAGAGAAGCTGCATCATTATGGAATCATCGAACAAGGGAACATACAGCCATCCCGCGTGCTTGATATTGCCTCCTTACAAAAAGACTGCCGCCCGCTGTCATTCGATTATGAAACACCAGGCACATCAGGTGTAACGATCAGTAAGGAGTTCCGCACCGTTGAAAAGCTTTATGCGGGAGAAAGTGCGGTTTGGGCGAAGCTTGCTCTCACAGATGAAAGCGGCCGTAATCCGGGATATCATATACCGCCGGAATTTCTGGACGCAGCTTTTCATGTCCTGGCAAAAACGGAGCCGTCAGTCCATATCGTGCCTGAAGCGGTTGAAGAACTGCGCGTCATGCGTCCGTGCTCATCCAGCATGTGGATGTATATTAATAAAAAGAATCAAACCGGCTGTGACATTCAATTATGTGACGAAACCGGCATTGTCTGCGCAGAAATCAAAGGGATAAGAATGAGACAGCCGTCTCAGCAGGATCACGGGCAAGAGGAACAATCCGAGATGATGATATTTGAAGAAATGTGGACTCAGCAGCCTCTGAAGAAATCCATTCATGAAGAGCTGAAAACGGTCATCTGTTTTCTTACGGGAGAAGCTGCCAGAAAGCATGCTTATCAGTCTTTACAATCCCTTTATCCGGGAGCCGGCGTGTTTTTTATTTCACAGGGTGAGGAAACTCAAAAGCTTTCAAACACGCATTATCAAATTAAAATCACTGACGGACAAGCATATCAAGAAACGTTTCGGCATATTGAAACGGCTGCAGGCAAAGCGGATGCCGTTTTATATGGATGGCCGCTTGAAGATGAAAAGGCCGTGAAAGACTATTCCATTCTGTATCATGTGATCCGCGCAGCTGCTTCTTTGCGTTCTAAACCGAGGCGAATTCTTCTTTCCGCTCAGTGCGGGACCGATACCGATATCAGTTACGCTGAGTCATGGATCGGGCTGGAACGGTCGCTGAAACTGATCTTGCCGGAGACGGATACGGCCGCGGTTTATTTTGAACAAAAAGGACCGTTAGAAAAACTGATCCATAACGTATGTGAAGAACTTCACAGCGAGTCGTTCCGCAGTGTCATGTACAGTGAGGAAATCCGCCACGTCATGGAAATGAAGCAGACGGATATCGCCCCTGTTGAGAAGCGTGTGATAAAGAGCGGAAAAACGTACTTGATTACCGGCGGATGCGGGGGATTAGGCTTGTTATTTGCCGGATATTTTGCTGAAAAAGGACCGGTTACGCTCATTTTGACGGGGAGATCAGCGGCAGACGGCCCGGTGCTGAACAAGATAAAGAGATTGGCAAAATCAGGCGCCAAGGTGTTTTACGTGCAGGCGGATGCCGCAGATCAGGCTCAGATGGAGAAAGGTTTGCAAGAAGTGAAAGAGAAAGGATGCGGGCCGATTCACGGTGTCATTCACGCTGCAGGTCTTCAAGGCACTGAAAGCATTCTGGAGAAAGATCTGCAAACCTTTCAGCAAGTCTTATCGCCAAAAGCGGACGGCACCGCGGTGTTAGATCAGGTTCTGTCACGGGAGCCGCTTGACTTCTTCTGTTGTTTCTCTTCTTCTTCAGCGATTTTAGGAGACTTCGGTTCTTGTGACTACGCGATGGGGAACCGCTTCCAAATGGCTTTTGTCCGTCACCGGGATAAACTTGTGAGCCTCGGACTCAGAAGCGGCAAGTCACTTGCAATCAATTGGCCGCTTTGGAAAGAAGGGGGGATGCATGTCGGCACGGCGGAAAGCACCGCTATGTATTTAAAATCAAGCGGACAGCGTTATTTATACACTGAGGAAGGACTCGAAGCTTTTGAAACATTGTTAGTCCAGCCGTCCAGCCAGTATCTCGTCCTGGCTGGTTTTCCGTCGAGGGCCAAACGCTTCCTGCAGATAGATCAAGGCGAACGGCCGATTTCGGGTTCTGTAAACAGGAACGTTCCGTTTTCAGGAAGGCGGAGTGAAATGAAAGGCTTTACACTGGAAGAATGCGTAAGCTGGGATGTGAAAGAACTGGCGGCGGGGCTTTTGAAAATAGACAAGAACAGACTGACGGACGCTGACAATCTGGCTGATTTCGGCTTTGATTCTATCAGTTTGGCGGAATTCGCCTCTTCTTTGTCCGCCCATTACGGAATTGAAGTGACACCGGCCCTGTTTTTCGGACATTCCACACTGGAGAAGGTCGTCCGCTATTTTCTGACGGAACACAAGTCCGTCATGGAGCATGTCTATGAAGAAAAGAAACCTGAATCCGCAGATCAATCTGTCTTTGAAAAGGCAGAAACGGAAAAGCGAAAGAAGCAGAGGGGAAGAAATAAGCTGAACGCCGGAACCGAGGGCAGTCAGGCAGCTGATTCCATTGCCATTATCGGCATGAGCGGCCGATTTCCTCAGGCGCGCACGGCGGACGAGCTGTGGGACATTCTGTTTCAGGAAAAGGACGTTGTCGCACCGGTCGCAAAAAAAGGCTTCACAAGTTCAAAATGGAAACTCGGCGCTGTACCGGGGGCGGACGAATTCGACCCTTTATTTTTTGAAATATCGCCGAGGGAAGCTGAAACGATGGATCCGAAACAGCGGCTGCTTCTTCAGGAAGCGTGGAGGGCCCTTGAGGACGCCGGCTACGGCGCCAGTCACATCAAGCAGCAGACGATCGGTATGTTTGTGGGGGCGGAAGAAGGAGATTATCACCTTTTAACACGGGACAAAGGCAATGTCACGTCTCATCATAACGGTATTTTGGCGGCGCGGCTGGCCTATCACTTGAATTTATCCGGTCCTGTGATGGCGATAAATACAGCATGTTCTTCGGGGCTCGTTTCTGTCCATCAGGCGGTATTAAGCCTGCAGAATAAAGAGTGCACAACAGCTGTTGCGGCCGGGGTGAATATCATGAATACCCCGGACTTTTTTGAAACGATAGATAAAGCCGGAATGCTGTCGGAAAACGGGAAATGCTTCGCGTTTGATAAAAGGGCTGACGGCATGGTTCCGGGGGAAGCGGCCGCGGCGGTTGTTCTGAAGCCGCTGAGAGAGGCGGAAAAAGATGGTGATCCGATTTACGGGGTGATTCGGGCGAGCGGCATCAATTATGATGGGAAAACAAACGGAATTACCGCTCCGAGCGGCCTCGCGCAGACCCGGCTGCTTACTTCCGTTTATGACCGGGGCCGTATCAACCCTGAAGATATCGAATATATCGTCACACACGGCACGGGTACAAAACTCGGTGATCCGGTGGAAATTAACGCGCTTTATGACGCATTTTCTGCCTATACAAACGAAGAAGCTTTTTGCGCGCTCACATCAATTAAAACCAATATCGGCCACACGTTTGCCGCGTCAGGCATTGTCAGTTTGATCAGTCTTTTACAGGCGTTCTCCCGTGAAATGATTCCCGCCAGTCTGCATTGCAGCGGGGAAAACCGCTATATCAACTGGGAGAAGAGTCCTTTTTATGTGAATAAAACGGGTAAACCGTGGCCTTCTCTGCCGGGTAAAAACCGAATGGGGGCAGTCAGCGCATTCGGGATGAGCGGAACAAACGCCCATGTCGTTATGGAAAGCTATAAGCGCAGTGCTTCACCTCATCCGGATGCCCCTGCATATTTACTGACTTTGTCTGCAAAAACAAAGGAGGCCCTTCAGGAAAAAATCGAAGATATGATCACTTGGGCGGAAAATGGCGGACTGAAAGAAAATGATCTGGCCCAGCTCAGCTATACGTTGTTAAAAGGACGGCATCACTTTAACCATCGCGCCGCCATCGTGGTTCAAGATGCTGATGACGCAGTGTATGTATGGAAGCAGGCAAAGCTTAATGAACATCATCCTTATGTGTTTTCGGGAAAAGTACCGCAGCACTTTGCAGGCCGTCAGCATATTCAGGAGCACATAATAGAAGTGCTCGGCAAGTGCAGCGCCTCATATTCTGACCATAGAAAATATCAGGAGCTGTTATGCGTGCTGGCAGATTTTTATTGTCAAGGTTATGAAATCGAAGGGGACTTGCTTTATGGCAGACCTTTGCCGCGAATCGGCAATCTGCCGGGCTACCCGTTTGCCAGGCAGACGTATTGGGCGTCCGATCGTCTTCAGAGAGAGAGTGGAAGCCGGAATTCAGCTGAACGTGAAAAGCTTCACCCGCTGCTCCAT
>NZ_JBAMDE010000013.1:0-51621 GCF_036961585.1 Bacillus sp. JHAA | reverse complement strand
CGGTTACTCCGGTTACACCAGTTGAGCCCGTGACCCCAGTCGGGCCAGTAACTCCTGTTGATCCGGTTTCTCCTGTTGACCCGCTTTCTCCAGTTGGACCAGTTACACCACTCGCCCCAGTTGGGCCAGTCACACCAGTTGGGCCTGTTGCTCCTGTTACTCCCGTTGGCCCGGTTGCTCCGGTTATTCCTGTGGCCCCAATCACTCCCGTTGATCCGGTTATTCCTGTCGACCCGGTTACTCCTGTTGGGCCAGTTACTCCTGCTGGGCCGGTTTCTCCCGTTGCCCCAGTTACTCCAGTTGCACCTGTTTCTCCGGTTGAGCCTGTTACTCCTGTTGAGCCCGTGACTCCGGTTGGGCCAGTTGCTCCGGTTGAACCAGTTACACCAGTTGAGCCTGTTACTCCAGTCGCCCCTGTTGCACCGGTTGAGCCGGTTTCTCCAGTTGTTCCTGTTGAACCGGTTTCTCCTGTCGACCCCGTTGCTCCGGTTATTCCTGTTACACCGGTCTCTCCTATTGCGCCGGTTGGGCCGGTTACACCAGTTGCGCCTGTTTCTCCGGTTGCTCCAGTTACCCCCGTTGATCCTGTTGAGCCCGTTGCACCAGTCATTCCGGTTACTCCGGTTCCACCTGTTGCGCCTGTTGAGCCGGTTATTCCAGTTATACCAGTTGATCCCGTTGGACCTGTTTCCCCAGTTACACCTGTTGGGCCGGTTGTGCCGGTTTCTCCAGTTATACCTGTTGCGCCTGTTATTCCTGTCGCCCCAGTTTCCCCTGTTATTCCGGTTGTGCCTGTCACTCCCGTTGGTCCAGTCTCCCCCGTTGGACCGGTCGAGCCTGTTATTCCGGTCGCTCCTGTTGTTCCCGTTCTCCCGGTTACACCCGTGACCCCAGTCGATCCTGTCGATCCCGTTACTCCTGCTGGGCCAGTTACTCCAGTTGGGCCAGTTACTCCAGTTGGACCGGTATCCCCGGTTGAGCCAGTTACTCCGGTTGAGCCAGTTACTCCGGTTGAGCCAGTTGGGCCGGTTTCTCCTGTTGCTCCTGTTGATCCAGTTAGGCCAGTCGAGCCTGTCGCTCCTGTTGTGCCGATCGGGCCAGTCACACCAGTTGCGCCGGTGAACCCCGTTACTCCGATTGGACCTGCTACCCCAGTTGCTCCGGTTATGCCAGTGGCACCCGTTGCGCCGGTTGATCCAGTTGCACCGGTCGCTCCTGTTACTCCCGTTGGGCCTGTTACTCCGGTGAACCCCGTTGGCCCAGTCAGCCCCGTTGCTCCTGTTTCACCTATTGCTCCAGTCACTCCGGTTGAACCTGTTACCCCGGTTGTCCCCGTTACACCAGTCGCTCCTGTATCCCCGGTCGGGCCTGTTATTCCGATCGCTCCTGTTATTCCGGTTGCCCCGATTGGTCCCGTTATACCAGTTGATCCCGTTGCTCCGGTAATTCCTGTTGGGCCTGTCGATCCAGTTGGGCCTGTCGATCCAGTTGGGCCAGTTTCTCCCGTTGCCCCTGTTACTCCCGTTGCACCAGTTGCTCCTGTCGAGCCTGTTACTCCCGTTGCACCAGTTTCTCCGGTTTCTCCTGTTGGACCAGTCTCCCCAGTTGACCCCGTTGCACCAGTTGTTCCAGTTATTCCAGTTATTCCAGTGGCGCCCGTTGATCCGGTTGGTCCCGTTCTCCCGGTTACACCCGTGACCCCAGTCGAACCTGTCGATCCTGTTGGACCGGTTTCTCCCGTTGGGCCTGTTACTCCAGTTGATCCTGTTACTCCAGTTGATCCTGTTGCTCCGGTTATACCTGTTGAGCCAGTTGCGCCTGTCGAGCCGGTTGAACCGGTTTTTCCGGTGGCGCCTGTTGGGCCGGTTGATCCTGTCGCTCCGGTTGAGCCGGTTACACCAGTTGCGCCTGTTGCTCCGGTTGCTCCAGTTACCCCCGTTGCACCAGTTGGACCGGTTGGGCCTGTTGATCCTGTCGCTCCAGTTGAACCGGTTTCTCCTGTTGAGCCAGTAACCCCTGTTGGTCCAGTCACACCGGTTGGGCCCGTCGCGCCTGTTATTCCAGTTAGCCCGGTTACACCAGTTGCGCCTGTTGCTCCGGTTGATCCCGTTATTCCGGTCGCTCCTGTTGCACCGGTTGAGCCAGTTACACCGGTCGCTCCGGTTTCTCCTGTTGAACCAGTTACACCAGTTGGGCCTGTTACTCCCGTTGCACCAGTTGGGCCTGTTACTCCCGTTGCACCGGTTGGGCCTGTTGATCCTGTTGGGCCTGTTGATCCCGTTGCGCCGGTTGCACCTGTTACACCAGTCACTCCAGTTGAACCGGTTGAACCAGTTGGTCCTGTCGATCCGGTTGGGCCTGTTGCACCAGTTGAGCCGGTCGTTCCTGTTGAGCCTGTTATTCCGGTTCGGCCGGTTACACCAGTTGAGCCAGTCACTCCCGTTGGACCTGTTTCTCCGGTTGCACCTGTTACACCAGTCACTCCAGTTGAACCGGTTTCTCCTGTTACACCAGTCACTCCAGTTGAACCGGTTTCTCCTGTTACACCCGTTGGACCTGTTCCCCCGGTTGCGCCTGTTTCTCCAGTTAATCCCGTCGCACCAGTTAAGCCGGTTGCGCCTGTCGGTCCGGTTGTTCCCGTTCCCCCGGTTACACCCGTTACCCCAGTCGCTCCTGTCGATCCAGTTGCACCGGTTTCTCCTGTCGCCCCTGTTTCTCCAGTTGGACCCGTTACTCCGGTGGGGCCGGTTGGGCCTGTTGATCCTGTTATCCCCGTTGCCCCAGTCACTCCAGTTGGACCAGTTACACCCGTTAGGCCTGTTGTACCTGTCGCTCCAGTTGAGCCGGTTGCCCCTGTTATTCCGGTTGAGCCTGTCGCGCCAGTTTCTCCGGTTGCTCCTGTTGAACCAGTTGGGCCTGTTGCACCAGTCAAGCCAGTTGTTCCTGTTACTCCAGTCACTCCGGTTGAGCCAGTAGTTCCGGTTGCTCCCGTTGCACCAGTTACTCCGGTCGCTCCTCTTGCTCCAGTCACTCCGGTTGAGCCAGTAGTTCCGGTTGCTCCTCTTGCTCCTGTTACACCAGTCGAGCCGGTAGCTCCAGTTACTCCCGTCGCCCCTGTTACTCCTGTCGGACCAGTCACTCCGGTTTGGCCGGTTACACCCGTTGATCCTGTCGACCCCGTCGCTCCTCTTGCTCCGGTCACTCCTGTAGGGCCCGTCACTCCTGTGGGACCTGTAATTCCCGTTACGCCAGGTTCACCCCCGGTTTGCGCCAATGAAACGTCGTCTATTAAAACCGTGCCGGAAGAAACTTTACTTAATACAATGACGGCAGAGGCCGCGCCAGAAGGCACACTGCTTGTTTTATAGATTTCAGACCATGTGTGAAAGAGCACGTTCGGCAAATTTCCGGGTGTAATATTTTCTTGAATGGAACTGATTTGTTCACCTGCTGCGCTGACATAGATGATCTGGAGAGTTACTTGGGGACTTGGCTCATTTCCGAGCGTTGCGAGTGATACGAATAGAGTCACTGACTTGGCTGAAATTGGAACGATTTGACTGAGGTAAGCATATGGCTGAGCTCCAATAAATTGCGCAGAATATCTCCCTGAATGTGCAAACAAACTGTTAATCTGGGTATTTGCCGAACTCCACCCCGCTAATGTACCGGTTTCAAAGCTTCCGTTTATAATCGGATTATTCATTCAATCTTTTTCCCTCTCCTTCCCGTTGTTGACCGTCTTACTTATTAAGACAGCTTATTAATACGGGCTGTGTTTTGACAATCTAAATAAAAAAGGTGATTTCTTTTCATCACCTTAATCCGATCCTTGAATGGGGAATCCCGTCGCAATGAGGGAGCGGTTTGCCGCTGCGACTTGTGTTACGTAATTCGAAGAAAGGACGGATAAATAGAGCTGGTACGCGGCTGTTTCATCCGCCTTCATTTCGTCGATGTACGTAAAAGGAATTCCTATGATTTGTCCGCCTGAAGAAAAGAGGTTCCACTCTTGTCTCTGTGTTTGTATCGATACGCCATTTCTTTGCAGATCGACAGCTAAGACCAATGAGAAATGAGACGCGAGCGGATCTAATTCCACATTTACTTGTATGACGGCATCCGTTTTCACCAATTGATCTGTCGGCGCGGCTATCACTGCGCTTAACACGTTTATCGGTGTTCCTTCTAACGGAATCATCATCTGGTCTGCTGTATTTTGAAAAGCTACCGCAGGAACCGCTCCCGGCGGCCCCTCAGGCCCCGGGGGACCGGGCGGACCCGCCTCCCCTTGCGGACCGCGGGAGCCGGCGGGTCCTCTTTTGCCTTCGGGACCTCGCAGCCCGGGTACGCACAAGGCAGATCGATTTTCATCTGAAGACGGAAACCGTTTTTCTGTCCCTGTTTCCGGCCTTTCATGTTCACATGGTAATTGTTCATACCGGCGTTTCATATGTCTGCTCATATATTTGTAAGGTTTCTGTTTCAATATCATGTATTGATTACGGCCGCTGCTCATATTATCACCCCGTCCATATTCTATTCGCACTGGAGTCATCATGTGCAGGCCCTTCCCCTTCCTTACAGAAATAAAAAAAAGGCAGACCTGAGTCTGCCTTTTTTTCTTCTACCATAACCCTAATACTTTCCACCATAATCCGCCGATCACAAGCCATGTCACAATATGGACGATTGACAGGATAAAGCCGATGGACCACCATTTGCTTTGCGATATATAACCCGCTCCGAAAAAGACCGGAGCCGCTCCTGAGCCGTAATGCGTTGTCGAACCGAAAAGGTTGCTGAAAAACGCCAGGCTGAGCGCCGCCAACAGCGGCGGAGCGCCTGCAGCCACGATGACGGCGAGAAATGCCGCATACATGGCGCTGATATGCGCGGTTGCGCTCGCAAAGAAGTAATGCGTGTAATAATACACGACAATCAGAATCATAAATGCCACAATCCATGAAAAACCGGAAACAGAAGATTTCATCATATTGCTGAACCAAGACACCATGCCGAGCTCATTCAGGAAATTCGCCAGCATCACAAGCGCCGCGAACCAAGTCAGCGTATCCCATGCACCTTGTTCCTTTTTGATGTCCTCCCATGTTAATACCTGTGACAAAAGCAAAACGGATAATCCGATCAGGGCCGTCGTCGTTGCGTCAATATTTAAGCTTCCTCCGAAAATCCACAGCGCAAGCACCAATAAAAAGACGATGACCATGGAGAGTTCGGATTTTTTAAACGGACCCATTTCTTTCAATTTTTCCGTTGCGATTTTAGCCGCATCCGGTGTTTCTTTAATTTCCGGCGGATACAGCTTATAAATGACGAGCGGCGTAATGATTAAGCTCGCCAATCCCGGTACAATGGCCGCGATTGCCCAGCTTGTCCATGTGATGTCCACCCCTGCGACATCGTGGGCCAGCTTGGCGATCAGCGGGTTCGCCGCCATTGCCGTCAAAAACATCGCAGACGTAATCAAGTTTCCTTGAAAACCGGTTTTTAATAAGAAAGCGCCGATTTTCCGCTCTGTTCCGTCTGCCGGCGTTGATCCGAAAGTTTCGGATAATGATCTGATAATAGGAAAAATAATGCCGCCCGCCCGTGCCGTGTTGCTCGGAATGGCAGGTGATAAAATTAAATCACTGAAAAGCAGTGAATAAGAAAGGCCGAGTGTTTTCTTCCCGAACCGTTGTACGAATACGTAAGAAATCCTGGCGCCGAGCCCGGTTTTGATGAAACCCCGGGAAATAAAAAAGGCGATGACAATCAGCCAGATTGTCTTGTTTCCAAATCCGCTTAACGTATTTTCAATAGATAGCGTTCCCGTTAACGCGGTGACTGCCAATGCAAAAATTGCAATTGCGCCCATTGGCAAGGGCTTGGAGATAAAGCCGATAATTGTTGCGACAAAAATAGCGAACAAATGCCATGCTTTAGGTTCAAGTCCGGACGGCGCGGGAATAAACCAAATGATTAATCCCACAGCAACAGTAATAAGCAAAGGAATGATTTTTACTGCCTGCTGTTTTTTTGCGTCTTTTTCTGAAGCCATTACAGGTCTCCTCCTATTTTGTTGTCTTCCATCCCCTATCCCATTTTACTACTTAACTAAGTTAATAAACGTTTTTGTTAATTAAAAAACACAAAGGAATATTTTCCTTTGTGCTTCTTGTTTATTATTTTAATATGCCCGACCCGGCTTTAGATATAACATCTGATTTTACATTTGATGATGAGCCGATGGAACCGTGCAATGACGGTGTCCAGCCGACGGACTGACTTAATCCGTTGGCGGCCGACGCGTTAATGGCGGCGCCGTTTAAAAGAGTGCCGTCTTCATGAAGCGCTTTTCCGCCGCTGAAGACGCTGATGACTTTATCAGCAGCCAGTCCCGGCACTTCAAAAACATTATTCTGGGCATATATTTTCGACGCGTGGCCCGCGCCCCACGCATAGCTGAACGGGTATGCGGCGCTTTTAGAGCCTGCGTAAAAATTATTATAAATATGAACCTGCCCGTACCGGACCCGCGGTGCGCGCTGGACGATGTTCTGGTAATAGTTATGGTGAAGGGTCACCTTCAGTTTTCCTTCATCCGACGTCTTGCTGTCGCTGTTTCCGATGACGGAGCCTTTGTCATGGTCATGATATTTATTATAGGACAATGTAATATAATTCGCCCCGTTGGCTATATCCGTCTGGCCGTCATGGTGCTGATATTTTCTCCCGTAATAGTAGGGAAAACCGCTGTCGGGATTCGATCCGTCATTAAAGGTGCAATGATCGATCCAGATGTGCGTCGCGCCGTTAATGGTGATATTGTCATATTCAGAGTTCCAGTTGCCGCTGCTGCCGTCCGTCGGGTCCCATTGCGGAAAATAGTCGTAAGCGTCTTGAAATTCAATGTTGCGGATGATGACATTGTCGACGCCGTTCTTTATATTAAAACTTCCGCCTGTCACTTTGGCATTTGAACCCGAGCCGATGATCGTCGTATTTGAAGGGATGTCAATCACGACCCGTGCCTTCTGGTTTTTTTGCGATCGCTGTCTGGCGTCTTCCTGGGTGCCTGACGGCGCTTTTTTCCCCCATTTGTCCGGGTCGTACGCCTTCAGATAGGCGTTCGGATCATATGCCGGATCTTTATAATCATTAAAGCCGAGTGTTTTATTGCGGTCGTCCGTATTCATATTGATTGTGCCTTGTATGTAAATAATCTTCGGCGTGCTGTTGGCGCTTCCCCCTAATGCGGAAACGAGCTGCTGTCTGTTTGATACGGTGTATACATTCGATGAAGAGGCTTTCGCGCCGCCGGTTGTCCCGCCGGAAGCGGCTCCCCAGCCGTCATTTGTTCCTAACGTCTGCCGTCCCAGATCAGCGGCATAGACGTCCGCAGGGATCATACATAAACAAACCGCCAGCATAAATAACATTTTTTTCATGAATTGTGCTCCTCCTGATTCTTTGTTCCAATTTATTACAATCGAATTGTATCAAATCAGTTGAGAAACAGCACCGAAAATGTACAGAATGTGCCTTTCGGTTTTATTGCGGAAACCGCAAAAAAATCCCAAGGGACCGAAAACCCCTTGGGATCTGTTCAGCTTACGCCCATGATTTTACTTTTTCGTTATCCGTGACAAACAGAAGAACTTTTCCTTCATCTAAGCGCTTTTCAAATTGCGATGCTTCCTCTTCCGAAAAGCCGATTTCGTGAATTTTGTTGCGGAGCTCGTCGCCTTTTTTATTAAACATATTGCCGACCGCGTGTTTAATGCCCGTTTCTTTCGCTCCGATGGTATTGACATCAGTATTATCGGCCAGGCGGTCCGTTCTGTCGTCATCATGAGAAAGCACATATACGTCTTCTTTTGCGACACCCAATTGCTGAAGCTCTTTTACGTCCTGCATCAGTTTTTGATCATTTGTATATTCTCTTACTACCGGTTTCATTGATAAGTCCTCCCTTTTGTTTTGTATATTGGATGTTTACCCGATCAATCAAGGATCAAACAAAAGAAAGAGAGTTCAGTGGGAAAACGGGCAGATTGTCGGTGGATATTTTCTGGCGGGACATGTTACAGTAGAAAAAGCAACTTTTATCAGAAAAATAAAAATCTTCATGAGCCGATTAAGCAGGGAGGTGGTTCCTATTCATTACTTTTCACCGGAACAGCGATTTAACGCTTGGGTTGTCAGTGATTTAGTGAAGCAGGTATTCCGCCGGCATACCCGCTGCCCGGATGGAATAAAAGAGCTTACGGCCTTTGCTGAAGATACTTTTCATATTAATATCGATTTCGTTTTCTCTATCATTATCAATATCGGTGATATCGAATCCGTTCTGCCGAAAGAAATTGAAAATAGGCTGGGTTCTTATCTGACCGCGCTTCAGCCCGTCGTTACCGCTGACATGCTTCATTCTTCAAAAACGAATGCCTATGAATATTTGGAACATGAGAAAAACACCGATGTGTACCGGTTATTCTATTAAATATGCATATAAGGAAAGAAGGGCCCTGGGCCCTTCTTTTTTTATGACCGCTGACGGTTTGATTTTGTAATCGGGAAATGGTTCGTGTTACATTTGGAACAACCACTTATCTTGAAGGAGGATTCAGTATGCCGAATCATCAGCAGCAAATTCAATTGGCAAGACGCCCCAAAGGCGTTCCCGCCCATGACGATTTCCGCTTTGAAACGATTGCCGTGCCCGAACCGAAAGACGGCGAAGTGCTTGTGAAAACGAGTTATGTGTCCGTTGATCCGTACATGCGCGGACGGATGCAGGATACAAAATCATATGTAGAGCCGTTCGCTTTAGATGAAGCCATAACAGGCGGAGTGATTGCCGAGGTTCTGACAGACGGCGATAAGCTGAAAAAAGGAGATGTTGTGATCGGAAATCTCGCGTGGCAGGAATATTCAGCCGTCAATGAGTCCGCCCTCCGCAAGTTGGATACGGATATCGCACCCGCCCAGGCGTATCTCGGCATTTTAGGGATGACCGGACTGACCGCTTACTTCGGGCTGCTCGATATCGGCCGTCCGAAAAAAGGCGAAACCGTCGTCGTTTCAGGCGCGGCGGGCGCCGTCGGCTCAACAGTCGGACAGATTGCCAAAATCAAAGGCGCGCGGGTTGTCGGCATCGCCGGATCTGATGAAAAAATCGCGTATTTGACAGAGGAGCTTCAATTTGATGAAGCCATTAATTACAAAACGGCGGATGATATTCAAAAAGCGCTGGAACAGGCATGTCCTGACGGCGTCGATGTCTATTTTGACAATGTCGGCGGACCGATTTCAGATGCGGTGATAAACCTGCTGAATGAATTCGCCCGCATTCCGGTATGCGGAGCGATCTCATCGTACAATACCGAAAGTGAAGAAGAAGACATGGGCCCCCGCGTCCAGCCGAAGCTGATCAAAACAAAAGCGCTGATGCAGGGATTCATCGTCAGTGATTATGCTGACCGCTTTTCCGAAGGTGCGAAACAATTGGCCGAATGGCTTAAGGACGGAAAGCTTCATTATGAAGAAACGATTACGGAAGGATTCAACAATATTCCTGACGCGTTCCTCGGCCTGTTTAAAGGAGAAAACAAAGGCAAACAGATCATCAAAGTGAGTGATCTAAGTTAACATGATGATGAAAAAAAGGAGGGCTTTGTCCCCTCCTTTTCTTTTTTTCGCATCAGCCGCGAAGAATCAAAGTAAGAAAGCCGTCTTCATCCGGCTCCATATCTTCCAAAGTGAATCCCGCTGCTTGAAAGCAGGCTAAACTGATTTGATTGTCTTTTTCGATGCTTGCCGCCCATTCCCGCACGCCGGTAAACCCAGGATCAGTCAGCAGTTTTTGCAAGATCTGTTTTCCGTACCCTTGAAGCTGGTACAAAGGATTGACGATCAATCCGATATACGCCCGCTCCTCCACAAACTCTATAGAGACCATGCCTGCCGGACACTCCCCGTCATATGCCATAATGACAGTATCGTCTTCATCTTTATTCAATCGTGCATACCACGCGTCTAATGGCAGCATCGCATCCATTCTCCGTCTGATATTATCGTTCTTAAACCAGTGTTCAAGTATTTTCAGCTCACGTTCCTTCAATATTTGAAATCTGTCTATTGAAACCATCTTCCCGCCCCCGCCTGAACCTTTTCTATTATTTTACAACAAAAAAAAACGAAGGGCTTCCCGCCCTCCGTTTCTTATTTCTCAGATAATTTTCCGCCTGAATAAACGGCCTCTTTCAGCTCGATTCCGAGTGATTTGGCCATTTTTTTCAATTTGGATTCTTCCATCGGCGTGACAAGGCTGAGTACGGTTCCTTCTTTACCGGCCCGCCCCGTCCGGCCTGATCTGTGAATGTACCCGTCTTCATTCGGGATGTCCGCGTGAATGACGTACGGAAGATCATCGATATCGAGTCCGCGCGCCGCAATGTCAGTGGCCAGAAGCAGCGGAAATTCTCCCCGTTCAAACGCTGATAATATCTTTGCCCGCTCCATTTTTTTCGCTTCTCCATGCAGAATGCCGAGATCCACGTGGTGATAGGCGAGTTTTTCCGCATAGACGCTTAAATTTCCGATATCTCTGACGAACACGAGCGCCTGCATGCCGTTCAGCCGTGACAGCTTTTGCAATAGCTTTACTTTATCCCGCTGATCGCAGACGAGATATTGATGTGTGACGCGCGCTTTTTCCGCCGTATTCCGCTCCACTTTCAAAACAGCCGGTTCATGTGCGATGGTATTCAGCACCTGTTCTGTTTCCGGCTGCAGCGTAGCGGAAAAGCTTAAAAGCTGTCGGTCTTTCAGCGTCGTTTTAATGATTTTTTTCATCGTTTCGCGGTGTTCCTGTGTCACGAGCTGATCCGCTTCATCAAGAACGATCGTCTTGACTTCATGCATTTTCAGCTTTTTCGCCTGAATCAATTCGAGCACCCTGCCCGGTGTGCCCGCAATGATATGCGGTTTATTTTTGAGCTTCTCCACCTGCTTTTTCACGTTTGCCCCGCCGATCAAAGACAAAGCGCGAAGATCGGAGCCTTTTTTCCAATCCTGAATCACTTGAAAAATCTGCATCACAAGCTCGCGGGACGGCGCTAAAATGATCACTTGCGGATGTTTCTGTTCCGGGTTGATCCGCTCCAGAACCGGAAGCGTGTACGCCAATGTTTTTCCCGTTCCCGTCGGGGATTCGGCGATGACGTCTTTCCCTTCCATAATCACCTGAGCGGCTTTTTCCTGAATGACGGTCGGCTCCTGAAAGCCTGAGGCCTCCCAGTTTTCGGCGATAAATGGTTGTGTATGCTGTAAAAATGGCCATGTTTGGGTCATGTCGTTCTCCTCAATTCTTAAAATCTACTCCATAGTATCTCAAATGCACGCGCCAAACGCAATTTTCTTTTTCCTTCCAAGCCTTTTAACAAACGGTCTCCTCCTTTATAATCATAAATGAGAAAGACACATGATAAAAAAAGCGTGTCTGATAACGATAGAGGTGTAATGATGAGTATTTTATCCGTAAAAGATTTAAGCCACGGCTTTGGTGACCGTGCGCTTTTTAACAATGTATCGTTCCGTCTTTTAAAAGGGGAGCACGTCGGCTTAATCGGAGCAAACGGCGAAGGTAAATCAACGTTTATGAATATTATTACCGGAAAGCTTGAGCCTGATGAGGGTAAGGTTGAATGGGCGAAAAACGTGCGTGTCGGCTACCTCGATCAGCATACCGTGCTTGAAAAAGGAAAAACGATCCGCGACGTGCTGAAGGATGCGTTCCATTACTTATTTGCAATGGAAGAGGAAATGAATGAGATTTACAACAAAATGGGCGAAGCGGACCCTGATGAGCTTGAGCAGCTGCTTGAAGATGTCGGTGTCATTCAGGACGCCCTGACTAATAATGATTTCTATGTGATTGACAGCAAAGTTGAAGAAATCGCCCGCGGCCTCGGCCTGCAGGATGTCGGACTTGACCGCGACGTCACTGATTTAAGCGGCGGACAGCGGACGAAAGTGCTGCTCGCCAAACTGCTTTTAGAAAAACCGGAAATCCTTCTGTTGGACGAACCGACCAACTACCTTGATGAGCAGCATATTGAATGGCTGAAACGCTATTTGCAGGAATATGAAAATGCGTTCATCTTAATTTCTCACGACATTCCGTTTTTAAACAGCGTGATCAATTTGATTTATCATGTGGAAAATCAGGAGCTGACGCGTTATGTCGGCGACTACCATCAATTCATGGAAGTCTACGAAGTGAAAAAACAGCAGCTCGAAGCCGCCTATAAAAAACAGCAGCAGGAAGTGGCTGAGCTGAAAGATTTCGTCGCCCGCAACAAAGCGCGGGTCAGCACGAGAAATATGGCGATGTCCCGCCAGAAAAAGCTTGATAAGATGGATATGATCGAACTGGCGGCCGAAAAACCGAAACCGGAATTCCATTTCAAGCCTGCGAGAACGTCAGGCAAGCTCATTTTTGAAACGAAGGACTTAGTCATCGGCTACGATACTCCGCTGTCACGCCCGCTCAATCTCAGAATGGAGCGCGGACAGAAAGTCGCCCTGTACGGCGCAAACGGCATCGGGAAGACGACGCTGTTAAAGAGCCTGCTCGGTGAAATCCAGCCGCTGGAAGGCACGGTGGAACGGGGCGAGCATCAATACACGGGCTATTTCGAGCAGGAAGTGAAAGAAACCAATAACAATACGTGCATCGAAGAAGTGTGGAGCGAATTTCCTTCCTTTACCCAGTACGAAATCCGCGCCGCCCTCGCCAAATGCGGCCTGACGACCAAACACATTGAAAGCCGCGTCTCCGTTCTCAGCGGAGGAGAAAAAGCGAAGGTCAGACTGTGCAAGCTGATTAATTCAGAAACAAACCTGCTCGTGCTTGACGAACCGACAAACCACCTGGATGTCGATGCGAAAGAAGAGCTGAAACGCGCGCTGAAAGAATACAAAGGCTCCATTCTGCTGATTTCCCACGAACCCGAGTTTTACATGGATATCGCGACGGAAACATGGAATTGTGAATCTTGGACGACGAAAGTGCTGTAAACACAAAAAGGAACTCCCGCCTGTGCGGAAGTTCCTTTTTTTCTTAATGTCCGGCTTTTATTCCGGCGAGATGTTTGCGTCCCATGAGAAGGACAAGCATGCCGACAAAAACGACGATCCCGCCTACTGTATATGGAGTGCTTGCGGTGAAGTGTTCTGACAGCATCCCCGCAATCCACGGAGCGAGCGCACCGCCGATAAAACGGACTGAGCTGTAGGCTGAAGACGCGATTGAACGTTCAACCGGCGCAGAACCCATCACAGCGGTTGTCATGATCGTATTCACCATACCGAGAACAGCACCGGCGACAACGATACACGTAATGATCAACGTCTGATGGTCAGTCCAGATCCCCATGACGATGAGAATGACCGCAAAGGCGATAAAGAGAACGACGAGCGAACCCACTGTTCCCAGCGCTTTGTGCACGAGCGGCGCCGTAAAGACTGACGTAATTGCCAGCAATAAACCCCAGCCGAAGAAGACGTATCCAAGGCCGTGTTCATCTAAATCCAGCACGAACGGAGAATAAGCAAGCAAAATAAAAAATCCAAAGTTGTATAAGAATGCAGATACTGCCATTGTCAAAAGGCCTTTATATTTGAGCGCCTTCATCGCATCAAACACACCGACGCGTTTCGCCGGTTTCGGCAGCTTCGGCAGCATGAGTGAAATCGCGCAAAGCGCTATGAACATGAGGACAGACACTCCGAAGAACGGAGCGCGCCATGAGATGCTGCCAAGCTCTCCGCCTGCAAGCGGCCCGACGGAAATCCCCAAGCCGAGTGCAGCCTCATACAGAATAATGGCTTTGGCGCTGCCGCCGACAGATACCCCGACAATGACGGCAAGCGCGGTTGAAATAAAGAGAGCATTCCCAAGCCCCCAGCCGCCGCGATAGCCGACAAGCTGAGCGATTGAACTTGAGCTTCCGCCGAGGGCGGCAAACACGATGATAAAAATAAGTCCGAGAAGCAGCGTCCATTTTGCGCCGATCCGGCTTGAAATCGCGCCGGAGAAAAACATCATAAAACCGGTAACGAGCAAATAACTTGTAAATAACAGAGATACTTCACTAGGTGAAGCATGTAATTGTGCGGCGATCGCCGGAAGAATCGGATCGACAAGACCGATTCCCATAAAGGAAATAACACAGGCAAACGCAACCGCCCAAACGGCTTTCGGCTGGCTGAATAAGCCTGTTTTCTGTTGTGATGATGTATCCATTTGACCAGACCTCCTGTTTCATCCATTAAAAGAAACGCTATATCCATAGCGTTTACAGCAAAATCATTCGATTGATTGAATGGCGCGGTCAGCTTTTTCTTTCATTCCGTTAAGGCGCGTTTTAAAATGCTGAAATGTGCTGATCTTCTCATCAATCATCTCAAGCTGGTGGTTCAAAGCCTGCTGAATCTCTTCCAGCTTTTCTTTCCGTTCCTTCGGATCCAGTGACAACAAGTACCCCTCTTTGTTTAATTCCAGCTGACGGCTCATCTCCATAAACTGCTGAAGCTCCTGAAGGGAAAAACCGAGCACTTCTTTTGTGCTGGTGACTTTTTCGAGCTCCTCCATATCATCTTCAGAGTATAGCCGGACGCCGCCTTCTGTCCGTTTAGGAGCAGGAATCAAACCAATCTCCTCGTAAAAACGAATGGTTCGTTTTGTCAATCCGCTTCGCTTGGCAACTTGATCAATCTTCATCCATTCCAAGGTGAATCCCCCTCTTGTCGTATCTGTTTCTATTATACACCATTTGAACCTTAACGTAAACGTTAACTTTTTATGCCTGATAAACTTTGCTTGGACAAAACGTTTGTCTTTAAAGCGCCGGGAGACATCTGTGTAAGATAAAAAAAGCCGGTATGACCCGCCATCTTTCTCGGGGGCCGTACCGGCTTTTCTTAATTCTCAAGTTCTTCAATCATCAGTGACAATTCGGTCCAGCGCTCCATCGCCGCTTCAAGCTCTTCAGCCGTTTTTGCCTGTTCGGCCATCAGTTCTTGAATCTTTCCGAAATCACTTCCCGCTTCAGCGATTTCCGCTTCCAGACGCTGATGCTTTCCTTCAAGGCCGGCGATTTTGTCTTCGATGCCGTCCCATTCGATCTGATCCTTATATGAAAGCTTTTTGCGCTTTTTCTTCGGCTCTTCCTCCGCCTCTTTCTCTTCGGCCGGCTGTTTTACCGCCGTCTTCTTCGCTTTTGCGTGTTCCATGTATTCACTGTACGAACCTTGGAAACGGGAAATGACACCTTGTCCTTCAAATACGATCAGGCGGTCAATGACGCGGTCAAGAAAATAGCGGTCATGGGATACGGTGATGACGACGCCTGGGAACTGTTCGATATAATCTTCGAGCACGCTTAATGTTTCCGTGTCCAGATCATTGGTCGGCTCATCTAAAAACAGCACATTCGGTTCCTGCATCAGTACATTCAGCAAGTACAGACGGCGCTTTTCCCCGCCCGACAGCTTTCTGATATATGTCTGCTGCATCGGACGCGGGAACAGAAAACGCTCAAGCATTTGTTCCGCGGTGATGACATCGCCTTCCGCCGTTTTGACGATTTCAGCCGTCTCTTTTATATATTCAATGACTTTCATATCACCGTTCATTTCGCTGTGGTCCTGGGTGTAGTAGCCGATCCGGACCGTCTGCCCGATGGTGATATTGCCGCTGTCAGGCTGAATTCTGCCGGCGAGGCTGTTTAAAAGTGTCGTTTTCCCGATTCCGTTCGGCCCGATGATGCCGATTCGTTCCCCCGGGATGACAAGCTCATTAAACTGGCTGATCAGCGCTTGGCCGTTATAGGTAATGGTGACGTTATCGGCTTCGATCACCTGTTTTCCGAGACGGTGGGAGCCGATCGCGAAATCGAGTGATCCGGAGACTGCCGGCCCTTTTTGCTCTTTGAGCGCCTCCGCTCTGTCCACTCTCGCTTTTTGTTTCGTCGAGCGCGCTTTCGCCCCTCTTCTGAGCCACGCCAATTCGCGGCGCAGGAGGTTTTGACGTTTTGTTTCTTTCTGCTCCGCCAGCGCTTCCCGTTCGGCCCGTTTTTCCAGGAATACTTCATAGTTTCCTTTATACGTATAAAGGCTGCCTCTCTCAAGCTCGTAAATTCTGTTCGTCACCCTGTTCAGAAAATATCTGTCGTGCGTGACAAGCATAACGGCGCCCGGATATTGCGATAAGTAGCCTTCCAGCCATTCAATCGTTTCATTGTCCAAGTGGTTTGTCGGTTCATCCAAAATCAGCAGGTCGGCCGGCTGGATGACGTTTTTCGCAATCGCGACGCGCTTTCTCTGGCCGCCGGACAGCTCGCTGACATCCTTCATCAGATCGGTGACGCCAAGTTTGGTTAAAACCGTTTTGGCTAACGTATTCGCCTCCCACGCATCATTCGCGTCCATTCGGGCCTGCGCATCAAGCAGCTGTTTCTGGCGCTGGTCATTTTCCGGTTCTTCATTCAGCGCCTGAAGCGCTTTTTCGTATTCTCTCATCGTTCTCATGACGGCTGATCCGCCGGAATAAATATGCTCAAGAACGGTTTGTCCGGCCGGAAGATCAGGGTCCTGATGCAAAAACTCAATATGCACGTTTCCTGAAGCCGTAATCTCGCCTTCCTCCGTTGATTCAAGGCCGGCAATGGTTTTCAGAAGCGTAGACTTCCCCGTTCCGTTCGGGCCGATTAAACCGATTCTTTCATTCTCTTCAATATGAAAGGAGATATGGTCGAATAATGTCTTATCTCCGTATGTTTTATAAAGGTTTTCCGCTTTTATGATGCTCATGGTCCCTATCAATCCTCACGTAAGTTCATGTGTTCATTTTAAATCAGGCGCTGGAATAAAACTAGTAAAAGGACAGACAAATTTCTTGGAAGAGATCATTTTGTCCGAAGAATGTTTCCGCCTCTCCTTTTATACACTGGAGGTGAAGAGGTGATGACATGATCAGCGTCAGTTTGTGCGTTATCGTGAAAAATGAAGAGGAAGTGCTTGCGGGCTGTCTTGATTCCGTCAAAGACATTGCGGATGAAATTGTGATTGCTGATACGGGCTCGACCGACCGGACGAAAGAAATCGCGGCCCGTTATACGGATAAGATTTATGATTTTGAATGGATCGATCACTTTGCGGCCGCTCGTAACTTTGTGTTTTCGAAAGCGGAAATGGATTATATTCTGTGGCTGGACGCCGACGATATATTGACGGAAAAGGACCGTGAAAAGCTGATTGAACTGAAGGCGTCGCTTTCAAAAGAGGTGGACGCGGTATCCATGTATTATCACGTCGGCTTTGATGCTCGGGGAGAGGTCAGCTTCAGATACCGCCGCAACCGTCTCGTTAAGCGTGAAAAAGGATTCCGCTGGATCGGAGCCGTGCATGAGTATCTTGAAGTATACGGAAACATCATAGAAACCGATATTGCCGTCACACACCGGAAATCCGCGAAAAAGCACTCGCCTCCCTCAGACCGCAACTTGAAGATTTATGAGAAAATGGCGGAAAACAGTGAAACGATGACACCGCGCGATTTGTTTTACTTCGCGAATGAATTAAAGGATCACGGCCAGTATCAGCGCGCCATCACGTATTATCACCATTTTCTTTCCACAAAACAGTGCTGGATCGAAGACGAGATCAGAACATGCCAATATCTATCCGATTGCTACAGGGCGGTCGGCCATGAAGAGGCCGCCATGACGTCTCTCTTAAAATCATTTCTGATCGATTGTCCGCGGCCGGAGTTCTGCTGCAGGCTCGGCGACTATTTTGCGGAGAAACGGCAATACCGGCAGGGCGTGTTTTGGTATGAGCTCGCCCTATCCGCCAAAAGCAGTGATGCAGGCTTTACCCAGCTCGAATATTCCACCTGGTATCCCCATCTGCAGCTCTGCGTCTGCCACTGGCAGCTCGGCGACAGAGAAAAAGCGAAGATTCATAACGACAAAGCCGCCTCCTATCATCCGTCACATCCGAGTGTCCTGTATAATCAAAACGTGCTCGGCACATAACATCAAAAAAAAGAGCTGCCCCCGTATGAAGGGCAGCTCCTTATTGATTACGCTGTCGGAATTCCTCCGCTTACACTGTAAATTTGGGATGTCACATAGCTCGATTCTTCTGAGGCCAAAAAGACATAAATTCCTGCTAGCTCCGCCGGCTGTCCGGCACGCTTTAATGGAACGGCCGGTGTTTCCTTGCCGAATTTCGGAATGTTTTCACCGGGCTGTCCTCCCGAAATCTGCAGAGGCGTCCAGATCGGCCCCGGCGCTACCGAGTTGACTCTGATTCCTTTATTCGCCAGCTGTTTTCCTAAGCCGACGGTAAAACCGATAATGGCATGTTTCGTCGCGGCATAATCCAACAGCATCGGGCTTGGATTATACCCTTCTACGGACGTTGTCGTGATAATAGACGCGCCTTCCGGCAGATAAGGAAGCGCGGCTTTGACGAGCCAATACAGCGAGAATACGTTGACTTCAAATGTTTGATAGATTTGTTCTGTGGCAAGATCGCTGATATCATCCACTGCCTGCTGTTTGCCGGCGACAAGAGCGAGCGTGTCAAGACCGCCAAGCTCTTGATACGCTTTTTCCGCCAATTCTCCGCAAAACGCTTCATCGCTTAAATCTCCCGGCAGCAGAACGGCTTTTCTTCCCTCTTTTTCAATTAACGCTTTCACTTCTTCAGCATCCGGCTGTTCCTCAGGCAGATAGTTAATCGCCACATCCGCCCCTTCCCGGGCATAAGCAATCGCGGCGGCCCGGCCGATACCTGAATCGCCGCCGGTGACGAGGGCTTTTCTTCCCTTCAGCTTGCCGGCTCCTTTATAGCTCGTTTCACCGCAGTCCGGCACAGGCTTCATCTCTTTCTGCAAACCGGGCGGTTCTTGATATTGTTTTGGAAATTCATCATGATCATATTTCGTCAGCGGGTTGTGCAGATTTGCATCAGACATACAAGACTCTCCTTTATCATTGGTGATGTATTCGTATGTGTACCCCTGAGCATGACGGATCAAACGTGTAAGTGCAGTTTCCGATTGGTAAAGGGAAAACAAAAAAGGAGCCCGTAAGCTCCCTTTTTTTATGACTCTCCGAGTACGTTTTCAGCCATTTTCGCTAAATGCTGGGCGCTTCCCGAAATTTCCTGCATCGTGGCAGAAATTTGTTCAACCGCCGCCGCTTGGCCGTTTGTGTTCTGGTTGATGGATTCAATAGAGTCCTCCAGCCCTTTCAGCAGGCTGTGGATTTTTTTCGTAATCTGGTCAATTTGGCCGACGTTGTCTTTTGAATGAGTGGCAAGCTTGCGGATCTCATCCGCCACCACGGAAAAGCCCTTGCCGGATTCTCCTGCTCTCGCGGCTTCAATGGCCGCATTCAAACCGAGCAGATTGCTTTGATCCGAGATGCCCTTGACAGTGACGGAAATGTCGGCGATTTCTCCCGCGCTTTCACTGACTTGTTTCGCCTGAGTGGAAATCCCGGTCATCTGTGCTGAGAAACCGCTGATGGATTCTGAGATATCCGCGATGGCCGAAGCGGTCTGTTCCACGACGGCGGACAGGCTTTCAGCGACATCGTGAAGCTTGGCTGATTTTTCAAGGCTGGTGCCGAGACCGACGCCGCCGATGACTTTTCCGTTTTCATCGTGAAGCGGAATCGCTCTGGCGATCAGCGGAAATCCGAACAGCTCTTTCGGCACCATGCTTGTCTTCTTCTGATTCATGCGGATCGCGTCTGTAATGATGTCCCCTTTTTGCAGCGGGTCTCCCGGCTTTACATTAAGAGAAAACGTTTTAGCCGGAATATTCACGATTAATTTTTCTGTATCATAAATTCCGATGGTGATGTCATCTTGGATCAGGCTGTTTAAAAAAGGCGCAACTTTGACAAAAGCGTCAAGCAGGCTGTGCGTTTGCTGCTCCGTCTGTATACTCATTTCTTTCACTCCTTCTTAATATGGGAATTGCCGTTTTTCATGCTGAACCGAAATCCATTTCAGCGTGGTGAATTCTTCAAGGCTCCATTCGCCGTTCAGCCTGCCGAGACCTGATTGTTTCTCGCCGCCGAACGCGACGTTCGGTTCATCATTAATGGTCGTATCGTTGACGTGAATCATGCCGGTTTCGATCCGCTTAGCAAACTCAACGCCGCGCTCAACGTTTGCCGTATGCACGGCTCCGCTTAAACCGAACGGTGTCGCGTTTGCGATGCTTACCGCTTCCTCCTCCGTTTCAAACGGCATGATGCAGACGGCCGGTCCGAACAGCTCCTCCTTCGCAATGCTCATCTCAGGTTTCACATCTTTTAAAATGACGGGCTCAGCGACCGTTCCGCTGAATCGGCCGGACAGCACCGGAACCGCTCCCTCTTCTATCGCTTTTTCGACAGACCGTCTCAAACCTTCCGCCTGTCTCTCATTGATTAAAGGGCCGATAACCGTATCAGGGTCCATCGGATCGCCGACTTTCAGCGATGACACTTTCGCTTCGTAAAGCTCTGTAAATTTGTCATATACAGATGTGTGAACGAGCACGCGGTTCGCCGACATACAGATCTGGCCTTGATGCGTAAACCGGCTGAATACAGCCGCATTGACGGCGTATTCAAGATCAGCATCCTCAAGCACGATCAGCGCGCTGTTTCCGCCAAGCTCCAACAGCGGTTTTTTAAAGTGTTTGACCGCAAGCTGTCCGATATAGCTGCCCACTCCGGTTGAGCCTGTAAATGAGATTATCCGCGGCACGGGATGCTCAACAAAGCTGTCGCCGATCTCCCCGATATCCGTCACGATAACATTCAGCAGCCCGTCCGGTACGCCGGCCGCTTCAAAAATTTTCGCGATAAGCGTTCCGCCGCAGATCGGTGTTTCTTCATGAGGCTTCAGCACGACGCCGTTCCCCGCGCCCAGTGCCGGCGCAACAGATTTCATCGAAAGGAAAAACGGGAAATTAAACGGGCTGATCACCCCCACGACTCCGGCGGGTATTCTGTACAGCCTGTTTTCTTTTCCGTCAATCGTGGACGGGAGAATTTTCCCTTCCATCCGCACCGGAAATGTTGCGGCTTCTTTTATCATATTTTTGACAAGTCCGATTTCAAACTCAGCCTTCAGCCGTGTTCCGCCAAGCTCCTCCATGATTAAGTAAATAATCGCTTCTTCGTGCTCTTCAATGAAAGAAACGGCTTTTTCCAAAATGGCCCGCTTTTTAAAAGGGTTTACTTTGTCCCATTCTTGTTTCGCAAGAGCCGCGGCGCGATATGCCGCATCCACGTCATCAGACGTCGCTTTTTGGAATGAGGTGATGACTTTTTGAGTATAAGGATTTCTGTTTTCCAATACGTTCCGGCTGCTTCCATCCCTCCATCGGCCGCCGATAAACTGCTTATTTAGTTCTTCATATTGAAACATGTAAAACATCTCCCTTTCACCGAAACTTGAAATTAGTTGATGAGTCATCTTTTGTATCGGTCTTAAGGTGAGAAAATTGAACTATTTCACAATAAAATTCCCGTTCCTTCCGTGCATCGACGCTTTTTAGCTTTGTCCTTTTAAAGTGGAAAATTCTTTAATTGACTGCGAGAAATTTCGACAATATAATACAAACGTCAGTGTATATAATGATAAGAATATTATGAATTTTCAGGAGGACCCATATGTCTTTACTATTTCGGAAAAAGCCGCTGGCCGACTTAAAGGCTCAGAGCAAACAGACCAGCCTGTCCCGCTCGTTAAGCGCTTTTGACTTGGTTTTGCTCGGAATCGGCTGTGTTGTCGGCACGGGGATTTTTGTGATTACCGGGACTGTGGCCGCGACAGGCGCAGGACCGGCTTTGATTCTGTCGTTTGTGCTCGCGGGCCTTGCCTGCGCGCTCGCCGCGTTTTGTTATGCGGAATTTTCTTCATCCATTCCGATTTCAGGCAGCGTATATACGTATTCATATGTCACTCTCGGGGAGTGTCTCGCGTTTTTAATCGGATGGGACTTAATGCTTGAATATGTCATCGCGCTCGCCGCCGTCGCAACCGGCTGGTCTTCCTATTTCCAGTCGCTTCTTGCGGGCTTCGGGCTGCATCTTCCGGAGGCGCTGACCGCCGCACCCGGCAGCAAAACGGGTGCCGTGTTCAACCTGCCGGCCGTTATCATTATTTTGGTCATTACCGCGATTGTTTCAAGGGGCGTGAAAGAAAGCACCCGCTTTAACAATGTCATTGTATTGATGAAAATTGCGATCATTCTGCTGTTTATCATCGTCGGTTTCGGCTACGTGAAACCGGAAAACTGGTCGCCGTTTATGCCGTTCGGAATGAAAGGCGTCATCACGAGCGCCGCGACCGTTTTCTTCGCGTATCTCGGATTTGATGCCGTGTCAAACGCGTCGGAAGAAGTGAAAAACCCGCAGAAATCAATGCCGTTCGGAATCATCGGTGCGCTTGCCATCTGCACCATCCTTTACATTACGGTATCGCTCGTCCTGACGGGAATGCTTTCGTATACTAAGCTGAATGTCGGAGATCCGGTATCTTTCGCGCTCCAATTTGTCGGCCAGAACAAGATAGCAGGCATTATTTCCGTCGGCGCGATTATCGGGATTACAACGGTCATGCTCGCTCTGCTTTACGCTCAGGTGCGCCTTACATTTGCGATGAGCAGAGACGGCCTTTTGCCCCGCATGTTTTCCAAGGTTCACCCGCGTTTTAAAACACCGTTTCAAAACACATGGGTGACGGGGATCGTTGCCGCCGGGATCGCGGGTTTTATTGATTTGGGAACCTTGGCGCATCTCGTCAACATGGGAACCTTGGCGGCCTTTACGGTCATTGCGATCGCCGTCATCGTTTTAAGAAAGAAACATCCGGAGATCAAATCTTCCTTCCGTGTTCCTTTCGTGCCTTTTGTGCCGATCATCAGCGCATGCTTATGCCTGTATCTCGCAAGCAGCCTGCCGGGTGTGACATGGCTCGCCTTTGTCATCTGGATCGCCGCCGGGATCGTCGTTTATATGATGTATTCGAGAAAACACAGTTTGTTAAATAAATAAAAAAGGAAGGCTCTTTTTTCTGTTTGAGAAAGAAGAGCCTTTTTTGCACTTGATAATTCATTCACCTTATGAATAATATGGTGTATGCTTCGTTTACATAAAAAGGAGGAGAATCACTTTGGCAATTGCCGCCCCGCTTAAAGAAAAACCTGTCCATCGTCCCGAGACAACCATGTATTCTATTTTGTTCATTATCGGGATCTGTCATTTGCTGAACGATTCACTGCAAGCGGTGATTCCGGCGATGTTTCCGATATTGGAACGTTCCATGAATCTTACATTTACGCAGCTCGGAATTATCGCCTTTACGCTGAATATGGTGTCTTCCGTGATGCAGCCCGTCATCGGCTGGTATACGGATAAACGCCCGATGCCGTATGCTTTGCCGCTCGGACTCACCGCAAGCATGCTCGGCATTTTAGGTCTCGCGTTCGCCCCGTCTTTTCTGACGATTTTATGCTGTGTCTTTTTTATCGGCCTTGGCTCCGCCGTCTTTCATCCTGAAGGATCGCGTGTCGCCTACATGGCCGCCGGCGAAAAGCGCGGGTTGGCGCAATCGATTTACCAAGTCGGAGGGAATACCGGCCAGGCGATGGCGCCCTTGATTACCGCGCTGATTCTCGTTCCGCTTGGTCAATTCGGCTCTGTCTGGTTTACGCTAGTCGCCGCAATCGCTGTGCTGTTTCTCATCTATATCGCCAAATGGTATAAAGGCCGCCTTATTCATTTGCGCGCCGTAAGTAAAAAATCACCGGCCTCCGCTGTGCAGACCGTGATTACAAAACCGATTATTCTCGCCCTTATCATGATTATCTTCTTAATTTTCGCGCGCTCCTGGTATGTGAGCGCGATCGGCAACTTTTATACGTTCTATGCGATGAATGCCTATCATGTCAGCATTCAGCAGGCACAGAGCTACATCTTCGTCTTTTTATTTTTCGGAGCTGTCGGAACGTTTCTCGGCGGGCCGCTTGCAGACCGTTTCGGAAAGCGGAACGTCATCATTGTTTCGATGATAGCATCGGCTCCATTGACGATTTTCCTTCCGTTTGCGGGGCCTGTCATCGCCTATGGCGTACTGGCGCTGATCGGTGTTGTTCTGATGTCCAGCTTCTCCGTGACGGTTGTCTACGCGCAGGAGCTTGTTCCAGGCAAAATCGGAACGATGTCAGGGCTTACGGTCGGGCTCGCCTTCGGAATGGGCGCGATCGGAGCCGTTGCGCTCGGAGCTCTTATTGATTCAGCGGGATTGACGCCGACCATGACTGCCGTCGCCTTTCTGCCCGTTTTAGGTCTGCTCGCCTTTGTCCTGCCGAGCGACAAAACATTAAAAGAATGGCATTCATAAAAATAATCCCTGCCTTTTCGGCAGGGATTTTATGTTTCAACCGTATAAAAATGAGTATCAGGAACCGCATATTTCGGAATAAACCCGTCTCTGAAATCAGGAAACGCTTTTTGAATTTCATCAATCCATTTTTTTACGTTTTTGATGTACGGCACGTAAATCATATTGACTGTCGCCTCGTCATCAATGTGATAGTACCAGCACAGATTGAATTCGTTCTCCGTGACGAGCGTAAAGCCTGAAAAATGATAAAAAATCAGCGGGGTGTCATTGACATATACAGCCCCGCCGCGCAGGCTGACGTCATATTGCTCAATATTCCACAGCGCCGCATTCGCGCCGATCGACTCCGTGACATGAACGTCTTCAAACTGCGCGGGCCACTTTTCAACATACCTTTGATCACCGTATGTCTTTTTTTCTTCATTCATCTCCACCGTACAATAAGAGATGCAATCCTGCCTCCACTGCCAGACCGCCCGATACGCTTCCCCGGTATTCCGCGCGCCGACAAACCCGGTGTTGTACTGCCCTGTCAGCTTGTAATAAGACGCAAACCGTTCTGAATTGCGGTGGTCCGTCAGAAAAAGGGAAGCATCCGGCTTTTCCGCAAACAGCTCGCCCGCATCTGAGAAGAAAAAGAGATCGGTGTCCAAGTGGGCAAAATATTCAGCTTCATCATACTCCGTCATCACATGGAACAGAAATGCCGGTTTCAGCGTCCAGCAATACTCATGAAACGTCCGGCCGCCCTTTGCTTCAAGCAGCTCCGGGTCCTCCATTTCATGGAGCTGAACCGCCGTGATATGTTCCCACGGCACCTGCTGAAGCAGTTCGTACGCTTTCGGATCGACACACAGCACATACAGATGAAAATCCCGGCAATGCTCATGGAGAGAATGAATCATCGGCATCAGTTTAAAGATATGCGTTCTGGAAACAATGGTTGAAAAATGATATTTACTCACCATATCACATCCAATTTATTTAAGATCCACATGCAGTAAATCAGCAGCCAGCGCTTTGAACGCCCTTGCAAAGTGCGTGACGCCCAGCTTTTTTTCCGCTTTTGCCAAAAGCTTTCCGACCTCCGGCAGATTGAAGCTGTTCGCCGTGATCCGCGGGCTTTTCGTCTTCCAGTCCGGGTCAAGGTTGCGGTCTTTAACCGCGTGCAGCAGCTCGAGAAAAATGTGCAGCAGGCTTTCATATTTCTCATAATTAAGCAGCACTTCGATGTCTGCCATCATGCTGTTGGTTAACTCCGCGTCAAACGGGCCGTTAAACGCGAGGTGCACGTCAAGCGAATGAATGTCATTATACTTGTCGCACATGTACGCGATATTCGCCCTGATGTCATCAACGGAAGCGCAGTTGCTCGGATGCTCCTGATGGACGCTCATGATATCGCGCCGCAGCTGAAATCTCATTCCCGACTGATGAAGCCTGATGCCGAGATCATAATCTTCAAAGCCGTATCTGACAATGCCTTCATCAAACAGGCCGAGATCTGCCACGTGCTGTCGCTTGACTGACGAATTGTTCGTAATGAAAAAACGCCACGGCAGACGGTAGCCGTTCAAATCATCTCCGTATTTTTCCAAAATGCTTTTCAGCACACGGATAAAGTCGGTATCTAAATCAAAGCATTGGTCAAGAAAACTTCCGTCTCTGATATCACTTTCATGAAGGAGCGGCTCTTTATCGCCCGGCAGCTCTTCATACAGTTCGGCGAGTTTCTCTTTATGCTCTTTTTCAAAACGGTCATAATAAAAGCTGTAAATCCGCTTCCAGAACATACCGCATACGACAAGATCGTCCCGGTTCTCATGAGCCTTGATATGCTTCGCCACCAAATCCTTTTCGGCAAGCATATCGCTGTCATGGAAGATCAAAATATCGCCTCTGGCATTGCGGACCGCCTGATTCCGGCCGTAAGCGATCCCTCTGTTTTCTTTAATTCTCACAAAAATCAGCGGAAAATTCGCGCTGAATGATTCAAGCATGGATAAGGTTCCGTCTTCCGAACCGTTGTCAGCCACAATCACTTCGAACGGCTCTGTGCATTCCTGTTCATTCAGGGACAGCAGGCTGTTATAGAGCCGCTCCTTGGAATTATATGCGGGAACAATGACGCTTGCCTTCACTTTTCGTTCACTTCCTGTATATGATCATTTATTTGTTATCATCCTCAGATGCAAAGCCGCTGAACTCCGGGCAGACGGCGCTGACCGTCCCGATCACCCGCTTCAGAATGTCCTGATAAAGCTGATGGACAAACGGCAGGTCGGTCCGGTCCGTCTCATGAATCTGCCGAATGTCGCCGGCTGTAACGATCCGGTATCCGCTGAAATGATAGAAAATCAGCGGACTTCCGTCTTCGAGCACAAGACGCCCGTCCTTCCATGAAAACGTGTGGCGGCCGTAATTCCAATGGCCGATATTCACGCCGGGCGTGGTGATGTCACACACATTCGGGAACAGGCCGGACATGTAATCCAAGTAGCCTTGATCTCCGAATTTTCCTTCGCCCGGCGCATTTTTGCATTCTTCCAGGCAGCGTTCTTTCCACCATCTGAGACAATCTGTGCCGGCACTGTCGGTTTTGAAGCTGAGAAAACCGGAATTATACCGGCCTAAAAGACGCTGCAGCATGTCGATTTCCTGTTTTTCAAATGAGGGAATGACGATATCGCCCCGTGACAGAAGCACCGAACAATCCGGCTGATTGTCAAAAATCGCGCGCGGATCAGCGAAGAAAAACAAATCGGCATCAATGTACGTGACACGCTCTAATTCCGGATGTCCGTCCAGCACGAATTCGAGAAATACCGGCTTCACCGTCCAGCAGTATTCGCTCTGATCCCTCGTCCGCTTCAGTTCAAGGAGCTCCTCATTTTCCAGTGCGGACACCTGAATCAAGGTGACATTATCCTGCCGCATTGCCTGAAGCACGTCATAGGTGTCTTGATCCATACACAAAGTAAAAATGGGGGCGTCCGCCTGAACCGCTTTCAATGAGCCGAACAAAGCGATAGCCTGATACAGCCTTCCTTTTGATAAAACTGTGCAATATGCGCTTGTCACGTCTTTCTCTCACCTCTGTTTCTGTTACTTTTGAAAAAAGGCTTTATACCATTCGATCGTTTTTTCCAATCCTTCATCAATGGTATGCGCGGGTGTCCAATTCAGAAGCTTCCTCGCCTTTTCCGCCGATAAATATTGGTGCTTGATTTCATGGCTTCCCTGGTTGAGCACTTTCGGCTTGAGGTCACTGTCCATGGCCTTAAGAATTTTTTCTACAAGCTCCAGCACCGTCAGCTGAATCTCATTGCTGAAGTTGAACGCTTCTCCCGCAAGATTGAGCTCCTCCATCTTTTCCGCCAGCAAAAGGTATGCCTCGACCGCATCCTCGATGTAAAAATAATCACGGATAAATGTGCCGTCGCTGCGGATTTCCGGCGCTTCACCGTTCAGCACGAGCTGAATCGTCTGCGGAATAATCCGGTTGAAGTTCAAATCTCCGCCGCCGTACAAGTTGCCGCAGCGCGTAATACAGACCGGAAGTCCGTACGTATTAAAATATGTGTGGCTTAATAAATCGGCACAGCTTTTTGATACGTCATAAGGATGTTTGCCTTGAAGAGGCATGTTTTCATCGTACGGCAGTGTCGGCTGGTCGCCGTACGCTTTATCACTGGACGCGACGATCACCCGCTTGATGAGCGGATGCCTGCGGCACGCTTCAAGGATGTTCCATGTGCCGAGAATATTGGCTTCAAATGTGGAAATCGGATTGCGGTTTGCGACGCCGACGATCGCCTGAGCGGCTAAATGAAAGACCGTGTCAATTTCATATTCGCCCAGCGCCCGCTCAATCACATCCAGATCTTCAAGCGCGCCCTGCACGATATTCATTTGCTTCACTTGTTCTCCCTGATACAGGTTCGACTTGGGCACAGTGTCACGGACAAGTCCCGTCACATTGGCCCCCTGATCGATCAGTTCCTTCACCAAGCAGCTTCCTAAAAGACCTGTACATCCCGTCACAAACACATTTTTATTTTTCCAGAAACTCAAACTTGATCACCATACCTTCCATACATGTTGTCCCCGGTCCCACATCTTGTTGATTTCCAGCAGGTTTTTATACGTATCGATCGCCGTCCAGAAACCGTAATGCCGGTATACCGCCAATTCGCCGTCTTTCGCCAGCTCCTTCAGCGGTTCTTCTTCAAACATGACATCCCTGTCTTTCGGCAGATAATCAAATACCTTCGGGCTGAGCACGAAAAATCCGCCGTTGATGATGCCGTCACTTGAGGTTTTTTCAGAAAAGCTTTTCGCCATACCGTCTTCAACCGTCAGCGTTCCGAATTGCGAGGTCTTTTCTATACCGGTGACGGTCGCCGCAGCCCCTTTTGATTGATGATAGCTGATCAGATGAAACAGGTTGATGTTCGCCAGTCCGTCCCCGTACGTCATAAGAAAGGTTTCATCACCGATGATGTCCTTCGCCTGTAAAAGCCGCCCCGCTGTCTGCGTGTGTTCCCCCGTGTCTAAAAAAGTGATTTTCCACGGCTCGGATTTTCCCAATATCCGCACTTCTCCGGTAGAGCTGTCCAGCGTCATGCTGTGATTCTTCCAGTCATAATCTAAGAAATATTCCTTAATCATCTCTCCTTTGAAACCAAGAAGCAGGATAAATTCGTTCACGCCATAGTATTGATAGAGTTTCATAATATGCCATAGAATCGGTTTGCCGCCTATCATGGCGAGCGGTTTGGGACGTTCATTGGTGATTTCGCTCATTCTCGTTCCTTTTCCGCCGCAGAGAATGACTGCTTTCATCTCTACCCCTCTTCTCTGTGAATATTGGATTCGAAACCGCCCGTATAAGAGAAACCAACCCGATAATTTGTCCGATTCTCTATCACCGGTTTCAAAATCTACTGTAAGATATGAGAGATTGGCGCCCTTTGTGACCAAAAGCTCTCTCTTTTTTCAGATTGGTGAAGATACACACAAAAAAAGAGCCTCACGGAAATTCCGTAAGGCTCTTTCTATTATTTATTATCCTGATTCAGCTTTTCTTTGCCGTAATGATATTTAGACGGATCAACCGGCGTAAAGTCGCTCAATTTGTGGAATCTGAGCAAGTCTTTGTACATCACGCTGTCAGACAGCTTCAGCTGCTCTGTGACTCTGGCTTTCAGGTTTTTCGTTTCCTGATTGCCTTTCAGTTCTTTTCCTGTCTTCGTATCGTATACGACATTGGAGATGGAAGTATATTTCGGCGTGACGTAATCTCCGTTACGGAACGTCACCGTATCATCATGGTCTTTCGAGAAGAGATCGGTGCCGAAATTAATATATTTCTTAGAATCGATGCCTTCCAAGTGAAGGATCGTCGGCACAACGTCCATTTCACCGCCGTACGTATGGTTCACCCCGCCTTTTTTGCCGGGGATGCGAAGCATAAGCGGCACACGCTGATTCTGCGCGTTTTGATAAGGCGTAATTTCTTTGCCGAGAATTTCTTTCATCGCGCGGTTATGGTTTTCAGAGATTCCGTAATGGTCTCCGTAAAGCATAATCACCGAGTTGTCATATAAACCGGATGACTTCAGGTCTTTAAAGAACTGTTCAAGCGCCTCGTCGAGATAACGCGCCGTCTGGAAATAGTCATCCACAGTCGCGTCGCCCGTTTTCGCTTTTTCGATCGTTGCGTCTTTTTCATCAAGCGTAAACGGATAATGGTTCGTCAGCGTGAGCAAATGCGCGTAGAACGGCTGTTTCAGCGATTGAAGCTTCGGAATGGATTCTTTGAAGAATGGTTTATCCTTCAGTCCCATATTGACAAGGTTGTCATCAGACATATCGTATGTGCTGGCGTCAAAGAATTTATCGTAGCCGATATGTTTGTAAATCTGGTCACGGTTCCAGAATGATTTGTAGTCACCGTGTAAAACGGCGCTTGTATAGCCCTCACTTTGGTCAAGGATGGCAGGAAGCGATTGATACGTGTTTTCCCCTTTTGTCACGAAGGCTGATCCTTCAGGCAGTCCGAACAGGCTGTTATCCATCATCAGCTCGGCGTCAGATGTTTTACCTTGGCCCGTTTGGTGGAAAAAGTTATCAAAGTACGTCATGTCCTCTCCGCCGCGGGCGAGTTTATTCAGGAACGGCGTGACTTCTTTTCCGTCAAGTTTGTAGTTGATCAAAAACGATTGGAAGCTCTCCAGGTGAATCTTAATGATGTTTTTGCCTTTGGCCTTGCCGAAATACTCGGCGTTCGGCTTCGCATAATGCGACGATGTGTAGTTTTCAACGCTCGTCAGGTCATCGCTGCTGGCATATGCCCGCTGTGATTCCGTCTGCGCCGTCTGTACGCCGTCATAAATTGTGTAATTATAAAGGCCTAAGTATTTTACAATGTAATTGCGGTCAAACGTTCTTGTCAGCAGCTCCGGGCGGTCCTCTTCGGCAATCGCCAGGTTCACGAAGAACAAAACAATACCCGTCACGATAATTAATGACGTATACCGTTTTTTCAGCTTGAATTCCTTCAGCTCACGTCTCCACACCAGAAGCGCGATTAAAATAATAATATCAACAAAGTATAAAATATCATGGCCGGACATAATGCTGAAGATGCCGTCTCCCATATTTCCCACATTACCGGATTGCTTTAAGTTCGGGAATGTCAAGAAATCATCGAAGAATCGATAGAATAGGATATTTGCATACAAAATAAACGTCATGATGAAATCAATAATCACCATGATAATCGCTGATTTGCGGCCTTTCGCAAACAATGCCAGTCCTAAAAAGAAAATGGCGCTTGAGAACGGATTGATCACAAGCAGAAACTGCTGCGTCGGACCCTTCACCCCAAGGTTGAATTCAGCATGATAGGCTAAATACGTTTTGGCCCAAAACAAAATAATAGCCAGTACAAAAAAACTAAGTCTGTAAGAAAATAATTTCTTCATGGCAACCTCTACTTTCCTAAACACTTTAAATCTGTATTCTTACTTTTTGCTTCAATTCCTGCTTTCCGAGCAAAACGAAAGCATCACACAGCCCCATAAACACACCATTTAAAAAAACGATATATTTATCATTCGTGTCATGCCCATTGAACATCTTATCCCGCCAGCCATTAGACGCAGGATATCCGTTCTTCGTTTCACATTTTTTTCTGGCATTAAAAGGTACCGTATCAGACCCGGTCTGAAAATAGGAGATACCAAATATAAGAATAACACAAACTTCTAAAAACGAAAAATGAATATCAAAGACAGCCGCCCAACAGGCGGGCTGAAGTTATTGTATGCAAAGGGGTTAAAAAACTTGAAGGTTTTTTTGGCTGATGTAAAAAAAGGACTGGAGTCATCCAGTCCTTTACCTGTCAAATTATCGCTTAGACCCTAAAGATATACAAAAATGCTTTCTTCACGTTTACCTTTTGTTTTTTATAATCCAACCATGCAGCAGAGCTGGCATTTGTGACTGCTTTAACTGTTCTCCAACACTGGTCCTTAACGCGTCTTGCAAATTTCTGTTTCTCATTAGCGAAAAAAATTGTGAATTGGTTTCATCAAACCCGCCAATAAAGGAATTAGCTCCGTTTTTTTCTACTCAGTAACGAATTTCTTTCGTACTTTTTAAATAGACCCTCGACATACAGTTTTAGTTTTTCACTTATCATTTCCCGCTCTCCTTTTAGTCCCAGCTGCGTTTTAATGACCCATTCTTCAGCGGTCTAGTTTCTTGCCATTTTAATGTAATGCCGGTATCCAATTAGAGAAACTATAAATCCCAGTATTGTATAGCTCAGTACAACAAGGGTTACCCATATTAGACTTTCTCCTCCCGATATCGTCGAGACCGATTGAATTAACCCTTGATGCGCCCAGTACTGCGGAAAGAGCATTCCAATAGTTTGAAGATAGCTTGGTAATTGATCATAAGGGGTCCATAAACCACATACAACAGCGGTACCTAATGCAATCACATTTGTCATGACCAAACCGGTATTTTCAGTCTTTGCAAAGACTGAAATGGCAACTCCCCAGGATGTAACCAGTAAAGATATCAACACAACAACCCACAGATACGCCGGAAAATTATTAATTTCAATATCATACAGAAATATTCCTAAAACAGAAAGGAGAAGCATTTGCATAAAAGTTATGACTAAAAAAGGGATACTTTTTCCTAAGAAGAAGTTATAAGGCTTTAAAGGGGTACTTGCCAGTCTTGATACAATTCCTTTTTCCCGATCCTTTACAAAACTTATAACGATGGAGATAATAATGAATGTAGAAAAGAATACGCTCATACCGGTTACGGATTGTGAAGCTACTAAAGTTTTGTTTGTACTGTCTGTCGTAAATAGCTCAATCAGCAATATGATGGACACAATAGGTAATATAATCGTCCAAAAAAACAGAGACTTATCCTTTAACTGTTTTAGCGTTTCAATTTGAGCGAGCGGTAACATGATAAATTCCCCCTTTATTCTTCATCACGCAAATCAGTGCCGGTAAGTTTAAAGAATACATCTTCTAATTTTGGCTTATATAAAAACAACTGATGAGGCACAATATTGTTTTCCTTACTGACGCTAATTAAGCGCTCCATGGTTTCTAAAGGTTTTTTGGTTTTTATTATCAGCCCTGAATTAACGACTGAAAACTCAAAACCATGGCTCTTTATTAATTCATGAGACAATGAGGAGTTAAACATAATAGATGATTCTTCATGTCGTTTAAGCAGTTCATTTATTTCTCCTTCATCGATAATCTGCCCTCTGTCGATAAAAGCTACATAGTCACAAAGAGTTTCAATCTCTTCCATGTAATGGCTCACATAAATAATGGTTTTACCGGCTTTTTTGAGTCGATTTACGATGTTAAAAATGTAGCGGCGTGATTGCGGATCCACGCCTACCGTCGGCTCATCTAGAATAATTAAGTCTGGATCGTGCATTAATGCACACCCGATATTTAAACGGCGCTTCATTCCTCCGGAAAAGTTCTCCACAACGTCGTTTGTCCTTTCTGACAACCCGATATCTTCTAACAGTTTTTTTGTTGTTTGCTTTAGTTTTAAGCCATTCAGTCCATGTACCTTTCCGAAAAATTCCATATTGGTCTTTGCGGTTAATTTTTCTTCAAGGCTGATATCCTGTGGAACATAACCCAATCTGCCATTTTCATTACCGACAAATTCAACCTTACCGTCATATTCCCGGATGATGCGTGAGATGATCTTAATTAAGGTAGATTTGCCGGATCCGTTCGGTCCAACAAGTCCATAGCAGACTCCTTTCGGAATTGTTAAAGCCACATTGTCCAAAGCCAGAGTCGTGCCATAGCGCTTACTTATATGTTCAACTTGCAGCATTTACACCATTCCCCCACTGTTATTTATTTTAAATATGGATTCAATTGTATTAATGTACTCCTTGTAGGCTGCTTTCCCTTCTTTCGTAATCTGAACAATAGTCTTCGGCTTTTTGGATACGAACTTCTTGGTTAGTTCTATATAAGCTGCATCTTCTAACTTTTTCAGATGCGAACCTAAATTCCCATCTGTGATGTCTAATGACTTTTTCAGGAAAGTAAAATCACATTGATCATAAGTCATCAGTAAACTCATAATTCCCAACCGTACTTTGGCATGTATTAAATCATTGATATTGTTAACATTACTCATTTCCTTGCCCTTTTCTTTTCAAAATCATTCCTGTAAGTAATAGGCTGCCTCCGCCAATAAATGCAAAAACAATATTCATTGCATTAGGAAGTAAGCAGAATGTAAGCATACCGAGTATGCTCAGCCAAAATCCCATAACAAAAATCTCTTTTGTTAACACGATGCCTAAGAATATGTACATAATAGACACCATTAACACAATCAAAAACGATAGAAATTCTCCTGTTCGCGGCAATAATCCCATTAAAATCAGGAAAACAAAAATGCATACCATTAATATGAATCCAATCCATGCATATTTTAATTGATTCTTTAAGAAAGTGGGCATGGGATCAAATTGTTTCTGCTTAAGATATGTCTTCAAAGTCAGTATCCACCCTAATACTGCCAGTATTAACCAGACACAAGCAAGGACTACAGAAGGTACCTTACATAAAGAAACGGAGTACGCAATAATCCATATACAGCCCCAAATAATGAAATATGGACTGGTTTGCCTTGAGTACTCAGTCTTGTAGTTCGTTAAGACTTTGATATGAGATAAGTTTTCAGCTATCTCTGATTCACGAAAATTCTGATTTGACATAAAACAGGCTCCTCTTTTTACAAAGTACTTTGTGAAACAGAGTATATTCTAATTCCATATATTTGTAAAGAGGTTTTATCCAAAATAGGCGCAACTATTTAGTCTTGGAAACAGCAGATGGGACTCTTGGCGCTGATATCCTTCCACCACTGTGAGCCATCCTTATCTTGTTATAAGATCTCCCAACAAAGCCTTCAGATTGCTGACAAACCGAATGTATATCGATTGGAAAGCAATTCATTTTCTTGAAGGAAAAAGGACTGGAGTCATCCAGTCCTTTACATCAAATCGGTCAAATCCCCGCCCAAACATCTTTTGCGTAAATGCCTTTTGTCTGGAGGTCCAAAAGCCATTCTTGCGCTTGCCGTTCGTCTGTTTCGTGGACCGACTGATACGCTTTTTGCAGCGTTGCCTCTACATCGGGCGCCATTTTGCTGCCGTCGCCGCATACGTAGAGGTGCCCTCCCCGGCCGAGGATGGAAATTAAAGCGCCGGCGTCTTTCGCCATTAAGTGCTGCACATACGTTTTCGGTACGCCTTCTTTGCGGGAGAAAGCCGTATGAAGCGTCACGATTCCGTCTTTTTCATAAGCTTCAAGCTCGTCACGGTAAATAAAATCATGATCGTTTCTGCATCCGAAATACAGATGAGCCTCCCCCAGCTCTTTTCCTTCTTTTTTTAACGCCGCCCGGGCCTGCAGAAACCCGCGGAACGGGGCGACTCCTGTGCCGGGACCGACCATAATAATCGGTTTTTCCGGATCTTCCGGCAGCCGGAATCGTGTTTCCGGAGTGCGGACAAACATCACGATACCATCCTCAGGGCCGCGGTCCGCTAAATAATTCGAAGCGACTCCGCGATACTCACCCAAACCGCTCCGGGCGGGGCCGCGAACGACGCCGACGGTAATTGAAGCCTGCCCGGGATGTTTCCGGGGCGAACTTGAAATCGAATAATACCGCGGCTTCAACGGGCGCAAAAGCTCCAGAAATCGCTCAAACGGAAGTTCACACGCTTCATATTTTTCAAGGAGATCGAGCATCGAGACGCGCGATGTTAAGATTTGCTCCTGATAGACGCCCTCCTCAAGAAAATCTTCCAATTCCCGTTTGTGCGGCGGGCAGACCGTATAAGCGGCCATTTCCCGGATTTGAGCCCTTGATGCCGCTTCCTGCAATTCGACACAGCTGCTCAGAAGATCATGCAGCCTGACCGGCCGATCGAGCGGGAGATGAGCCGCGCTCTGTCCGCTGGCTGTCAGCAGCACTTGATCATTCCCGTTCAGATTGAACCGGCGGAGAACACGGCTGACCTGCTCTTTGCTGTTTACCGGCAGCACGCCGAGATGATCCCCTTCATGATAGGCAGCCTCTTTCGGCAGAGTGATTTCGATATGCCTTGTGCTCCGGCCGCTTTCCGGCGCCTGAAGTTCCCTGTTTTCCGCAACGGATGCGTAAACCGCTTCATACGTCTGTGCCAAAGGAGACCCGCCAAGCCCGCTGACAAATTGAAGGCCCAGCGCACTCCGCTCTTTTTCGGCATTTTCATTCAGCTTGAGACCGAATGCCTTCATGGCGTCCGTCCACATGCTTTTTTTCCATTCATCAAGCTTTCCTTCAAAATCGCCGCTGACGTCCCCTTCACCTCGGGAGGAAAAGCGTTCCGCCCCTTTTTCGGCAAGCTTCTCATCAATCAGTCTCGGCACAGCCTGATATGTCGCCGCCCAGTTATGATCACCGCAGCCGAAGACGGCATATCGGACGCCTTCCAATTCCCCGGGTTTGACTTCTTCAAGCCATTGAACGAATTGTCCCGCGTTGCTCGGAGGCTTTCCGTTATAAGAGGACGTAATGATCAAGAGAGCTCCTTCTTTCGGCAGTTTTCCGATCCGGTCATTCAAAGGCGCCGTTTCAGTCCGGACGCCGTGCATCCCGGCAGTATCGGCAAGCTCCCGCGCCACGCCTTCTGCGGTTCCCGTATCTGAGCCGTACAGAATCAGAAGCGGTCGGTTATCAAGCCCGATAATGGATGCGCCTTTTGTTTCCCGTTTTTCTTTTTCGACGTCTCCCGCCGTTTTTTCAGCCGCCGGGAGAGCTGCCGCAACGGCTCCTTTGTTTCTCGGCCGCACCCGGATATGAAAGTCGCCGGGCTTGATCGTCAGTGTCTGTTTAATATCGAGCTCATAATCGGTGTGATCGATAAAGGTAAAATGCTGCAGAATCATCCCCAGAACAAGAGTTGCTTCATGCAGGGCGAACTGCATACCGATACACGCCCTCTGACCGTTTCCGAACGGCTTATACGCATGGTGAGGCACTTGATCAGGATGTTCAAACCGCTCCGGATAAAATTCCTCCGCATTGTCTCCCCACGCGTCTTTATCACGGTGAAGCTGGGGAATTAAGACGGAAATTCTGTCTTTCGGCGTGATCGGATATTTCCCGCCGATCACCGTATCCTCTTTCGCATAAAGGCTGAACGCAGGCGCGGTCGGCCATAAACGCAATGACTCCTGCAAAATCATTCGGATATAAGTCAGATCCAGCACTTGTTTATATGAAGGAACGGGATCGGTCAAAACCCGATCGGCTTCTTCATAGGCTTTTTCCAAAACACGGGGATGTTTCAGCAGAAAGTAGATGGCAAAGGAAAGCAGGCCGCTTGTCGTTTCATGGCCGGCAATTAAAAACGTGATGATTTGAAACCGGATATTTTCATCATCAAGTTTTTCGCCCGTTTCCGGGTCTTCCACATTCAGCATTCTGGCCAGCAGATCCTTTTCATCCCGGCCGCCTGACCGGCGCTCTGCGATAATACTGTCTACTAACGAAAACATCGCCTGAATGTCATGATGAAATTGGCGCTTCGTCCTGATCATAAGCTTATCCTGAACATCAAGGCGCTGCATTTGGTGCATCGCTTCATCAAGGGCGCGCACCATGCTGTTGATAAACGGATGAGGCGTTTCCCTGTAATAGCTGTTAAACCGATAGTTAAAGCCGCAAAGCCCGATCGTATCGAGCGTCAGGCGGGTCATATCAGCAGGCACATCAACGGCCTCATCCGGGTTGAGCCTAGCCCATTTTTGAATCAGCTGCACCGCGATATCAGTCATCATCGAATGATAATCTTTCATCGCGCGCTGGCTGAAGGTCGGCATCAGAATATTATGCGCCTTTCGCCAGTTAGGCTCATGCGTCCAGCTTGTAAACAGCCCGTCACCGGAAAACGCCCGGACTTTCTCCAAAGCTCCTTCAATGCTTTTATCGAACCGTTCTTCATCACAAACCTCTTTCACCAGTTCATGGCCGGACACGACGATAATGGCGCCCGCCGGGGTATGCAGCTGAAAAATAGGCCCCTGCTCGTTTGCCAGTTTGATCAGCGACATTGTAGGCTTGTCTTTATCAAGCAAAGGAAGATTGCCGAGCGGGCCGAATGTCTTCGGCTGCGGAATCGGACCTGTTTCCTTCATGAATAACACCCTTTCTAACACATTGATGCGTTCCTTCCAACTACATTGCCCTTTTCACCGGCCGATTATCCGCCGTCACGGATCAATCATCGGATTGACGATCGATAACGGTTTTTTCTATACTGGAGAGGCTTGTCAAATACAGAAATAAGGTGAGTTCACATATGGATTTTGAAATCAAGTTTTTATCGTTTTATGTCATTCAAGTGGAAGGAAAAGATGAACAGGCAAACAAACAGTTCAAACATTTCCAGACCCTTGACACGGAAGAATTTGAAGAAAGCGAGCTGAAGGATTTTCTTGACGGGGAATTGAAGAAAATCGTCAAACGGAAAGCCGAACGGCATCCGCAATCCGAGCAAGTCCCAACAAAAATCGGCCATTTTATCACGGAGCCGGGCCATGAGCTTGATTCAAATCCGAATTACAACCTTTTCAACCGCGCCAGACTTGCGGATACGAAGGAAGCATTTATCGAAGCAAGCGAGCAGTTCGTCCGCACTTACCTTGACACGAGCGCTGTGCGCGGCGGTGTTTTTATCGTGGCATCGGCCGTTCCGCGCAAGTATTTTGAAGACAAATTCGTCTTTATGATGAAATGCGATTTCGAGCCGAAGGTCGCCCGCATCTCAGACGCCTCGTCTCTCATTAAAAAGGTCGAAATGGCCATCACGACAAAAAACATGAAAAGCATTCAATATCCGTATATGCCGGAAGAAGGCATGACGGAAGAGCATGAGCTGAAAATCCACCAGGCCTCGCACGCCCGTTATTTCGAAGATTTTCTCAAATTTGTCGAATACGGCGAATCGATGCCGGAAATCATGAAAAGCCAAGTCATGAACATGGTGCAGGAACACGTGTATGAAACGTTTGAAGAAAACAGCGAAGAGCTTCAGCAGTTTGAGCACGACATTGAAATTTGGGAAGCGAGTGAAAAGCGGGAAATTCAGGAGCGCCTCGACACTCATCAAGTCATCGAGGCATCCGCGCAGATCATTGAACACACGCCGGAAGCCGAGCTGAAAATGAAAGTCGGAGAAACAGAGATTAAAGGATTACTGGCTGATTTCGGCGAATCCATCCATCTCGCAAAAGTGAACGGGCGCTATGTCGCGCTCATTGAGGCGGAGACGATCTCGTTTGAAAAAGGCAGTTCGCCGGTGGAGTTTCACAAGCCTGAGGGGCTGCATGAGGTAATTGAACGGATACGGAATAAATCTGAACAAGACTGACAAAAGTCCAGACGCCATGTTCTGGACTTTCTTTATTTAATAAGGCTCTTTGAGCAATCGATAGCATTCCCTCATGATGTCCTGGACGCCGGGCGTTCCCTTTATCTCGCGGCGGACGATTTCAGATGAGAGATTCTGCACCTGTAATGCCCGCTCCGCCCGTCTTTCGAAGTATGCTTGACATGCAGTTTCATGGTTTTCGTGTTTTTGCAGTTCTTCACTAAGCACAATCGCGTCTTCAATCGCCATCGCCGCTCCCTGGGCCAATGTCGGCGCTCCTGCATGGACGGCATCCCCGCCCAGAACGACGCGGCCTCTGTGCCACGGTTCTTTGACCGCCATCTGCTCAATCTTATGAAACAAAACGGGATATTCCTTTGACATATTCTCTGTCACAAACTTTACTCCCGGAATTCCGCGCAGCAAGTCTTTCACCCGTTCAAAACGCGTGTCCTCGTCATCCCTGAAGTCAGCGTCATACGGCCGGATGATAAATACGTATCCTGTTTTTTCAGAGAGCGGCACGACTCCGACCTGCGTCTGCCCTTTTTTATACATCAGTGTCGAATCATGAAATATCGGCTCGGGAAAAGAAATGTAAAATCTGTGCGCTCCCATGCCGAGATACTCTGTTTTCACTTCTCTTTGCAGCATTTGATCGCGGACAGCGGAGCGAATGCCGTCAAAGCCGGCGAGGATGTCAGCCGTCATCGCGGTTCCGTCTGCACAATGCACCGTTATTTCATCTGCTGTTTCTTCGTAAGACACGACTTTTTTACCGGGCAGAATCGTGACCCCCGCCGCTTCAGCATGTTTTTTGAGGATATCGTTTAACGTTTGCCGCAATATATTATTCCGCCCCGGCAATGAATCATCTAAAAACGCCTCACTCACTTTAAACTGCAGCGTTCCGTTTTCATCATGCTGCTTCAGCCATTCCGTTTGAAAGCCGTGTTGACAGCATTCATCATACACACCGATTTCCCGCAGCACCCGCAGCGCATTTTGGGGCTGGAGAATGCCCGCTCCGCTTTTTCGCATGTCGGACGCCGCCTCGCAAAGGGTCACTTCAAAACCCGCTCTGCCGAGAGAAATCGCTGCGGACAGGCCGCCGATCCCTCCGCCCGCTATGATGATCTTTTTCACTTCATGGTTCATCACGATACCGCCTTCTCTATTTATTTATCATTCATTAACTATTAGCCACCTTACTATATAAGCTGAAAAACTGTCAATCTTTATAGGTTGCCTTTTGAATCCGGCAAGCTTATACTTTGAATCACTAAAATGGTACGGAGGCTTACAAAATGGAGTTGAGACATTTGCCGGATTACTCGCAGATTGCCGGACACGCTGAGATTTACGCCGATATGGATGCTGAATCATTGAAAACATTTTTGACGTTATTTGATATGTCTAAAAAAATGAATCAGGTCATGGAGCATTATTTCTCAAGTCACGGATTGTCCGAAGGGAAATTCAAAATTTTGATGTTTCTGTTTGACGCACCCGGACACAGCCTGAGTCCGACGGAGCTGGCGAAAAATTCCAATGTCACCAAAGCGACCATCACCGGATTGATCGACGGACTCGCACGGGACGGCTTTGTAAACCGCAGCCGGCATACCGGCGACAGACGAAAAATCAGCATCGAACTCACAAAAGAAGGAAAAGAAAAGCTGATGCTGTTTCTTCCCGGCCACTTCTCCAATATTTCAGGAGTCATGGAAAGCTTCACCGCTGAACAAAAAGCGGAATTGACAAAAATGCTTGAAGTATTATTTGATAAGCTTCTGCTGTTTTCCGGCGGCAGAACATAAAAAGGCGCCCCTCTCAACAGGGCGCCTTTTTCGCGCGGTTAATCATCACTGTTTAAAATTCCGAAAAACCGTAGCAGGTTGATAAACAGGTTAATAAAGTCGATATAAAGCGTCAATGCCATCAAAGGAATCAGGTCAGCCGTGATGTCCCGGTGCTTGATCTGGTTCAGATCGTATAAGATGTACATTGAAAACACAATCGTCCCGATGACGGAATACGCCATCATGGCGGCGGAATTCAGCGGGCTGAAAATATTAAAGATCCCCACTGCGAGAAGCGCGATGACAGCGACAAGCAAGAAGGACCATAAAAACGACAAGTCCTTTTTCGTCTTAACGCCGATCGTGCCGAGCACCGCAAAAATCACAAACGATGAACCGAATGCCTCCAATACGACATAGGCCCCCGCTGCGGACGCATAATGGCTGATAATCGGAAACAGCGTCATTCCGGAAATGAAAGCGAATGAAAAGACAAACACATATCCGACGGCTTTTTTTCGGCGCAGCCAAAATGCGGCGATGATCATGACGACCTCTAAGACCGACAGCGGCAGCATCAATGCCGGCGGAATGAACTGGCCCGTATACAGGCCGATTGTCGCAACTAAAAGTGTAAACACAAATACCGTTATAATGCGCTGCATAATAGATTGTTTGCTCTCATAAGCAGCAGTTTGCATGTCAAAAGTCCTCCCAAAAAAATGATCTTGATAGGTCTATTATAAATAAAATGGGAGAAATTCGCATGATTTTAAGAAGATTTTAAGGATGTCAGGCCTGACGTTTTGCTGCGCACTCCTGCCTATCCATGAAATCATGCAGTTTTTTCGTCAATCCGCCGTGCCCGAATCGGATATTCCCCTTCTGCCCCGGCGTTTTCGCAAAATCGAGGAATGCCAGCACATAAAGACGCCTGACGGGAATCGGAATGACGCCCGCATCATAAAACCAGCCGTCAATTGTATTGAGCACGCCTTTGTTAATGCCGTATTGCTTCGTGCACCAATGCAGAAAGCGCACTTCGGGCAGGTGTAGATACCGGCTCTCCCGGAAAGGAACAGTTGAATGCTTCATATGTACCGCCTCCTGTCATTGGCTGTTTTTTAAGATTGTTTTACTTCTTTGCTCTTCAGGGAAAATCGATATTTCTCCACCTTATCAATTTGTGTCACTTGGGAATTATGAACCGTAATCTGAACTGTCCCGAAATCGAGCGTTTCCAGCGCGCTGATAATCTTTTCGATCACATGCGGATCTACGTTTCCTTTGGACGTCATCATGCTCCCCCTTTATGTCTGGCCGTTCGTCTTTTGACAATGAGTGTTTTAATTCATACTATTCTGATAAGAAATATATAATTATACTATTATGTTTTCATTCAGAAATCAATAACATTTACACAATTTTTGGATATGTTTTCTTTGCGAAAACTTTCACTTCCTTCGCTTTGATATAAACCGTGTCATCCCGAAATCGACTCCCAAGGCGTCATATAGCTGTTTTTAAGAACGCAATCTTCCGTTCCGACATATTTACATTGTTTTCCGCTGACAAAAAAAAGCGCTCCGCCTCTGGCCGGAGCACCTTTTTTCTATGCTTTTGCTTCCTCGATCACACATGTGACACCCATGCTGGCGAGCGCCTGCTCCAGGGAGCCGTAAGTTTGATACTCTGAAAAATCAAGCCCCAATTGGATAGAAGTCTGTGCCACATCAGGCCGAATGCCGGAAAACACGGTTCTGATGCCGAGGAGAAATAACGTTTTCGACAGCATATACAATTGCTGCGCCACCATCGTATCGACAATGGGCACACCGGACAGATCAATCACAAGATTTGTGATCCGTTTGGCGACACAGTTTTCCGGCACCGACTCCAAAATCACGCGCGCCCGTCTCGTATCAATCGATCCGATGAGCGGCAGAGTGCCGATCGTATCCGCGATCAAAATAACCGGACAGCTCAATTCGGAAATAAGCTCCTGCTGAGATGACAGCCTCGCGATCATTAATTTCTGAAACTGTTCAGTAAAATCCGTCATCAGCTGATCAAACGAGCCGTTGACAAGGTGATTCCAGCGGCGGGCATCCTCGTTTGTTACGATGTCCTGATGCTCATCCATAAAACGGGTGACCGCCTCCCAAAAGACGGTTCTTGAATTGCCGATCGCCTCAACGACCTCATGAACCTCCGCGTCTTGCTCCACTCTGCTTTTCGCTACCTGTGCGGCCCATTTTTCTTTGTTATGCTGAAAAACGGCCGGATCTTCCAAAAAAGCGCTTGCGATGACCGTGTTTGTAAAGGTATGCTGCTCGATCAGCAGCCGTTTCATTTCCTCACTTAATTGATCCGCAGAATAAAAACGCCCTCTCAGCTTCCGTCTCAGCTTGAGCCATTTTTCCGTCAGCTCTGCCGAATGTGTAATAATATAATCATGAAGTAATTGGTCTTTGTTCACTGCCGTCTCCTCTTTCAAGAATATGTACTTTTGTCTAAATTATAAATCGGAATCGCCGATCGTACTAGAGAAATTAAAAAAAGCCTGCACATTAAAGCTTTTGATTGCTTTTTTCGGCAGGAGGATACACTATAAAAGAAATGAAACAGGAGGTCAGTATGATGATCAAAAAAATCGCGACAGTCGCCGTATACACTGATGATCAGCAAAAAGCGAAAACATTCTGGACGGAAAAAGCGGGGTTTGAAACCGTCGCCGAGCATCCGATGGGCCCGGGCGCCTTCTGGCTTGAGGTTGCGCCCAAAGGAGCTGCCACTCATTTGGTTATTTATCCGAAATCGATGATGAAAGGGGCCGAGCATATGAAGGCTTCTATCGTATTTGAGTGTGAAGATGTCTTTGCCGCATACGAACAGATGAAAAAGAACGGCATCACCTTTTTAGATGAACCGAAACAAATGGAATGGGGCAGCTTCGTGCAATTTAAAGATGAGGATGGTCATGTCTTTCTCCTGAAATCGTAATCCGTCATGCACCTTAATTGACTTTGAGAATTATTTTCATTTAAAATGTTGGATAAAGCGTGAAAAGGATTGGAGAGCTGCCAGATGTTTGTGCAAATCAGAAAAATGACCGTAAAAGAAGGACATGCCGACAAAGTAATCGAACGCTTCAGTTCAGAAGGCGTGATTGAAAAGCAGGAAGGTTTGATAGACGTAACGGTCCTGGAAAAAAAAGTCCGCCGCGGTGATGAAGAAGTCGTCGTGTTAATCCGCTGGGAGTCTGAAGACCATTGGAAACAATGGGAAAAAAGCGAAGACCACATCGCGGCCCACAAAGCAAACCAAGGCAAGCCGAAACCTGATTATATGCTTGGGACGGATGTCGGTATGTATCATGTCAGAGCCGTTAAAACAGGCGTACACGAAAAATAATAAAGAGCATTTGCCCCAGGGCAATGCTCTTTTTATTTTTTCTCCTCATACGGCAGGACAAACAGCGGTTTATCGGGCTTCCATTCCGCATACAACACGTCCTCCGTTTTTTTGATGTTCAGCTTTTTCAGCTCCTGATTCAGCTGCTTTTCTTCCAGCCCGGCTTCTTTCAGATTTTCATACAGCACTTCGCCGTCAATAATCAGCGTGACCGGCAAAGAGACCTGCTTCGGCTTTATTTGCATGTCGCCGTTTTTCGTCGTGTCATATTGAAATTTCGGCAGGACGCTGACCATCCCGTTTGTTTCTAAAATCGCGTACTCCGCTTCCTGTATGGAAAAGCAATTCGCCTGTCTGAGAAGGCTTTGCAATTGATTAATGTCCAGCTTATTCTTTTTCAGCACATCATATTTCAGTTTTCCTTTATGTATGATAATACTCGGCTCGCCTTCCAACAGCTTTCTGGAGCTTTTTACTTTCTGCGTAATCAGTTCGATGAGATAAATTAAAATCCCCCATAACAGAGAGGCAAAAATGATTTCAAAAATCCTGACGCCTTTATCATACACCGCATTTCCGACCAGTTCGCCGAGGATGAGCGCGGAAATAAAATCAAACGGCGTAATTTGCGAGAATTGAGTTTTTCCAAGCAATTTTAAAATCACAAATAAAATACCCAAACCGCATACTAACTCCCAAGCCACTGTAAGTAAATGTCCCATATTCGCACCTTCTTCTTAAAAGTCATTACCATTATGGACATTCGCCTGTTTTCTATACAGCGGCCGGCAACACACAAAAAAAACGCAGCCGAGGCCGCGTTTTTTCACTTCTGCTTACTGTTTTCGATTCGATCTGACGACCCGTAAGCACACCTCAGCGGCATAACCGGCGGCCGCTCCGGAACCCGCAAACATCGCGGCAAGCCCCAAGCCCATTCCTTCCCAGCCGCCGACACCGAAAATGCTGTAAACAACCGTACCGAAAGCAGTCAGGCCCAGCACCGCCAAAAGGCACTCAGGCCACATCTTTTTCGGCCATTTCTTGCGGAGCACAGCCGATACGGCAAAGTTAAGACAAAATGCGGCCAGACAGATCAGATAAAAAAACCCCATGTCTTTTACCTCCGTCATGAGAAGCTTTTTATTTACTCACCTTTTTTTCAAACAAATGATAACCCGGCGCGGATCCTTTTGGTTCGTACCCCATTCCGCTGTAAAACGACTGAAGCGCCTTGTTTTCGGACACGCAATCGAGCCGGATTTTCGTTTTTCCCGGACAAGACACACCCGTCTCCGCCCAAGTCATGATTGTCCGGCCGAGCCCCGCCCCTGCAAACCGCCTGTCAATCGCCAGCCGGTGGAGATATACGGACTCCTCATGTCCTTCATCGCCCCAAAGACGTCTGTCCCACCCGCTTGCTTCGGGAAGCAGCATGACGACGCCGGCCAGCTCTTCATTCTGCCTGAATAAAAAAACACACCCTTGGGCGATCGCCTCCCGCATATTGTGGGTATCTTCCCCTTGCAGAAGGCCGCTCCACTGGTTCGATCCTTTATCGCGAAGCCATTCTGCCGCTTGCACGAGCAGATCCATGACCTCTTTTGCATCATCTTTCCGGGCGGGGGTGACCCGGAATGCCCCCGCCTTCTCCTCCGTGATCGTAAAAGGTGTCATAAAATCCTCCTGTAATCAGAATATTCGACACCTTTATTATAGACCAAACGCAGAAAGGAAAAAAACAGCCGTCGTGTTTGAGGGCCGTTTAAAAAATTTTCTTCTTATCACGTTCTTCTTTTAAAATCTCAACCGCTTCCCTGAAACGCATAGAGTGGACGATTTCACGCTCACGCAGAAAACGGAGTGAATCATTCAGGTCAGGATCATCGGAAATATCAATAATCCATTGATACGTCGCTCTCGCCTTTTCTTCAGCCGCAATATCCTCATATAAATCAGCGATCGGATCTCCCTTCGCCTGTATGTAAGACGCTGTGAACGGAACTCCGGCCGCATTGTGATAAAACAGCGCGCTGTCATGGTTGACGTAATGATCACTGAGCCCTGCATCACGCAGCTGCTCCGGGGTCGCATCTTTTGTCAGCTTATAAATCATCGTCGCAATCATTTCTAAATGCGCAAACTCCTCCGTGCCGATATCCGTCAGCAGGCCGATCACCTTGTCAGGAATCGTGTAGCGCTGGTTTAAGTACCGGAGCGCTGCGGCCAATTCGCCGTCCGCCCCGCCGTATTGTTCAATGAGAAACTTAGCCAGCATCGGGTTGCATGTACTGACTTTAACCGGATACTGCAGCTTTTTTTCATATACCCACATTTACAGATCCCTCCTTATACTTGCCATGGCCAAGGACCGCGGCCCCAGTCCCATTGAGCGCCGACCTGACTCACGCCGAATTGCAGAAGCGGTCCGTACTCAGGCTCAAACCGCTTTCTCAGCTGTCTTGAGTACCGGGAATATTCATGAAACTGCTGAAGCGCGAGACGGTCATGGGGATGCGTATCCAGATAAAGCGTCAGCTCCACCAAGACAAAGTCCGCCGCCTGAATTTGCTCCAGCAGCCGATAATATTCATCATCAATCTTTTTCGCCATATTCGATTCCCCCCCGATAAGGATTATCATAGAAATCGTAAAGATCCTTCCAAAGGGTCCCTTTTCTCAATGCCTCCATCGGAGAAAACTGCTCCAAGTGATACGGCTGAAACCGCATATAAAGATGCGGCGGCGTTCTGAAGTATTTTCTTCCGATCGGCGGGCAGGGATCAAACCGGCTGTGGAAGGGTTTATAGGATTTGACCGGTGTAAACGGCTGATTTTCTTTCATTACGATCCTCCTTTCCTAAACACATGACCTTAATAGGTATGAATCCGTATCGGCATTTATGCCCTGTAAGAAAATAAGAAAAGCCAGCGCTTAGAAACGGTCACAAAAAAACACTCTTGCTGTTCCAAGAGTGCTTTTTCCCGAATGGTCAGATATATTGGCTTTCCCGATGATGATGATGATGGAACGGGTAGCCGCCGTAGCCTCCGCCATAGCCGCCAAAACCGTACCCCGGATATCCCCCGAAGCCTCCGTAGCCGCCGTAGCCGCCAAAACCGCCGTAACCGCCAAAACCGTATCCCGGGTATCCGTAGCCTCCGCCGAAACCGTATCCTGGATATCCTCCGTAGCCGCCGTAGCCGCCAAAACCGTACCCCGGGTAGCCTCCGAAGCCTCCATAGCCGCCGCCAAAGCCTCCGCCGTAAATCGGTCTTCTTTCATTCATGATTTATCGCTCCTTCACATAGGTTACAGTCCAGTTTATGACATCCGGAAGGAAACGTATGGGCATCCGCCCAGTTTTGGCGAAATAATCAATAATTGCTTACGGAGAAAAATACGATACAGGCCGACCGCTTAAGCAAAATAAAAAGGCCGGAACTTATGCCGCCCCGGCCTTTTTGTCTTTATTCGCCTAAATCTACATTGTGATAAACCTGCTGTACGTCTTCGAGGTCTTCCAGCACATCGATCAGCTTTTCAAATTGAGCTTTCGCATCTTCCGGAAGCTCGACTTCATTTTGCGCAAGCATCGTCAGCTCCGCAACGGTGAACTCTTCAACGCCGGCATTTTTGAATGCCTCCTGCACGGCATGGAATTGGTCAGGCTCGGCATACACGATCACACTGTCATCCTCTTCTAAAATATCGCGAACGTCCACATCAGCTTCCATCAGCAATTCCAGCGCTTCATCCGCCGTCTTGCCTTCAACGCCGATAACGGCAGTCGCATCGAACATGTAAGCGACAGACCCGCTCACACCCATATTTCCGCCGTTTTTCCCGAATGCGGCGCGCACTTCAGGCGCCGTGCGGTTTACATTATTCGTTAACGCATCAACGATGATCATTGAACCGTTCGGCCCGAAACCTTCGTAACGCAGCTCGTCAAAGTTCTCCTCCGCGCCGCCTTTCGCCTTTTCAATCGCACGCTCAATAATATTTTTCGGCACGCTGTACGTCTTCGCACGCTCAAGCACCACTTTTAACGCCTGGTTCGATTCCGGATCTGGCTCGCCTTGTTTTGCCGCCACATAAATCTCACGGCCGAACTTCGCGTAAATCCGGCTCGTATTTGCGTCCTTTGATGCTTTCTTTTCTTTAATATTGTTCCACTTACGGCCCATTTTGTTCCACTCTCTTTCACGAATTGAATCTGTATGATAAATACTCTGCTTCTATTATACCTCAGCGGTTGGGTTGTTTCGAGTGTAAGACATTAGAAAAAACAGGCACGCTTAAAATCACCGGAGCGCAGTAAGCCGAATGTGAGGGTTATTATACAAAACATAAAAAGCCTCCCTTCATACAGGAAGGAAGTCGCAAGCCAAAAGATTCATTTTATTCTTATTACCTATTTCCTACACTGTATATCCTGACTCACGTGGTAAAATTTTGATATCGAACAAAAGAAAGGATATGGTCATGAAAGTTTTCGAAGCAACCACCCTCCTCGCCGCCGCCAAACAGCGCGCGGGTGAATATAAAAAACTGCGCGGTCAGATGGTCAATCTAAAAAAAGCGTTTCAAGGTATGGCTGACCTCGGTGACAGCGACTTTTCAGGCCGGGGCGCTGACAACATCAAAGCTTTTTTTAAGGATCACGCCGGCGTCACAGACAGCTGGCTTGATCTGATCGACATGAAAATCGCATTTCTCACAAGCCTTCCCGGCAAGGTCGAAGACGCCGGACTTTTCAATTCGCATGTGGAGGAATCATTTCTGGAGCATGAGCTCACCCACGCCCTCAGTAAATCAAAGGCAATTATGGAAGGGCAAAAAAAGGACATGGGGTCCATCCTCAGAGAGATCGAAGACATCATCTCGCTTGATCTGTTTTCAACCGAAAGCACAGATCAGAAGCTTTCTTCAGCTGACAAAAAAAGAAGCGAAACCATACATAAGCTCGGGAAGCTTGATCACGATCTAACGAAGGAATACACAGAAACCGAAGCGAACGAACATTTCATCCAAGCCGACTTTCAGCAGCTTCAAAACGCCACAGGCAAAGGAAAAAGCGCCACGCCGCTTCACTACAACGCCAAAGCGTACCGTGAAAGTGATATTCATAAGAAAAAAGGCGATATCGCAAGGCACTCGGATGCTTATTTGACGATTAAAAAGGAAGAAGCGAAAGAGCGTGAAATCAAGGATCTGAAGAAAAAGCTGGCTGATGGTGTAACCGACCCGGATGAATACTTAGAAATCGCGAAGAAAATCGGCTATGAAAACCTTGAACCCGCTCAGGTGGGATATGTGATGCAGCTTGAACAAGCAAAACAGCTAGAAGAAGTCGGAGAAACGGCTTGGGATATCGTTAAAGGAATAGGCGTCGGCCTTTATGATGTCGGGAAAGACACCATAACCGGCGTCAAAGATCTCGCTGTCGGCGCATGGGATTTTTACCATCTCTCTGATGAACAAAAAGTCGCTAAAACCATATCAGCTGTATTGAACACGCCCTCCTACGCAAAAATCATATGGACAAACCTGGCGGATTCGTGGAATGATAAAATGGTTAACGGGGATGCGTATTCAAGATCACATTACATCACCTACGCCATCGGGAGCATTGTGGGACTCAAAGGTTCCGGTTCAGCTGTAAAAGTAACAAGCAAGCTCGCAAAAACAGGCGCCGCCAAAGTGGATAACGTCTTGGAAGCTGGAGAAAAAGCAGCTGCAAAACATGTGAAGACAGGTATCCAGAAAACTAAAGATTTCACCAATTCATTATCAAAAGGAAATCAACCAGCTTTTGCAGGAATTGTCCAGGATATTGAGAATACGCATAATGTGAAAAATACACCGCTTTTGAAGAAAGAGATTGAAGGACAGAAGTCGAAAGCTTTACAAGAAACTGAGATAATAAAAACCCAGAATGTAAAGAAACCTAGAAAAACAATAGTTCCTACAGTAAAAAGTGGTGAATTTAATAATTGGTTCAACTCATTAACCACAAAACAACTTGATGAACTTTGGGCAGATAAAAGAGTTAGAAGAGCAATTGAAAGACAACTAAGAGCACCCGGTGGAATGCACGAATGGCATTTAGTTTCCCGAGCTCCTACCTTTAAACATTGGAATATTACAGCGGAACAAATAAGAGATTTAAGAACTGCCATAAACGAAGTTGAGTTCGTAAATCCTGTTGGTAAACACGGGGGATTGGGCTCTACAGCTGCCCATAATGAATTGCTGGGAATTATTGATTCATCTCTAAACTATAATATATTTGTCCGAAGGTTGAATAATTGGGCAAACTATAGACTTAAAGGTGGAGTGGAAGCCCTGCCAAAAGGATTGAGGATTAAATAATAGGAGGTTTATATGGAACGTCAAAATTACGTATCATTGTGGATCGGAAGTATAAAGGATAATGAATCATTAGGTAAATATGTTGAATTAGTTTACAATGAAGATGAGGGTGATTTTCTTCCTTCCCAATTTTTAATTGACTTTGATATAGATATCGATGATTTAGATGAAGATTTTATAGAAAAAGTTGCACATGAAAATAATCGTAACAATTTACCTGCACTAATTGACGGCTGTTCATACGATAGTGTCATCTTACCTCGTTTCGAAGACATAGTAGGTACCACACTCCCTGATCAAATCAATGCTGCTGTTCTTTTATATAATTTTGAATATGACGGCAGGGAGAAAGAAATAACTGCAAAAAACTATTCATTTAAATTTATTGGTGCAGTTTCCTATGTTTAAAAGAAAAAATCATAATAAAGTATAATTCAGAATTACGTTTTCATAATGTAGTGATTATATGAGATGGTTATTTATACTACTTGGAAGAAGATAAAAAGTAGGATGACTAG
>NZ_JBAMDE010000012.1:0-54893 GCF_036961585.1 Bacillus sp. JHAA | reverse complement strand
TGTCTTTTGTTCAAGCGACTTTATTATTATATCTTATCAATCTCTTGAAGTCAACAACTTTTTAAATTTCTTTTTTCGTCAGCGCCTTGTTTAGCGGCAACGAATAATAATATACCACCTCACAAATAATAGTGCAATAGTTTTTTAAAAGAAAATCAAAAAAGTTTTACGAGCGGCTTGTTTCTAAAAAAGCGCCGTACTGCGATAAGCAGAAACGGCGCCTTCCCTTTTATTATCGTTGTCTCATTTGAGGGAATAATAAAACGTCTCTGATAGACGGAGCATTTGTTAACAGCATGACAAGGCGGTCGATACCGATACCCAATCCCCCGGTCGGCGGCATGCCGTATTCAAGAGCTTCAACGAAGTCTTCATCCATCATATGCGCTTCATCGTTTCCTTCTTCTCTTTCTTTTAACTGCGCTTCAAAGCGTTCCCTCTGGTCAATAGGGTCATTCAGCTCCGTAAACGCATTAGCGTGCTCACGGCCGACGATAAACAGCTCAAAACGGTCTGTAAAGCGAGGGTCCTCCGGATTTTTCTTAGCAAGAGGAGAAATCTCTACAGGGTGGCCGTAAATAAATGTAGGCTGAATGAGTGTTTCTTCAATTTTTTGTTCGAAGAATTCATTGATGATATGACCCACCGTCATTGAGTTTGTGATCTCGATACCATGCTCTTTTGCATGACCGCGCGCTTCTTCAACAGTCATCTCATTCCAGAAATCTACACCTGTCGCTTCTTTGACCGCATCTACCATGTGGAGTCGTTTCCATTCAGGTTTCAGATCAATCTGCTCTTCGCCGTACTGGATTGTGGTGCTTCCAAGCACTTCCTGCGCAATATGTGCTACGAGGTTTTCCGTAAGACTCATAATATCTTTATAATCGGCGTACGCTTCATACAGCTCGATCATCGTGAATTCAGGGTTGTGGCGTGTAGAAACACCTTCGTTACGGAACACGCGGCCGATTTCGTAGACTTTTTCCAATCCGCCGACAATCAGGCGTTTCAGGTGCAGTTCAATCGCAATACGCATATAAAGAGGCATGTCGAGTGCGTTATGGTGCGTGATGAACGGGCGTGCAGACGCTCCTCCCGGTATGCTGTGCATCGTAGGTGTTTCAACTTCTAAGTATCCATGGTCATCTAAGTATCTTCTCATCGCTTGGATGATTTTGCTGCGTGTGATAAACGTTTGTTTGCTGTCAGGGTTTACGATGAGATCGAGATAGCGCTGGCGGTAACGCTGTTCAACGTCTTTTAACCCATGATATTTATCAGGAAGAGGACGCAGTGCTTTTGTCAGCAGTTCGAAAGATGTCGCTTTGACAGAAAGCTCGCCTACGTTTGTTTTGAAAACTTTCCCCGTGATGCCGATAACGTCTCCGAGGTCTGAAGATTTAAAGATTTCATATTGTTCTTCGCCGACACTGTCTTTTCTTACGTAAATTTGAATTTGACCTTCTAAGTCCTGCAGATGCGCAAAGCCGGCTTTCCCTTTTCCGCGCTTTGTCATCATACGGCCTGCAATGGTCACTTCGATCGCTTTTTCTTCCAGTTCTTCTTTAGAAAGCTCCTGGTAGGCGTCAATGATCTGTTGAGATTGATGCGTTCTCTCGAAACGTTCGCCGAAAGGGTCAATGCCGTTTTCTCTCAGCTGGTTCATTTTATCTCGTCTGACTTGCAGCTGGTCGTTCAATTCCTCATGATTTTGCTCTTCTTGACTCATTGGTATCACTCCGTTACATTTTGATTTCACGAAAAAGCAGAAAAACTGCCAGCGGTAAGCTGGCAGTGAGCAGCAATAGAGGGTGTATATTAACCTACTTTTGCATCTTGAAGCTCTTTTGCCTCTGCTTCGGCGGTAAATGCATCTAAAAGCTGCACAACTTCTTCACGCGTCTCACATTGGTTAATTTCGTTACGTACATTCGCATTGCCTCTGACACCTTTCAGGTACCAGGCAGCGTGTTTTCTCATTTCTCTGACTGCCACATTTTCGCCTTTTAACTTAATCAGGCGGTCTAAGTGCAGTTTGCATACCGACATTTTTTCACGGACTTTCGGTTCGTCTTTTAACTCGCCGGTTTCAAGGTAGTGCACCGTACGGTAAATCATCCACGGGTTGCCGAGTGCGGCCCGGCCGATCATGACGCCGTCAACTCCTGTTTCCTCAAGCATGCGTTTCGCGTCCTGAGGCGTTTTGACATCACCGTTTCCGATGACGGGAATGGAGACGGATTGCTTCACTTCTTTAATGATATCCCAGTTCGCAGTGCCTTCATACATTTGCACTCTTGTGCGTCCGTGCAGGGCAACGGCTTTTCCGCCGGCACGTTCAACGGCTTGGGCATTTTTCACCGCATAAATGTGCTCTTCATCCCAGCCCATTCTCATCTTCACTGTAACCGGCTTATCAACAGCATCTACTACTGCGGATACCATTTCATAAATCTTATCGGGATCGAGAAGCCATTTGGCGCCCGCATCACATTTTGTAATCTTGGGTACGGGACATCCCATGTTAATATCAATAATATCAGCAGTCGTGTTTTGATCTACAAACTTCGCCGCTTCCACAAGGGTTTCCTTTTTTCCTCCAAAAATCTGAAGGCTGAGCGGTTTTTCACGTTCATCAATGTAAAGCATCCCCATTGTTCTGGCGTTATTGTAAAGAATCGCTTTGTCACTGACCATTTCAGCGCATACCAATCCGGCTCCGAATTCCTTTACAGTCAATCTGAACGCTGAGTTGCAGACACCGGCCATAGGGGCAAGCACAACCCGGTTTTTCAATTGAATATCACCGATTTTAAACATTTTTCCCCTCCTTTCATTTGTCTATTTTTCAGGCGGGGCCAATTCGTCCGCACTTATATTTAAAACATCTGCCGCAGCTTGAATGATGGCATCTGACGGCAATCGGTTTCCGCGTTCAATTTCACCGACAATAGAAACTGATATACCTAATGCTTTTGCAAATCCTTCTTGAGTATAACCTTTCAGCTTTCTGAATGCACGAATTCGCCTACCCCAGATTTCTGCTTCCATACTCTTACACCTTCTTGGTTTGTTTCAGCGCTTATCGTGATATGATCCGCCTGCGGACATATTTCTTTTAACGGCGCAAGGACAAATAAGCGCTCATACATTCTCGGATGCGGAACAATCAGCCGCTCTGTTTCAATATTTTCACGATTATACAGCAAAATGTCAAGGTCTGCCGTCCGCGGTCCCCAGCGAATCTCTCTCGTTCTGCCTAATTCAGCTTCAATGCTCTGCGTTACATCAAGAAGTTCAAAAGGAGATAACGACGTTTTTACTTCAACCGCCATATTGAGAAACTGATCTTGATCCTCATAGCCGACGGGATCTGTTTCATATATGGAGGACACCTTTGACACCGTCACGCCATGATGCCGGCTGAGCATGGCCACTGCCTGGCGCAAATAATGTTCACGGTCGCCCATATTGGAGCCGAGGCCGATATATGCCGTATTGTTCATGATTTCTTTCTCGTCATTTCTATGGCTACTGATTTATAATGGCCGGGAATCGGCGGGTCAGGCTTAACAACCTTTACCGTACATTGCTGCACCGGCTCAAATTTCTCAAGGACGGTGTCTGCGATCCGTTCCGCAAGGGTCTCGACCAAATTAACGGGCTCGCCCTCAACGATGCCGCGGCAGACACTGTACAATTCCGCATAGTTAATGGTATAAGAGAGGTCATCCGTTTTTCCCGCTTTGCTCAAATCCAGTTCGGCAGTCAGGTCTACTTTGAAGCGCTGGCCGAGTTTGTTTTCTTCTTCGAACACGCCGTGATATCCGTAAAACTCCATACCTTCTACATATACTTTATCCATAATGTGCGCCTCCTTTGTTCAACATAGCATCCATCATCTTAGTCATTCTTGCGATCTCTTTGACATCGTGCACCCTCACAATGTCGCAGCCTTTCTGGACGCCAAGGCATACTGTCGCTCCCGTTCCCTCAGCACGTTCTTCAGGGGGAAGGTCAAGCACACGGCCGATGAACCTTTTTCTCGATGTCGCCAGGAGCAGCGGATAACCTAACCCGCTGAACACCTCCAGCTTGTTCATGACAGCCAGGTTGTCCTCATAGTTTTTCGCAAAGCCGATCCCCGGATCCAGAATCATGTTTTCATCTGTGACGCCGGCTTCTGCGGCAATTTTTACGCTTTCCATCAAGTCTGCAAGCATATCAGGAATAAGATCGTTGTAGTTTCTTTCCATGCGATTATGCATTAAGATAATCGGAACCCCGTGTGCGGCGGCTACTGACGCCATGTCAGGATCACCTTTCGCCCCCCAGATGTCATTAAGGATAGAGGCTCCCGCTTTGACCGCTTCGTCTGCCACGGACGCTTTGTACGTATCGATTGAAAGCGGAATGTCCAGCTCGCTTGTGATCCGCTCTATGACGGGGATGACTCGTGACATTTCCTCATCAGCCGACACGAGTGATGCGCCGGGTCTTGTCGATTCGCCGCCGATATCTATGATATGCGCCCCTTCTTCAGCCATCTTCGCCGCATGCAGAAGCGCCCTTTCCGTACTGTCGTATTTGCCGCCGTCAGAGAAGGAGTCTGGCGTTACATTTAATATCCCCATAACGAGCGTCTTCTCTTTATAGGAAAGAGCGCCTTTTTTTGTATGAATCAGTTTAGGCTGTTCAATTGTTTGCTGCGCCATTTTGTTCCTCCTCCTGTACATTCATTTTGTTTATTTCCTGCTGATACTGATTACGGAGCAATTGCACCGTTTTTCCGCTCACTCCGGGCAGCGGCACTTCCTCTATTTTAGAAAACGGGATGATTTCAAGCACGGAGTTTGTCAACCATGCTTCATCCGCTTCAAGCATTGATTGAAAACGGAATCGGCCTTCGGTGACTTCTGTCCCCTGCCGTTTCAATTCATCAATGACAAACTGTCTCGTTACACCATCGAGAATTCCCGTATCCAAGGATGGCGTAAAGACCTTGTCTCCTTTTCGCCAAAACACGTTGGAGACAATGCCTTCCGCGACATCTCCTTCTCCGGTCAGGAAAATGCCTTCAAGATTGGGATCATTCCCGATCTCCCGTTTAGCATACATGTTGTTTAAATAGTGATGGGATTTTAACCGGAAATATCCTTCAGGCGTATTTCTCCTGATAGAGAGAAGCTTGCCTTCTTTTTGAACAGGCAGAGTTTCCGGATTGAGCCGGTTGACGAAACAAAGGACGGTCGGCTTTTCATAAGTCTGCGCGGCAAACCCTTTATCGCTGACTCCTGCCGAGATGTTAAGCCGGACACGCGCGCTGCCGTCCTTGATGTCATTGAGGAGCAACAGTCTCCGAAGCATATCAAGCAGCTCCTGTTTGTTCACCTCATATGCAATCTGCACATCCCGAAGCGCCCTGTTGAGCCTGGCGACATGCGCATCCGGCAAAAACGGCCGGCCGCTGTAAAGCCTGAACGTCTCGAACGCGCCGATCCCGTACAGATAACCATGGTCAAAAGGAGAAAGCGCCGCTTCTTTCTCCTCTATATATTGACCATTCAAATATATAATCACACCGTCACTTCCTTTTTGCGGTGTGTCTCTATAAAGTTTCTGAGCATCTCTTTGCCGAAGGAGGTCATGATGGATTCCGGATGGAACTGAACACCTTCAACAGGCAGCTCATTATGGCGGATTGCCATAATTTCTCCTTCTTTGGTTTGAGCGGATACCGTAAAACACTCCGGCAGCGTGTCCGCTTTGACAATAAGTGAATGGTACCGGGTGGCGACAAGCGGATTTTGCAGGCCTTTAAAAATCGTCTGTCCGTCATGCATAACTTCTGACGTTTTGCCGTGCATGAGCCGCTCCGCTCTGACGACATCGCCGCCGAATACTTGCGCAATCGACTGATGCCCGAGACATACGCCGAAAATAGGAATACTGCCGGCAAAATGTTTGATCGCTTCGAGGCTGATCCCCGCTTCATCAGGACTGCACGGCCCGGGTGAAATCATTAAGAAATCCGGTGCCAGCTCTTCAATCTGCTCAATTGTAATCTCGTCATTCCGTCTGACGATCAGTTCCTCCCCGAGCTCACCCAAATATTGAACCAAGTTGTACGTAAATGAATCATAATTGTCAATCATTAAAATCATCTCTGCTCACCTCGTCTAATTTTTTGTCTCTTCTTCGCTCAGCTCTAACGCCTTTTTCATTGCAAAAGCTTTTTTGAACGATTCCTTGTATTCATGCTTCGGAACCGAATCAATGACTACTCCTGCTCCGGACTGCATGAAAGCATGTCCGCCGGCTGCATAGATCGTCCGGATCACAATGTTAAACTGCAAATCTCCGTTGAATCCGAACCAGCCTATAGATCCAGTATAAAGCCCCCGTCTTGTCGGCTCAAGCTCTTCTATAATTTCCATCGTTCTCACTTTGGGCGCTCCCGTGATGGTGCCCCCCGGGAAAACCGCATGAATAATGTCTGTCGCGTCATATCCGTCCTGCAGTTCCCCCTGTACGTTTGACACGATATGCATGACGTGGGAATACTTTTCGATCGCCATAAATTCGTTAACCCGCACGGAGCCGTAGCGCGATACGCGCCCGAGGTCATTGCGCTCAAGATCAACAAGCATGACGTGTTCCGCACGTTCTTTTTCGTTGTGAATTAATTCATCAGCCAAAGCCTTGTCTTCAGCATCGTCTTTTCCTCTTGAACGCGTACCCGCGATCGGTCTCGTTTCAAGCTTCTTCCCCTTCTTTGTCACCAATAGCTCCGGCGACCCGCATATCACTTGAAACCCCGGTGTCTCGAGATAGGCCATATAAGGAGACGGATTGACGTTTCTCAAGTGTTTATACACCTCATACGGATGAACGGATAAGGACTGAGACTGCCTGATGGACAAATTAACCTGGAACACATCGCCGCTCGCGATATATTGTTTAATTTGTTCTACAGCCTGCGAAAATCCTTCTTCAGTGAACGGAGCGGCGTACGATCCGTCCCCATTCCGATTCAGCGGTGAAAAAGGCTCGTCCGCCGTTTGGAGGGAACACCACATGTCCTCTAAGCCGGACAGCTTTTCTTCCGCAAGATCCGCTTCTTCCGCTTCAGTATGGGTAATGAGCCATAACGCCTCTTCCTCATGGTCATAAACGGCCACATCATCAAAAACAAGAAAGTAAATATCAGGTGTTTCCAGATCATCTAACGACAGCATCTTAAAATTCTCAATATATCGGGCGTAGTCGTAACTGATAAAACCAATCGCACCGCCTTGAAAGTCCGGAAACTCAACGTTTGTTTCCGTTCCGAGCGTTCCAAACCATTCATGAAAGGCCCGCAGCGGGTCACCTTCTTTAAACAGTGTTTCCCCCTCATGCTTGATCGTTGTAATTCCGTCTTTCCCTCTGACGGACGCAATCGGATCTAGACCGGCTATACTGAATCTTCCCCCTCTCGCGCTTTCGAGCAGAACATGCCGTTTTCTCGATTTCGAAAGGTTTTCATATCGCTGTAAAAATGCTTGTTTCGTAAAAGGTATTTTTCTTCCTGCCGGTCTGCGTTGTGCCATCATATCAATCCTCTGCTTCGTTTTACTGTAGTTTTATTTTAAAGCAATCACACTGGTGAAAAAAGTGAATTTCACTTCCAACCATAAAATTCGAAACGTTTTTTGGATTTTCGATGCTTCAGGCACAAAAAAACTCCCGGATACAGCCGGGAGCCGTGTGTATGTCTCTATTCAAACTGATAAAGCGGTGTGCTTAAGTAACGTTCTCCGTTACTAGGGATGATCGCAAGCACTTTCTTGCCTTTCCCCAGTTTTTTCGCGATTTCCAGTGCCGCGTAAATGGCCGCTCCGGAAGAAATGCCGCCGAGAATCCCTTCTTCTTTTGCCGTTTTACGGGCATATTCAAATGCATCCTCGTTTTTGACGGGAATGATCTGATCATAGATGTCCGTATTCAATGTTTCAGGGACAAATCCCGCTCCGATACCCTGAATTTTATGCGGGCCCGGTTTTCCGCCGGAAAGAACTGGAGAATCCGCCGGCTCTACCGCATAGATTTTGATGGATGGATATGCTTCTTTCAGTACTTCGCCCGCTCCCGTGATGGTTCCGCCGGTACCGATTCCGGCCACGAACGCATCAAGCTGGTCGTCACCAAACTGTTCTACGATTTCTTTCCCCGTCGTTTGGCGGTGAATTTCCGGGTTTGCCGCATTGTTGAATTGCTGAGGCACAAAGTATCCGTGTTCCTCGGCAAGTTCTTCCGCCTTTTTAATGGCGCCCTTCATTCCTTCTGCGCCGGGAGTCAGCACAAGCTCCGCTCCGTATGCGCGCAGCAGATTGCGTCGCTCCATACTCATTGTATCAGGCATAACGAGAATGGCTCTGAGACCTTTAGCCGCTGCCACCATCGCAAGACCGATTCCTGTATTTCCGCTTGTCGGTTCAATGATTGTGTCGCCGGCTTTTAATTTTCCTTCTTTTTCAGCCGCTTCAATCATCGCCACTCCGATCCGATCTTTTACGCTGCTGCCCGGATTCATGTATTCAAGCTTCAGATATACATCTGCACTGTTTTCATCCGTCAGGCGATTCAATTTCACAATAGGAGTATTTCCGATTAGTTCAGTAATAGAATTTGCAATACGCACCATGTTGGACACCTCAATTTCCGACTAAATTTATTGGTATTATAAATATAAGTTATCAATTTCAAAATTTTTTGTCAATCATTTAGTTCTTTTTTCCCCGTAGAACCAAGAGACCCCCGCCTCTTTCCACAGCGTTTTGACTGTCGCCTTGTCACCTAATTGATCCATCGCGATCTGGCGTCTGATTTGGCTCTTCACTTCATTGTATGAGAAAGTTCTCGCTTTAAGCTTTTCTTTCAGCTGAATGACGGCGTATCCTGAAGAAACTTTAATCGGTTCAGCGGACCATTCATCTTCTTTAAGATTTTTAGCTTCTGTGATATATGCCTGCGGGATATTTTCCTGGTTTTCTGTCACAAAGCCGAGGTCTCCGCCATACTGAGACGTGTATCTGTCCGTGGAACGCTCAGCGGCGACGGCTTCAAAGCTGGAACCGCCTTTCAAATCAGCAAGCACCCTGTCCGCCTCATCTTTGTTTTTGACGACAATGTGCCGGATTCTGTATGAATCATCGAAATGGTACAATTCTTTATTTTTATTATAAAATGATTGCATTTCCTTATCCGATATATCGATGTCCTTCGTCAGCAGTTCTTCAAGAAGAATGTTGTAGCGGATCTGGTCTCTCCATTCTTTTTCGGTAATATGGCTGTCTTCATAAAATGAATTATCTACCGCTTTGATTAAAAGAAACTCCCGCTCCAATTCGCTGTTTGAAACTGTGAGTTTATTCTTTTTCGCAAGCTCTTCCACTACTTCTGCATTAATCATGTCTTCCAGAGTTGATTTTCCGTACTGGTCTTCCATCTTTTTCATCCAGTCTTGCCGTGTGATATGTTTATCACCGATTGTCGCGATGGATTCTTCAGATGACCCCGCGGCTTGGGATTTTGTTAACTTATACGCCACTGTCACACTGCATACTAACAGCGCCGCTACAATAATCGTCAAAAGTGTTCTCGATTTCAAAATCTACCCCATCCCTTTTATAAAATAGAACAACCCGCTAAAGAGCTAGCGGGTTGTTTCGTCACGAAGCTCTTCCAGTTCTTCTTTTGTAAATAAATATTTCTCATTACAAAAATGGCAAACCGCTTCGGCTTTTCCGTCTTCTTCTATCATATCTTGTATTTCTTTTTTGCCTAGTCCTAAAATGGCCGTTTCGAATCGATCTTTTGAACAAGAACAGTGAAATTTGACCGGCATTGTTTCGAGAACGTCCGGTTTTTGACCCAGAACTTCTTCCAAGATTTCTTCCGGTGTCAGGCCTTTTTGAATCAATTTTGAAATCGGTTCGATTTGAGATAATTGCTTTTCAATTGTTGAAATGGTTTCTTCATCAGTCCCCGGAAGAAGCTGAATGATGAACCCGCCCGCAGCGAGAATCGTGTTATCAGGATTTACCAGAACACCTACGCCGACAGATGAAGGGACTTGTTCAGAAGAAACAAGATAATATGTGAAGTCGTCACCGAGTTCACCCGAGACAATCTCTACTTGTCCCGTAAAATAATCACGCAAGCCCAAATCTTTTACGACACTGAGTGTTCCATCAGTTCCGACCGCCCGTCTGACATCCAGTTTCCCTTGTTCATTGAGATCAAAATGAACGTGCGGGTTTGATACGTATGCTCTTACCTCACCCTTTGCGTTCGCATCTGCGACAATGGCTCCGATCGGGCCGCCGCCTTCTATTTTGACTGTCAGCTTATCTTCACCCTTAAGCATCGCTCCTAGCATCAGAGAAGCTGTCATCGTCCGGCCGATTGCGGCTGATGCCGTCGGCCACGTGTCATGCCTTCTTTGCGCTTCATTAACCATATCTGTCGTTCTGGCTGCATAAGCCCGCACTTTACCGTCATATGCAATTGCTTTAATTAAATAATCCATCGTTTACCTCCTATACGTGACCCACGCGATTTCGCTCATAAATGATTTCCAGCCCTTTCAGAGTGAGAAACGGGTCAACAATATCAATACAGTCTGATTCGTTTGCGATTAATGACGCAAGCCCGCCTGTCGCAATGACTTTCGGTTCCTGTGTTGCCTGCCATTTCATCCGCTTCACTATACCTTCAACTTGTCCGACATAGCCAAAAAGGATGCCGGACTGCATGGCGCTTACCGTGTTTTTGCCGATGATATTGTCCGGACGGGCAATTTCAATTCTTGGAAGCTTCGCCGCACGTGAGTACAGCGCTTCCGTTGAAATCGTAATGCCGGGAGCAATCGCGCCGCCCATGTATTGTTTGTTTTCATCAATGTAGCAATACGTCGTCGCCGTTCCGAAATCAACAACAATTAAGGGGCCGCCATACTGCTGGATCGCCGCAACGGCATTGACGATCCTGTCAGCTCCCACTTCTTTCGGATTGTCATACTTTATATTTAAACCTGTTTTCATTCCCGGGCCGACAACTTGCGGCTCGATGTGAAAGTATTTTGTGCACATTCTTTCTAAAGAGAACATAATCGGCGGCACCACGGATGAGATGATAATCCCTTCAATCTGTTCAAACATGAGTCCGGAATGTTCAAATAAGGAGCGGAGCAGCATGCCGAATTCGTCTTCTGTTTTGTGCCTGCTCGTTTCTATGCGCCAATGATATTCTAATTCCCCATCATGATATACACCAATCACGGTGTTGGTGTTCCCCACATCTATAACCAGTAACAACCTCTATCACCACTTTTGAATAGTTTCTAATCATAACATTTTCAACATTCTACAATACCATACACGATCTGCGGCTCTTTTGTAAACAAAACGGAACCAGTAAAAAAACCGCCGGTATACGCCGGCGGTTTTCATATCAGAAAGCGAACTATTCTTTCGGCTCGTCTTTCTTTTCGTCTTCTGTTTTAGACAGGATGTTTACTTTCACATCGTCTTTTTGAAGATGGTCATCTGAGAAATTGCGCTCAGGGAGTTTTCCGTGATCCACGAGATGCTTGATTTGTTCCGCATCTAATGTTTCCACATCAAGCAATGTCTGAGCAATCAATTCAAGCTTATCGCGATTTTCAGTCAGGATGGTTTTCGCACGCTCATAACATTCTTTAATGATGCGCTGAATTTCCTGATCGATTTCGTAAGCGATCTGATCACTGTAGTTCTGCTCGTTGTTGAAATCCCGGCCCAGGAATACTTGACCGCCTTGAGATTGACCGAACTGAAGCGGTCCGAGTTTTTCTGACATACCGAACTCTGTCACCATTCTTCTGGCAATGCTCGTTGCCCGCTGGAAGTCATTGTGAGCCCCCGTGCTGACTTCGCCGAAGATAATTTCCTCGGCAACCCGTCCGCCCAGAAGACCGACAATTTTATCGAGAAGTTCAGGTTTTGTCTGGAAGTAACGGTCTTCTCTCGGAAGCATGACCGCGTATCCGCCCGCCTGCCCCCTCGGAACGATCGTTACTTTATGAACCATATCGGCTTCATCCAGCACAAGTCCGATAACGGTGTGACCGCCCTCGTGGTACGCCACGATATTGCGTTCTTTTTTCGATATGACGCGGCTCTTCTTCGCAGGACCCGCAATGACACGGTCCGTCGCTTCATCAATGTCGCGCATATCAATTTTCTTCTTGTTTTGACGGGCAGCAACAAGTGCCGCTTCGTTAAGAAGGTTTTCTAAATCGGCGCCTGAGAAACCGGGTGTTCTTGAAGCGATTGCTTTTAAGTTCACCGTTTCATCAAGCGGTTTGTTTCTCGCATGGACCTGTAATACGGCTTCACGGCCGATGACATCCGGACGGTCTACCGTAATCTGACGGTCAAAACGTCCCGGACGAAGCAATGCAGGGTCGAGAATGTCCGCACGGTTTGTCGCAGCGATAATAATGATTCCTTCATTCGCACTGAAACCGTCCATCTCAACAAGCAGCTGGTTCAGCGTCTGTTCGCGTTCATCATGCCCGCCGCCAAGACCTGCGCCGCGCTGACGTCCTACCGCGTCGATCTCATCAATGAAGATCAGACAAGGCGCATTCTTTTTCGCATTTTCGAATAAATCACGCACACGGGAAGCACCGACACCGACAAACATTTCAACGAAGTCAGATCCGCTGATGCTGAAGAAAGGAACGCCCGCTTCACCGGCTGAGGCTCTCGCAAGCAATGTCTTACCGGTTCCCGGAGGTCCGACCAGCAGCACGCCTTTAGGAATTCTGGCGCCAAGCTCGGCGAATTTGCGAGGATCTTTCAGAAACTCAACAACCTCAACAAGCTCCTGCTTCTCCTCATCCGCGCCGGCTACATCTTTAAACTTCACGCGTTTCTTTTCTTCCGTATACAGCTTCGCTTTGCTCTTTCCGAAGTTCATGACACGGCTGCCGCCGCCCTGAGCCTGATTGAGCAGGAAGAAAAACAGAATAAAGATGATGACAAACGGAATGATCGTCGTTAAGAACGTCACCCACCCGCTTGTTTCCTGTGCGGGATCAACTTTTACGTCCGTCTTTTTAATTGCATCAAATATCTGGTCTGCTCCCTTTCCTTCAGGAACATGTGTTAAAAAGTACTGGTCTTTGTCGTATTTTTTCAGCTGTCCTTTTACCTCATAAACACCTCTGACAGGCTGAACCGATACGCTATCAACTTTCCCCTCATCGAGGTTCTTGATAAACGTACTGTACGACATATTTTCTGTCTTCGGGTTTGAAGTCTGGAAGTAACTCACAACCCCGATTACTACTAATAAAATAAGTAAATAAAAAATGGTATTACGGAAGACCCGATTCATTCCTTACCTCCTCCCACAGTAAGCACAACTATGTTCAATAGTACCATAGAAAATCATTCCAATACAACCGATAACCATCTCGGAAGCAGGCAGCCGATCAGCTTTCATAAATCGCCGGTTTTAATACTCCGATGTAAGGCAGATTGCGATAGCGTTCGGCATAATCAAGTCCGTAACCCACAACAAACGCGTCAGGAACTTCAAAGCCTACGAAGTCTGCTTTAATGTCCGCTTTTCTTCCGCTTGGTTTATCCAACAGGGTAACAATCTTAATTGATTTCGCTTTACGATATCGGAAGAGTTCTACGAGATAGCTCAAGGTTAACCCACTGTCGATAATATCTTCAATGATTAAGATGTCCCGGCCTTCTACAGATGTATCCAAATCTTTGATGATTTTGACTTCTCCGGAAGAAACCGTGGAATTTCCGTAGCTTGATACATCCATGAAGTCCATTTCCAAATATGTATCAATATGCTTTATAAGATCAGCCATAAAAGGAAGCGCTCCCTTTAACACACCGATTGCCAACGGAAACGTGTCGCTGTACTCGCTTGTTAATTGTTCTCCAAGCTGTTTTACTTTCTGCTGGATCTCATCTTCTGAGATCAGCACTTTTTCGATATCCTGTTTCATGTTAATGCTTGCCCCCTACACTTTTCATGCTGTCTATATTGTAATACAATGCGGTCACTGTTTGAAATCACAAGATCGTCAAAGATGGATTTTTTCAAGCCAGGCAGCCAGATAATTTCACCGCTCGCATCCGTTACAATCGGCCATTCGTCCCGATCCCGCAGAGGCAGTTTATGATCAATAAATATATCTTTCACCTTTTTCGAGCCATTCATCCCTTTAAGTTTGATCCGGTCGCCGATTTTTCTCGTCCGGATTGTTAAAGGAAATTGCACCTTGTTTCTGCTTGTCATAAAAACAGCATTCCCATTTTTGATATGAGGATCAGCCTGATCGGCCACCTCTATCATAAAGCCGTTGGGGAGAACAGCAGTCTCGCCTTTCGCTCCTTGCAGCTGCAGCTCAAAGGGAACTTTTTCACATTGCCATTGTTCAAATGTAAACAAACATGTCTGATATGATTTGACCACCTTCAGCCCTTTCGGAAAATCAAGCACTCCCGAGGCGCTTCCATTTTCCGCCCATTCGAGAAACTGCTGTATGTGGCGGGCGGAAAACGACGATGGAACGTTTTCATAAAGATAGTTTAATATTAGTTGAACTCCTCTTCTTTGTAAAGGTATCGGAAGGGCAAGCAATTGAGAGGAATTGACTTCAACCGATGTGTCTGACTTGCTTGTAATAACCTTATTCATTCGTTCTTTCGTTAATGACTGCAGGTATTGTTCGTCTTCTGTCAGTGCTTCACTCACCTTTTGAAACATTTTATGAACGTCAGGTGATTCATGTTTTAAAAAAGGAAGCACGGTCTTTCTGAATCTGTTTCTTGTATAATCGTCTTTTGCATTGCTCTCATCCGTTCTGTAGCTGAGCCCTTCTTGACGGCAGTATTCAAGGATTTCATCCTTTGCCGCATAGAGGAAAGGCCTGATCAGCCAGCCGGATGCAAATTCGCGGACGGGCTGCATTCCCGCAAGCCCTGCCCCGAGCGTACCTTTCGCAAGCCTCATGAGCATTGTCTCAACCTGGTCATCGCCGTGATGAGCCAGCGCCAAAAACTTCGCTTGGTGTTTTGTCATCAGATCTTCGAAAAACTGATATCTGCAATCACGCGCGGCAGCCTGCTTGTTCAGCTTATTCTTCTTTGCGTATGCAGAAACATCAATCTGTACCGTTTCGCAGAGGATGTGTTCCGCTTCGCAATATGACTGCACAAACTTCATATCTTCTTCAGATTCAGGACCCCTGAACTGATGGTCGACATGCGCCGCTATGATAACGGAGGAATGCCCGAAGTGCTTATTCAGCATACTGAGAAGCGCCATTGAATCAGGGCCTCCGGAGACCCCGGCAATAATCGTTTCTCCCTCCGCCTGAAGATGATATGTTTTGAAAAAATCTTCCACGCTTTTCACAATGTCCCCCTCACAATGAGCAGGTTTTTTAAAGATATACATATCCTATCACTTTCATTCCCTCCAAGCAAAGAAGAAGCATGAGCGCAGGCGTCCGGCCGGCACTAGATGAGAAAAAAGACGATGTAAGCGAAATAAAGGGCGAGAACGCTGATTAAAATAAGTGTTGTTTCAAACAAACCATTGTGCTTTGCGGGTTTTTGTTTAGGTTTATACCGCGTTTGAGATACAGTGCCCTGCCGCGGTTTTGATTGCGGCGGCTTAGGCTTGGCGGCGGCTTTCCTTTTACTCCCTGCACTCTGCCCCGCCGTCAGGATGTCATGCTTCATGGCTTCCGCAGACGGATATTGGCCGTTAAAAGCAGAAAACAGAACCTTCTTATACTTATTCAGAAACGGGTGGCCTTCAATGATAGAACGAAGCTGTTCTTTCGGCTGTCCTGACTTTTTGCACTCTTTCTTCTGGGCACAGTGGATCATGATCATTGCGACAGCAAACAGGTCATAGGATGGTTCTGCTTTTCTTGTTCCATACCCCCAATAGCCCCTGTCGTAAAACTCCGTATACTCTTTAATCGCGCGGCCCTGTTTTGTCGTTCCCCCTACATCAATGCAGCGAATGGCAGCCGGTGGTCCGGTTACAATGAGATTGTCCGGTTTGAGGTCGCCAAAAACCCACCCTTGCTGATGAAGGACTGACAGGCTGGAAAGAAGCTGCACCATCAGCACCGGAATCCACTCTGTTCCCTTACTGCTGATATATTGCGGAAGAAGCGGCCCTTCTATGTACTCCATCACGTAAAAAGAGACATTTTTATTCAGCTGCGGAATAAACGCGTCGTCCGCATCAAAAAAAGAAGGCCCCATCGTTTGCGACCGGGCCTTTGAAAAGGATTTTAAGACATTCACTTCAGAGGTAACAGACATGCTGTCGCTGCTTATTTTCAAAGCGACCTGTCCGCCTGATGCTTCTGCCAGATATACAATACCGTTAGCCCCTTTTCCAAGCTGTTTGAGCAATCTGTAGGATTTGCCGTTCCATTTGCCCTGAATTGCCGTCCCCGGTGCCAGACTACATGCCAAACTCGTTAAAGCGTCGTTCATCATCTGCCAACATGCTCCTTCTTGAGCGGATTCTCTCAAACTGCTGCGTCGCTTCCCGGATAGCGGGGCCCGTAGGGGTGATACCGCCGGTCGACAGCTTCGCAAAGAGTGCAGAAAGGGATTCAAGCTTCGGCGTCCAATTCAGCACAAGCTCAACTTCCTGGCTTTTCCCGGGAAATATACACATTGCAAATTCATTTTGCCCGGCCCGGGAATTTAAACTGATGGAAAGATCGATCAGCGCTTCTTTCACCGTCGGCAGTTTCGGCGCCATACTCGCACTCGTATCAACCAGCACAAGCACTTGCAGATGAACCGTTTCGCCGAGTTCATCAACCACTTCCATCACTTCGCCGCGTTTTTCAGGAGAAAGCTCTTCCATTTCAACGTTTTTCCCTAAAATTTGTTTAAGCTCTTGATTGACGACACCTTGCAGCGTCTGGGTCATTGCTTTTTTCGTCACCATTTGAACCGTCTGAGACAATTGTGACGCATACACAACTTGATGGACGCCGCCTCCGGCCATGGCGATGCCTTCAACTTCCTTCATTGCTTCTTGGTCAATCGCGTTTTCTTCCATAATTCCTATAACATTCACCGTAATCCCCTGCTCCTTGGCGAAAGCCGCCATTGCAATCGGGTCTTCACCATGATTGGAGCAGCCATCTGTAATCAGCAGAACTTGATTTAAATGTCCCTTATTCACATACATTCCTCCCGGTGATACGATTAGTCCCATCTTCGCCAGAAGGAAAGTGATTTATACGAATGGATTAAGAAATCTCCTTTTTATTTTGGAAAACCGCCGGCACCGGTATGGAAGCCCATTTCGGCGTGTTGTGGTCAATCCGGACAACAACCACTGTCATATCGTCTTCGATTTGGCCGGAACGCGTTCTGATGACCTCTTCCATTAATATATCAGCGATTTCTTGCGGGTCTTCGGTTTTCAGCCCTTTCATTTTCCGTTTCATCCACAGGTCGTGGTTTTCAACGTGCTTCGGCCCTTCAAAAATACCGTCACTCATCATGACGAGCAGATCTCCCGCTTTTAACTGTTCACTTACAACCTCCACATCAAATTCATTGATGATGCCGATCGGCAGATTGCTGGCCTGCACTTTCATGACTTGATCTCCCCGCTTGATAAAACTCGGCGTTGAACCGACCTTCAAGAATTTGCAGCTTGCATCCTGAAGATCAATGATAGAAAGATCGAGAGTTGAGTAGATTTCGTCTGTCGTCCGTAAAGACAGAATACTGTTGATCGTTTTTATCGCTATTTTTTCATCAATACCTGATTCGAGAATTTTTTCGAGCAGCTTAATCGTTTCATTGCTCTCATAATGGGCCCTCGCCCCATTGCCCATGCCGTCACTGATCGCGGCCGCATACTTTCTCGCCCCCAGTTCCATCATGCTGTAGCTGTCGCCGGAGACAAGGCCGCCGCCTTTTGCCGCATGAGCCGCGCCTGTCGATACCCGGTACGACTTGGTCGAACCGAATGCGACATGGCTGTAGCCATTCGGATGAGTCGAGTGCTGTTCGCTTTTGACAAGTATCTGCTCCTCAAGAATGTCAGACAGCATCGGGGCGATAATTTTCTCACTCTCGCCGTGTCCTCCGCTGAACGGGATTGTCATTTCGATATCAATATTGCCCTGCTCCAAGCTGTATATCTCGACATGCTGAATCTCGATTCCAAAATGCTGAAGCGCCTCTATCATTTGTTCTTCCTGAATAAAATGCTGCTCCCTCTCCCGTTTTATTTCCCGAGAAAAGTCCGCCATGACCTCAGAAACCCCCAACAGCTGCTCGGCAACAAGCCTTCTGCTGTCCTGAACTTTTCTCTTCAGTGTCAGATGGGCGTGATGGTGGGCAAGTTCGTCCTCAATCAGCTCTTCCACCTGTCTGGATTTGGAACAGTGCTGTTGAAACTCCTTTTTTAATCTGCGGTTTGAGGCATACTGTTTTTCTTCTGTTTCATGCATAACTTGTTTCATTAAGTCATATGTTTTATCAAAGTTTTGAACCCAGCATTTGCTTTTCTTATAGCAGGATTGGCAGGAATGCTCGGTGATTTTGCTTAAAAAGAGATCCACTTCCCCTTCTTCCGCCTGCTCATCGGAAGACGTCTGATGAAAGGTGGCGAAGCTCTCCGACAAGGCATGAAACACATTGGAGAACTGGTCTACTTTCTGGGCGGTGACATCTCTGATTTTCCTCGCGTACTGCTGCTGTTCCTGACTGTGCTCAGCAGTGCCCGGTATGTATCGCGCCACCTTTTTCGTAATCGATTGGGGCGTAATCAAAAACAAAACAACGGCAATCAAAGATTCATAAAGAGTGGTCATTAATCCGGCAGACCCTTCTCCATATAATGAAATCAGCAGTGAGCCGATCACTAACCCGACTGCGGCTCCGGCTTTCTTTCCTTCTTTCAGCAGCCCGCCAAGAAGCCCGGAAAACGCAAGCAGACTCATTTGATAGAGGTTCCCGATATTCGCAAGCCCGAGGATCAGTCCGGTCACCACACCGACCGTACAGCCGATGCTTGCCCCGCCGACAAAGGAAAAACTCAGCACGACATAGCGGGCCAGGATATGTTCAGCCTGCATTCCCTGAAATGAAACACCGGCAAGCCCGGTTAAAACGGATGCGATCAAGATCATAAAACAGATGATTTCTTCTATTTTTAACGATTGCTTCACTTTTTTGATCGTGAAGATCGGCAGGCTTTGCAAAAAGATCAGCGTCAAAATAAAGGCCAGGCCCGCCTCGACAACAGCCATCACATAATCATAGGTGGTAAAAGCGCCGCTCTCAAAATAAACAAATCCGATTCTCGCGGCAGCCATAGAGAAAAACACCACGATCGGCAGCATCTTCACCCGGTCCTGCACGATATATGTACCGATTTTTGAAAATAGAGTGAAGACGGCCAAAGCTGTGAGAATCAATAAAGAGTGTTTCGGCGAAATGGTTAAAGCGCCCGCAAGTAAAGACAGACAAGCATAGAAGGCTTTATCTCTTCTGATCAAAAGCATCGCTCCGAAAAACGGCAGCGCAAACGGAAGAACCTCAGATAATATGAAAGCCCGTCCAAGTAAAAAACCGATCACGACATAAATGAAACCCTTATAGAAAAAAAGTGAATGCGCTTGATGGACTGTAAGCTTTGCCGCCTTTTCAAAAAACGATTGCAGTTTTTCCAGAGCTTGTCCCGCCATCGGCCCGTTCACTCTTCTTTCCGCTTTTTCCATTGCTCTCATCCCCCACCTGTTTTATTCGTTGCTTGTCATTATAAATGAAAGCCCAGATAGGATTTTGTCAAAAGAAGGTAACAATTCCAAAGAACTCTTCGACGCTTTCTCCCTTGTTCCCCTTTCCTTTCGTATTTCCTCCGACATTTCTCAAAAAGTTGTCTAAATATGAAAAAATCGGCTTCTGCAACAGAAGCCGATTCGCTTGATGACCCGTACGGGATTCGAACCCGTGTTACCGCCGTGAAAGGGCGGTGTCTTAACCGCTTGACCAACGGGCCAGATATATATGGTAGCGGCGGAGGGGATCGAACCCCCGACCTCACGGGTATGAACCGTACGCTCTAGCCAGCTGAGCTACACCGCCATATAGGTGCTTATAAGCACAAGTTATATAATACAAAGGTTTCTTCATTCCGTCAACAGAAACTTTGAAGTTTTAATTTTCTGACTATAATGGCGCATACAAAAAAAGCACCCGCTGGGATAGACGGATGCTCCATGTATTTATAGAAAGCAGCAAGTTATCCTCTTCTTGCTCCGCGCCCTCCACGTTTTGATTCCGTGTTTCGTTTTAAAGATGATAAGCGGTCTTCGCTATCTTTAAGAAACTTGTTCATTTTCTGTTCAAAAGATTCTTTCGGACGGAAATCATTTCTAGGTCTGGCTTGCGGACGGTCTTTAGCTTTTTTAATTGATAAACCAATTTTCCCGTCTTTTTCAACGTTGATGACTTTCACTTCAACTTGATCGCCGACTTTTAAATGCTCGTTAATGTCTTTAACATAATTATCGGCTACCTCACTGATATGAACGAGACCGGTTGAGCCTCCAGGCAATTCAACAAATGCTCCGAAATTTGTAATACCTGTTATTTTCCCTTGCAACTTGCTGCCAACTTCAATCGACATAAAAAAAGTGCTCCTCCTTAGGCTTATAAAAAGATCGTTTGTTTAATTATACCTAAATAAAAATTTAAGTGTCAACAAGGCTACTTGCTCTTCTTTTCTACATTGAAGAGAATCTCACCATTTCCTGACATAAACAAGTCTCTTCTGGCAAGCTCTGTGACGTAATCCTCATCCTTTAATTTGGAAATTTCATCTTTTAAATCAGCCTGTTTCGCGTTCAATTCTTTCACTTGTTTTTCCAGCTGAGCTTTCTTTTCTTCGTTTGCGCTAAGGGAAGAGGTCTGTGACCACAGAGAACCCGCTAAGACAATAGCCGTCAACAACACAAGGGCGCCGAATACGATCAACCGTCTGAAAAGCCCTTTCCGCCTTCTTTTCATAAGCTGGGATTGCCGTTCAACCTGCTCTTTATAGTCGTTTTGGATTTCAGTTATTGTACGTTCTCTAGATAGATTCAAACCAGACGGTCCTCCTTTCACCTTTTCAAAATACGTATCATGGTCGATCTGATTGTTATGATTAGTTTCTTGCTCTTTTGTAAAAATCCTGCACTTTTTTGAAAATATCGTTTGAAAGTAAGACGCCACTTTTCAGGAAGAAGTTTCAATAATTGTTTCAACAGAAAAATCAGCGGATACAGCAAAAACGTTACGATCTTAAAAAGACACTTCGCAAAAAAGGCACTCACCCGATAGGAGTATAAAGAAATAACCGTGATCAGCCCGATGAGCAGCTTAAAGAGCAGAAGCACCGGACGGAACAGCACGTGCTGAATGAGCTTTTTTGCGAATTGGTAAAGAGACACCGCAAGATGAATGGCAAATTTCAGTATTTTTATATACATTCGTTTAAACAGGCTTTGGTACGTCGCAATCCCCAGTAAGACAGCCAAGAAAATGTATACCCTGAGTTCTCCTTCATTCACGTTGAGCAGCACATAGAAAAACAGCAGACCTTGTACAATCCAAAAGAGAATGTCATGAATGAATAACAGCCATCTGGCCGTTTTGGCGCGGCTGACAAACAGCCTGTATGTATCAAGCGACGCTCCGAGCCAGGCGCCCATACCGGTCATTGCCAGCATCGTATAAAATTGGGTGGTCAGCGTCATTTAAACAACTTGCTAAAAAACCCTTTAGCTTTATCCCCTTGCTGCTCGTCTAAATATACAAGGTCAAACACCCTGCCTTTTATAGATACAATCCCTTTTTCCACATCAAGGTTTTTCATCTGCAGGTTCTCGCCTCTGACGGAAAGCATTCCCATAACCGTTTCCAGCAAAAACTCTTCGTTGTCAAAACTTTCTACATGCTTGACGCCCGAAATGTCTAAATGCTTTCTCCCTTTCATCGTTACATCATGCTGTTCCGGAACAGAAGAAGAACCTTTTTGCTCATAATATGAATTCATCTATTCAGCCCCCATATCCTCGATACTTTTAGCATTATTACTGCATTGTATGAGGCGGGAGCCTTGTTTAGAACAAGCCTATTCGCCGAGTTTTTCTTCCTTGACGATTGTATACATGCCCGCGGCTTCTTCTTTTTTCGTTGTTTCTTTCAATTCGTTTACCTTCACGGTGACAAGCTTCTGGCCGAAGCGGACCGTCAGTTCATCACCGGCTTTTACGTCTGAGCTGGCTTTCGCCTGATTCCCGTTAACTGTGATTCTCCCTTGATCGGCGACCTCTTTCGCCAATGTGCGGCGTTTAATTAATCTGGATACTTTTAAAAACTTATCAAGTCTCATATCAGAATCTCCTCTCCATTTCTTTTGCTTCATCCCACAATTTGTCCATTTCCTCAAGTGACATTGCGGTCAATTCAAGGCCCTTTGCTGCCGCTTCTTTCTCAATATAAGCAAAGCGTCTGCGAAATTTGTCATTTGTCATGGCGAGCGCTTCCTCAGGCTCAATTTTATAGTATCGGCCGATATTGACCAATGCAAATAAAACATCGCCGAATTCAGCTTTTAAGCTGATTTCATCTGCTGATTCGGCGGAAGCCTCTGCAGAAAATTCCTTCAGCTCTTCATTTACTTTATCCCATATATCCTGAACGTCATCCCAGTCAAAGCCGGTTTTTGCGGCTTTTTTCTGAAGCTTGGCTGCTTTTGCAAGAGAAGGCAGTGTTTTCGGCACGGCATCCAGCAATGAAGTGGATGTTGTTTGCTTTTCCGCCTTTTTGATTTCTTCCCAGTTGGCGACGACATCATGTTCATCCTGAACCTTAACATCCTTAAACACGTGCGGGTGCCGTCTGACCATCTTCGCACTGATGTCTCTGATGACATCATCAATTGAGAAATACCCCTCGTCTTCTCCGATCTGGGCGTGCAGCATAACCTGAAGCATGACGTCCCCGAGTTCTTCTATCATGTGATCCGTGTCCTCTTCGTCAATGGCCTCAAGCAGTTCGTAGCATTCCTCAATCATATATTTCTTTAATGACTGGTGTGTCTGCTTTTGATCCCACGGACAGCCGTTCGGCCCGCGAAGCTCGCGAATAATACTTCGGAATGCAGAAAATTCCTGGTAAAGGAGTTCTTCTTTTTTAATCGGCGGAACATACACGCTTGTTAAGTTATTTATTTCTACATTGCGGTCAAGCTCAAACAAAGGCACCTTGGTCATCTTTTCTCCCTTGCTTCCGGCTGCCGTGACGATGACCACTTCATAGTCGTCAGGCAATTTCTCCATGAGTGTCAGTTTTACCTCAGAGGCCGTCATCTGGTCATAAACCTGGCAAATGATCAGATGATGGCGGAGTTCGAGCTCATCCGGCGTCATTGTTTGCGCATCCGTAAATTGAAACCCTTCAATCGGATCAATTCGCAATGCATTAAAAGTGGCATCCAAAAAGCTTTGCCCTCCGGCAGTATGAACAGCTACCTGTTGTTCTTCCCGGAGTTCAAATAACAGCTGAACGGTTTTCTCAGCGACAAACGGATGCCCGGGCACAGCGTAGACGACATCCTCTTGCTTCGCTTTTTCAAACAGAATGTCCGCGATCTCTTCATAGACCGCTTCAAACTGATCATGTTTTTCATAAATATCATCAAAATACCGGATGTCCGCTTCCGTCTCTTGCTCTAATTCCGGAATCAAAGGGTGGTCTTTCGTTCTTATATATAAATGCTTCGCCTGAGTCAGCAGCTTATGTATGCCCACTGTCAACTGATCCATGTCTCCGGCGCCGAGGCCGACGACCGTAATGTTACCTGCCATGTTTTTCTCTCCTCTTTTTCAATTTGCTTAAAGCACTGCCGAAAGGAAGGCCGCTCAGCTCTTCGTCCGTGAAAATCTTCATTCTTATCATACAATAAATAAACAATAGCCCTCCGATGACTGACGCAGACAGACTCTCACATACAGCTCCGGCCCTGCTGACGGGAACAAATAACTGCCATAGCTTCATATATACGAGCAGGAAGAAGACCATCAGCAGACTGCACCAGCACAGATGGGCAATCACGCCGCCGATATTCGTCAGCCAGCCCTTCGACCAAATTCTCCGGAGATTCAGACACGCAACTGCGGCAAATGCCAAGACGGTCGCCAGTGCCGCTCCTGTAATACCCCAGCCGGGGACCAGCCAAACATTCAGCACCCATTTCAGCGCCCCTCCCGCCAAAACGGATACGGCGGGGAAAACGGTATGTCCCGCTCCTTGCAGAATCGCGGCTGCTGTAAGCGCAATCGAGGCAAAAAAGATAGATAAGCTGAATATTTGTAAGGTCTGCGTCCCCTCACTGTTTTGGAAAAGCATGATATTCACCGGCTCTAAAATGCAAAAAAGCCCGGCTGATGCACCGATCCCTACCGCAAGGCAGAGCTTGACGGCTGATGTCGCTTTCTCTTTTATGATAAACGGCTTATTCTCATGCACCGCTTTTGAAATTGAAGGAACCAATGACGCGGCGATACTGACGGCAAACACGGTTCCCAGCTGAAGGAGCGGCTGTCCGCGGTCATATATGCCTTTCAGCTGTTTCGCAGCATGGCTCTCCGTCCCGTCTGAAAGCAGTGAATATAAGTTTAAGGCGTCTACAAGCTGAATCAAAAGCATGAGTACACTGCTGATACAGATGGTGACTGAATAAAGCAGCAGCTTTTTTACAATGACGGCCGTTTCGATATGTCCGCCGTCTTTCTTTGTTTCTTCCCGCTTATACCAGAAAACAGCCAATACACAAAGGGCCGCCAAGCTTCCGGCAATTGATCCCGAAGCCGCCCCCGCACCAGCCGCGTATAATGAACGGCCGCTTTTCAAAAGCCAGAAGGATAAACCGAGAAGCACCGCCACGCGAAGAAGCTGTTCCGTAATCTGGGATAAGGCTGACGGCATCATATCATGCACGCCTTGGAAATACCCCCGGAAAACCGCCGTAAACGGAAACAGTATGAAAGCGAACGCCGCGACCCTTATCAGCATCACAAGGCGGGCGTCACCCATAAAACCGGCCAACGGCGCCGCGCCGGCATACATGAGCGCAAACAGAACAAGTCCGGCCGCCGTGACATAAAGGGCGGAAATTTTCATTATTTTTTGTTTATGATCGCTATAATCGTTCATTAATTTTGAGATGATTACCGGAAAACCGGATGTTGACAGCATGACCGCGATCCCTAAAAACGGATACACCTGCTGATAAATGTAAAATCCGACGTCACCGACAATATTCTGAAAAGGAACCCTGTACACGGCGCTTAATATCTTCGTCACGATACCCGCAACGACGAGCACAAAAGCACCTTTCCATGCCGATTGCCGCTTGGCGCCAACTGAATCGTTCATCCAAAAGCTCCTTCCAGCCGCTAGAAAATTACGTCTATAAAACGAGCTTATTATATCACAATCCTAACGGCCGAACCGATAGAGAGCACATATGAATATGAAAAAGAACAGCACTTGTATAAGAGCTGCTCTTTCTCCGTTTTCTTATTTCAATAATGGTAATAAGACCTACTGCTCCATTTGTCTCGCCAAAAAACTGGCTGCCGTTTCTACCGCTTTATGTTCTACTTCTCCAAGTGCCTGTTCCTTGGAAAAGATGACCACGGCACCGATAGGATCGCCATTTGCCACGATCGGAGCTATTGTATAGGAGCTCATATCTTCATCAATGTCATTAACAAGCTGCGCGGACTTCACGTCGTTTTCTACCACTGAGCTGCGCTGATCCATCGTTTTTTCGAGCAAATCGCTGATGGCTTTGTTCAGAAATTCTTTTTTCGAACTGCCTGAAACGGCAATATACGCGTCACGGTCGCAAATCAAGACGGAATGGCCGAGACTGTCATACAAAGCATCTGCATATTCCTTCGCAAAATCGCCAAGCTCACTGATAGGAGAATACTTTTTCAATATAACTTCTCCGTCGCGGTCAACGAATATTTCAAGCGGGTCTCCTTCCCTGATTCGCAGTGTTCTCCGAATTTCTTTAGGAATGACGACCCGTCCTAGATCATCAATACGACGTACGATACCTGTAGCTTTCATCTCTCTGGTGCCTCTCTTTCATGTGATGATATTTAAGGGAAAGTACTAAAGCTCTTTACTTTATGTAGCTTCCGCCACTCGCTTGAAATTAGTATCCGTCACATCAAATGTAATATACACCAGAGAGTAACAATTTTTATGAAGACGCGATTGTTTCTTTCTTCACATCCTGAAGGCCTTTCAGCATGCCGAGCACGGTCTCCAGCCACTCTTCCGTTTTGCGGCCTTTCGTCTGTACTGAGATTTTCAGCTTTTTCCCTTCCATTCCCAGTCCGATCTGCCGGCCGTATTTATTGCCGAGTTCGAACAATTTCTGACCGTCAATCTGTGCGCTGGCCTCTTCAGAAATGGTAAATCTGATCGCGTCTTTATCCTGCTTGATGAGTTCGACGCGTTCATATTTTCCGTATACCTTCATCTCAGCAACCGTAAACAGCCATTCAACTTCTTTAGGGTAGCTGCCGAACCTGTCGATGATTTCATCTTGAAGCTCATTTTTCTCCTCAATTGTGGCGATTGACCTGAACCGTTTGTACATGTCGATTTTTTGCTTGCCGTCTTGTATATAGTTTTCAGGAATATACGCGTCAAGCTCGATATCGATTTCTGTCTCAAACTGTTCGCTTTTCGGAATATCGCCTTTCCGCTCTTCAATCGCTTCCTTGAGCATTTGCGAGTACAGGTCAAAACCGACTGAGTCGATAAAGCCGTGCTGCTGGGCGCCGAGAAGGTTCCCCGCTCCCCTGATCGTCAAGTCACGCATGGCGATTTTAAAGCCTGATCCCAGCTCGGTAAATTCTTTAATCGCCTGCAGCCGTTTTTCCGCCACCTCAGTGAGCACTTTGTCTCTGCGGTACGTAAAATACGCATAAGCGACGCGGTTGGAACGGCCGACCCGTCCTCTCAGCTGATACAGCTGAGACAGCCCCATTTTGTCTCCGTCGAACACAATCAAGGTGTTGACATTTGGTATATCTACGCCTGTCTCAATAATGGTCGTGCTGACAAGGACGTCTGATTCCCCTTCCAGAAAATTGAGCATGACGCTTTCCAATTCATTTTCAGTCATTTTTCCGTGGGCATATGCCACTTTCGCATCGGGAACAAGCATGGAAATTTCATCAGCCTTCCGCTCGATGTCATCCACGCGGTTGTACAAGAAATATACCTGTCCTCCGCGCGCCAGTTCTCTTTCGATGGCTTCCCGCACAAGCGCGCCGTTGTATTCCACGACATATGTCTGAACAGGGAAACGGTTTTCCGGCGGCGTTTCAATAACAGATAAGTCCCGCACACCGAGCATGGACATATGAAGCGTACGCGGTATCGGCGTCGCTGTAAGAGTCAGCACATCGACATTGGCTTTGATCTGTTTGATTTTTTCCTTATGCGTTACGCCGAAGCGCTGCTCTTCATCAATGATGAGCAAGCCGAGATCTTTATAGACGACGTCTTTAGATAAGAGCCTGTGGGTTCCGATTACGATGTCTACCGTTCCGTTCTTCAGGCCTTTAATCGTTTCATTGGATTCTTTTCTCGTTCTGAATCGGCTGAGAAGACCGATGTTAATCGGATAGTCCTGGAAACGCTCCATAATGGTTTCATAATGCTGCTGCGCGAGTATTGTCGTCGGCACAAGAAGCGCGACCTGCTTTCCGTCTGCGATCGCTTTAAAGGCCGCTCGGATGGCTACCTCCGTCTTCCCGTAACCCACATCACCGCAAAGCAAACGGTCCATCGGGCGCTCTCTTTCCATGTCCTTTTTAATCTCCTGAATGGAACGGAGCTGGTCCTCTGTTTCCTGATAAGGGAAAGCAGATTCGAACTGTCGCTGCATTTCATGATCGGGCGAGAACGCATAGCCCTTGCTTGCTTCCCGTTCCGCATAAAGCTTAATCAGATCATCGGCAATATCCTGAACGGAGTTTTCAACTTTTTTCTTCACCCGTTTCCATTCACTGCCGCCCAGTTTATAAAGCTTCGGTTCTTTTCCTTCAGAGCCGACGTACTTCTGCACCTGGTCGATTTGTTCTACAGGGACGTACAGCTTATCGCTGCCCTGATAATGAATGTTGAGGTAATCTTTATGAATGCCTTTGATTTCTAGTGTTTCGATCCCCAAATACTTACCGATCCCGTGGTTGACGTGGACGACATAGTCACCGACCTGAAGCTCGGAATAGCTTTTGATCCGTTCGGCATTTGTCAGCTTCTGCTTTCTCGGCTTTTTCTTGATTCGGTTTTTGAACAGCTCTTCCTCCGTAATGACGGCCAGCTTCATCAGCGGCAGTTCAAAACCGGATTGCAGCTCGCCTTCCATGACATAGACCTGTCCTTGCACAAGCGCTTTGGAGCTGTCCGTTTTTGCGGCTTCAATTTCGTAATCAGCCAGCACGGATGCCAATCTGTCGGTTCTGTCCTTATTTGCGCCTAAAAAGACAACGGTGAAGTTTGATTTCTTAAAGCGCTCCATTTCACCTGCGAGCACATTCATCTGCCCGTGAAAACTCTGCATCTGCCGGCTTGTCACATTCACGATATTCTGAGGGCTTGTATGCTGGACATGACGCAAAAATAATGAATAATAAATAGCCGGGCGCCGCTTTTCGCTCATAAGCTCCTGAAAGCTGAAGGATAAATGAATATCATGCAGAATTTTCCCTTCCTCGAGCAGACTTGTCATAAATTCGGCCTCTTCTTTTTGCAGCTGATCCTCCATTTCATGAATGCGGCTGACCTCGTCTAACAGTAACAACGTGTCTGCCGGTGTATAATCTAGCAAACTAGCAGGTTTTTCGTAAAAGTACGAGAGATACTTCACAAGTTCCTGATCAGTCTGTCCCGTTGATAACCGTTCTTTATCATGTGAGATATTGATATGAAGCATTTCCTTTTGTTTGTCCTGCTTCAGCTTTTTCAGACTGTCGGCAAGCCCTTTATCGAGCCTTTCCATCGCCCGGGCTTTTTCTTCCGCCCTGATGATCAATTCCTTCGCCGGTCCGATCGCCACATGTTTGAGCGTCTCAATTGATCTCTGGTCATCAGAATTGAAGCTTCTGATGGAATCGACCTCCGTATCAAACAGTTCAATTCGCACCGGATGCTCCGACGTCAGCGGATAAATGTCGATAATTCCGCCGCGAATACTGAATTCACCGGGTGCAGAAACCATATCGGAACGCTCATACCCCACCTCTACAAGGCGCGCGGACAGCTGATCCGGTTCTATTTCGTCTCCGAGTGAAATGACGAGCTGGCTGCTTTTCCACAGCTCCTTCGGCGGAAGCATTCTTCTCACTGCCGCAACGGGCGCCACAACGACCGGCGCTTCTCCGTTTGTTAATCTATTAATGACATCAAGCCGCTGAGCGCGCAGTTCAGGGCTCGCTACCGCAATTTCTGAAGAAATCAATTCATTCACGGGGTATAAAAAAACAGATTGATCCCCGAGAAGCGCCGTCAGATCTTCCGTCACTTTTTGGGCCTGATATAAATTATGGGTGATAAAGAAAATCGGCCTTTTCGTTTCCTGTGCAAGGGCGGAGGTAAAAACAGAACGCGCGGAACCTGACAGACCCGCAAGCAGCTGTTCCTTCAGCCCCTCATGTAAACCGTTGACAATGGATTTAAAATCATCGCTTTCTTTAATAAAGGTTTGAATGTTGTCCATATGGGCCCTCCTCTCTATTTTCTGCAAGAACAGAAAAACGCTTTGGTCTAGAATCTACACCAAAGCTTCTTATTGAATAAATGTGTTGTGTTCATGGTAGTGCGGATTGCGCTCCAGCGCCTCTTGGCAGTCTTCACAAATTGTAAGAACATGGACATCTCCATTGTCTTTATATGAAATCATATCGTTTCTTTCCTCATTTGTTAAGTGCTGAAATCCAAGTGACTGTGTCGGCACCGTCGAATATTCCAGGCTCCCTACCTTAAAGCCGCAGTGGCGGCAGAAATAATGCAAAGCCATACGTTGGACCTCCTGATGTGAAAAAATCATTTTTCCCTAGTATGGTCTCCCATTATTTATCTTATACATTTGCATTAAATTCGTTCATGACTTCTAAAAATGGTTTCGTTAAGGAAGCTTCGCAGGCTTTTACGGTTTTTGAGACGGCATCATTGATATGCGGCGCTTCTTCCTTCGTAAAAGCTCCCAGTACATAGTCAACGACTTTCATTCCGTTGACGGGGCGGCCGATTCCGATTCTGACCCGGTCAAATTCAGGGGTTCCGAGGTGCTGTATAAGCGATTTAATTCCGTTATGTCCGCCTGCGCTCCCCTTCGTCCGGAGCCTGATTTTCCCCGTCGGAAGATCAAGGTCATCGTATATGACTTTCAGATCTTCATGATCGGCATCATAATAATCCAGTAGCGGCCGCAAACATTCCCCTGATAAATTCATATATGTAAGCGGTTTAACAAGTAGAACTTTTTTTCCGGAAACAAACCCCATTCCGTAAAGTCCGTTGAATTTCGTTTTATTCAATTCAATATTCCATTCTTTAGAAAGCTCGTCAATGGCCATAAAGCCGACATTATGTCTCGTGTTCTCGTAGGTTTTTCCCGGGTTACCCAGACCGGCAATCACAAGCATCGTAAATCCTCCCTCAACATCGCTGTAATTCTTCTCATTCTAGCACAAAAGACGTAACCTCGGGCGGGTTACGTCTTAAAGCGCTTATTGATTTTCTCCTTCGGGCTCTTCCCCAGGAGACGGTTCTGCATCTTCTTCGAATGCTTCCTGCTTAGGAGGAAGGATGGAAGCCACGACTTCTTCCGGGTCGTTTGTAAATGTATAATTGCCGTCAGCAGTCAGATCTGCGATGGTCAGCACATCATTCATTTCAAGCCCGGAAATATCAACATTGATTGTCTGAGGGATGTCCTTCGGCTTAGCCTTAATCGAAAGCTCATGCAGCGGCTGCTGGATGACGCCTCCGTCTTTGACTCCCTTCGCCTCTCCCGTCAGCTGAATCGGCACCTCGGCCTCCAGCTCCTCACTCATATTCACGACTTGAAAATCGGCGTGCGTCAATTCGTTTTTGAGCGGGTCTGTCTGAAGATCAGTCACCATAACCGATTGCTGATTTCCGTTGACATCAATTGTGATAATCGTGTTTTTTCCTTCGTCCCGCAATGTTTTAAGCAATTCGACACTGTCTAAAGAGACAGGCGTATTCGTTATTTCTTTACCGTATATAATCCCTGGAACATGTCCTGAATGACGGATTTTCCGAAGCGTCGAACGTTTAAAATCTGTTCTTTCATTTGCTTTTAAAGTTGCCATATTCAGCACCATCCTAATTATCGTTTTATCGTCCTATTAGAACAATACCCACAATAACTGGGATTTAAACCTTAAAATTTCGGTTTAGCTGAATAAATAGCTGACAGATTGTTTCTCGTGAACGCGGATAATCGCTTCAGCCAGAAGCGGTCCGACAGAAAGCTGCTTAAAGCGTTCGATTTTTTTCTCATCAGGAAGCTTAATGCTGTTCGTTACGACAAGCTCCTTGATTTTAGAGTTATTGATCCGCTCAACGGCAGGACCTGACAGTACAGGGTGCGTACAGCATGCATACACTTCTGCAGCTCCGTTTTCAACCAGCGCGTTAGCGGCAAGTGTGATTGTGCCGGCCGTATCAATAATATCATCGATCAGAATCGCTGTTTTACCTTCCACGTTACCGACGATGTTCATCACTTCTACCTCATTCGGTCTAGGACGGCGTTTGTCGATAATCGCGATCGGCGCTTTCAGACGGTCCGCAAGTTTGCGGGCGCGCGTCACACCGCCGTGGTCAGGAGAAACAATAACGATATCTTTCAAGTCTTTACCTTCAAAGTAATGGCCTAAAATCGGAACACCCATTAAGTGGTCAATCGGAATATCAAAGAAACCTTGAATTTGCGGCGCGTGTAAATCAAGCGCGATCACGCGTGTCGCACCCGCTGTTTCAAGCAGGTTTGCAAAAAGTTTTGCCGTAATCGGTTCACGCGATCTTGCTTTTCTGTCCTGGCGCGCATAACCGTAGTACGGAATGACAATGTTGATTGTTTTCGCGGAAGCGCGCTTTAAAGCGTCAACCATAATCAGCAATTCCATGATGTGCTCGTTGACCGGCGCACTTGTAGACTGAATGATATAGCAATCACAGCCGCGAATACTTTCTTCTATGTTGATCTGGACCTCTCCGTCACTGAATCTTGTAACAGAGCACTTTCCTAATTGAACCCCTACATTATCCGCGATTTCTTTTGCAAGTTCTGGATTTGAATTCAAAGAAAAAATCTTTAAATTCTTATCTCCGTATTCGTTAGACATGGTAAACCTCCGATTTTAGGATTATTTTTTATGAATGTTTTTCACATAATCTTCTTTATTTACTTGTCTTGCTCTGGCAATGGCAAGCGCTTCGCCCGGCACATCTTCAGTTACGGTTGAACCCGCAGCGACGTACGCGCCTTCTCCCACTGTAACAGGAGCGACCAGATTGGAGTTGCAGCCAATAAAGGCGCCGTCTTCAATTTTGGTTAAATACTTTTTCTTCCCATCATAATTGACCGTGATGGAGCCGCAACCCAGATTCACATCCGTGCCCACTTCGGCATCACCGATATAGCTTAAATGAGATGCTTTGCTTCGGTCGCCGAATTGTGTTTTCTTGATTTCAACAAAGTTTCCGATCTTCACTTCATTGCCGATTGCGGAATCGGGTCTGATGTGAGCAAAAGGACCGATATTTACATCATTCCCAACTTTGCTGCGATTGACAACGGATTGTTTAATCACAGTACGGCTGCCGATTGAGCTGTCCTCTATCTCAGTGTGGGGGCCGATGACACATTCATCGCCGATTTCAGCTTGTCCCTTTAACACAGTTCCGGGATAAATAACTGTATCTTGTCCGATACGTGCGTCAGGTGAGATGTACGTATTCATCGGATCGATTAAAGTGACTCCGTTCTGCATATGCCGTTTGTTAATACGCTCTTTCATATACATTTCAGCCTGAGAAAGAGCGACTCTATCATTCACTCCGAGCGTCTCTTGGAAGTTACCAGTCTGGTAAGCGGCAACAGTTTCGCCTTCGTCTTTGAGGATTTCGATCACATCCGGCAGATAATACTCGCCTTGGGCATTTTCATTCGAAACCTGTTCGATGACACGAAAAAGAGCCTCGTTATCAAAACAGTACGTTCCCGTGTTGATTTCTTTCACAAGACGTTCTTGCTCCGAAGCATCCTTGTGCTCCACGATTTTTTGAACGGCGCCGTCTTCACTGCGGATGATTCTTCCGTATCCGGCGGGATCGTCGGCAACGGCCGTTAACACCGTGGCTTTTGCACCTTTGTCTGTATGTTCATTCAGCATGGCTTCCATCGTCTCCGCCGTCAGAAGCGGTGTATCGCCGCAAATAACGATCGTGACACCCTTTTCTCCGTGAAGAAATGGTTTTGCCTGTTTGACCGCATGAGCCGTACCGAGCTGTTCTGCTTGGAGAGCGTAATCGCTTTTCTGTCCGAGCTGCTTCTTCACATCTTCGGCGCCGTGTCCTACGATGGTGACAAGCTTCGCTAAAGATAATTTCAGAGCTTCGTCTGCGACGTGCTCTACCATAGGCTTTCCGCATACCGGATGAAGGACCTTGTAAAGCTTCGATTTCATTCTCGTTCCTTTTCCGGCAGCTAAAATCACTGCAAACCGCTTATCCATTTAATGGCCTCCAATATCCCTTTTATCCATAGAAAAATATATCCTAAATAGCTGTTGATTTCAAGAAGACATCAAAAAGTGCAAGAATTTTCTATGTAATCGCTTTATTACTGAAAAATCAGATTTAAAAAAGGACTGCCGGAAAAGGCCTTGTGTCAGCCTTTATCAGCAGTCCTTACATTTTGTTATGTTTAAGAAGCCCCGGCTTCTTCATATTCTAATGCTTCAGAATCACCCAAACGATGATACTCATTTAAAACAGCATCCTGGATCTTGCCCCGCGTGCTGGAATTAATAGGATGAGCAATATCGCGGAATTCTCCATCAGGGGTGCGTTTACTCGGCATCGCAACGAAAAGACCATTGTTTCCATCAATCACACGAATATCATGTACGACAAATTCGTGATCCAGCGTGATGGATGCAATCGCTCTCATGCGACCATCGGTATTCACGCGGCGTAATCTTACGTCAGTAACTTCCACAGTAGTTCACCACCTTTTCCCTATATAAAAGCATTAGTCTAACAATTCCACGATTCTTTTTAAATTCCTGCACGTTTCAAAAAGTTTTTTTGAAAATATAGGATATACATACACAATTAGGTGATAAACCATATTTGGGGATCATATACTGCATAAAAAAAGTGATCCCGGAGACCGGAACCACTTTTCTGAGATTTAAGATTTCACCAGCGCAATGACTTCAATTTCCACGAGAGCGTCTTTCGGCAGTCTCGCCACTTCCACACAAGACCTTGCCGGCTTATGTACATCAAAGTATTGTCCGTACACTTCATTCACTTCCGCAAACTGCTCCATATCAGCAATAAACACCGTTGCTTTGACAACCGTCTCGAGAGAAGCGCCCGCTTCTTTCAGCACAGCTTTTAAATTGCTGAACACCTGATGCGTTTGCTCTGTGATATCACCGTTTACCATTTCTCCTTCAGCAGTAAGAGGAATCTGGCCTGAGCTGTAAAACATGTTGTTTACGATGATTCCCTGTGAATATGGCCCGATCGCTGCCGGCGCGTGTTTTGTATGGATTGCTTTTGTCATTTTTCTGTCTCCCCATTCTTTAAATGCTGTTCTTTAAAAAATCGCAGAAAATTGCCGTTTTGAATCTCAATCGTTTTGTCTTTCATATTGATGGTTGAAAGCGTGAGCAGTGACATGTATTCATCGACAAGCCGTTCATTCACTCCCTCGGCTTCAACCAAGACGCCTATTCCCGCAACGTTTGCATTAAACTCATCAAGCAGGCTGATCATGCCGTTAATGGTGCCGCCGGCTTTCATAAAATCGTCAATAATCAAAACGTTCGAACCCGTAGCCAAACTTCTTTTCGCAAGCGACATCGTTTGAATGCGGTTAGACGACCCTGATACATAATTGATGCTCACCGTGGAGCCTTCCGTCACTTTATTGTCTTTTCGCACGATGACAACCGGAACGTTCAGATAACTGGCCGCTGCGTAAGCAAGAGGGATTCCTTTTGTCGCAACGGTCATCACCACATCAATCTCCCGCTCCGCAAAAACGGAAGCAAAAAGCCTGCCTACATGAGAGAGGACAGATGGTTTTCCTAAGATATCCGTTAAATATACATAACCGCCCGGAAGGATACGCTCAGGATTTACTAAAGACTGTCCCAGCTCCTGTATAAACGCTTCTGCTTCAGCCTGTTTCACTTTCGGAATGTATTTGACGCCTCCGGCAGCTCCCGGCACTGTAAGCAGCGTCCCAATGCCTTGCTGTTCAAAGGTCTGTTTAATAATCGTTAAATCTTCACTGATTGATGACTTTGCTGATTGATACCGTTCTGAGAAAAACGTTAACGGTATTAATTCATGCGGATGGGTTAACAAATAATTTGTTAAGTCCACCAATCTGCCGCTGCGACGAAACTTCATGAACTTACCCCCAAAATCCGAATAATTTAAAAATAATATAACTTAACATACGGATTTAATCAAGAGCATTCTGTTCGCCGATCATCCGCACCGCGTACACTTGATCACAGAAACCTCTTAACCCGTTATAAATCCGCTGCACCTTCGATTCGTATTGAACCAAACCGAATACAGTCGGTCCGCTTCCGCTCATTAACACCGCATCAGCGCCGAAGCGTTTCATTTGATTTTTAATCATCGCCACCTCGGGATGGAGGCTGAGCGTAACCGACTCCAATACGTTTCCTAATTGTCCGCATACCTTTTGGAAGCTTTTTTCTTCAATCGCGTCAATCATCGCCTGCACATCAGGATGCCGAACCTGCTGTAAGTTCAGCCGGCGGTACACTTCGGCAGTCGATACCCCGATCGTCGGTTTGGCAAGCACGACCCAGCAATGAGGCGGAGCACTGATGTGCCTGATCTTCTCACCGCGTCCGGTTGCCAGGGCAGTGCCTCCGTATACACAGAAGGACACGTCTGAACCGATTTCAGCTCCAAGCTCCGCGAGCTCTTCGACAGAAAGCTTTAAATCCCAAAGCCTGTTCAGCCCTCTGAGCGTGGCTGCCGCATCGCTGCTTCCGCCGGCAAGCCCTGCCGCTACAGGGATCACTTTTGTAATCATAATGGAAACGCCTTTTTTGACTTGAAATCGTTCTTTAAGCAGTTTGGCTGCCTGATAAGCCAGATTCCTTTGATCATCCGGAACAAAGCGATTATGCGACGCCACTCTGATAACGTTTTCGGGCAGTTCTGTCAGTTCAATCCGATCTGCCAAATCAATTGTCGTCATGATCATCTCCACTTCGTGATAACCATCCGGGCGTTTACTCGTCACATCGAGGGACAGATTGATTTTGGCCGGCGCTTTTTCTAAAATACGCATAGCTTTCACCTACTTCTCCATCTAAACATAAGTATGAACATTGTATCACATTTGGAGACCCGGAGGTACTTATCCGAAATTGACGCCGGTTTTGACAGCCGATAGAAAAAACCGGGGAACGGATTGTCCCCCGGGCCACTGCATTATCGGTTATTTTGGTTCTGAGCCGCCATCTGCTGTTCGGCAATCTCAATCGCGCGTTTTACCATATTCCCGGCGTCACGCGCCCGAATGCCTCCCCAGCCCTCGTTTTTCACCGTATCGTAAAAACCAAGGTCCTTCGCCAGCTCATATTTGAACTCATCTGACATAACTCCACGACGTCTGCCCAAACGAAACAACCCCTTTTATAGAATTGATCACCATTCGTGCACGCCACGATAAAACATGTGACACTTATAGCTTCCGTTTAATCGGCTGAAACTTTCGAGGGAATAATTAGAAGAGCTTTAGAAGGCAAAACAAAAAGCAGTAAACAAAAGGTTCACTGCCCATTAAAATGCTACTGAGCTTGCCGCATCGTCATTGAATGTCAATTCAACAGTCTCAGTCAGAATATCAGCATAACTGTATGAAACTCTTTCAAACGAATTCTCGTCTTGATCTAGTTGTATCACAAAAACAGAAGGGTACGTCTCAGCTAAAATGCCCGAACGCTCAATCGTTTTTCGGCGGCCGCCGTTTGCTTTTAACGTAAGCCGTTTACCTAAATTCCCATCAAGCGATCTTTTTATATCGGACAACGTCTTCGCCATTGCATCCACCTCACTACATTTATTGTACAACAAGAGCCCAATTTTGTCAAATAAAATTTAAATTATATCAACGTTAATAAGTCATTGTCAACAAAATTATTTTGACAAAATTCTATTGATTTCTGCGTTATTTTTCACAAGTTCCGGAAATTTATGTATCAATTTGTAAAATAATTAACCCGCATAGCGAAATATATGCGGGTTTTATCACTCATCCATTTGATTTATACGGCATACCGACACGCAGCACACCCTTCGTTTCAATTCCTCCCAGCCCTTTCTCTCTCGTCAGCGTATTTCTCAGGACATCCCATACATTGATCCGCTCCATAAACGGGGTGAAGCTGATTTTCGCGACAATATATACCGGGTCAAGCGCGTGGATATTGACGCGTGACGGAGAACTTGCGAAATTCGCGCCTGCTCTGATTAAAGACTCGAAATGAGATTGACAGGCCCCCGCGAATATAACCAGCTGATCCAAATGAGGGACTTTACGCCTCGCTTTTTGAACGGTTTCGACAAAGTGTTTGGAATGCCTGTAGGCGCTTAAATCGTTCACGCCTCCCTTATGCTTGGAATATGCATCATGGCCGGTGATGACTAAAATATCCGGCCTGTATTTATCAAGCAGCTCGTCAATTGATGCCGGCATTTTTTTCTCATGGCAATGAATTCCGTATACCGGCACACCGATTTTTTCATAAAAGTTCAGGCACTTTTTCAAATAGGCCTCATCGCCGTCCAGATGCAATACCTTTCCGGGCATATGAAAGTAGTGCTCCTGATGCTGATATTGATTTGTCGCATAATATTCCTGTTTTTCCCGAAGCAGCTTATAATCCTGGCGGAGCAGCTCGAGAGATTCATTCATCCTGCTTTCATCTCTTTTCTTTCTCATGGCCTGTTCGTCTTTTCTGACAGGCTCCAAATCAGAAAAATCAGCATCCGCAATCAATCTGACTTCGTCACCATGCAGGATGGCAATTGAATTTCCGTTGCTTGTTTGCTCTATACCGATAATGCGAAATAAAACATCCATTTGATAGGATTTCCTGGCTACCATATCTCCTATTTGAAATTGCACGTTACCCACTCCACAAATAGACTAAGCCTCATCATGAAAGAAGTCTTGGCAAATACACCTCTTTCCGCTGCGGCGCTTGATGTTTCAAGCTTTTCTTGCAGTTGAATGAATAAGGTTCTCCTCTAGCCTATGTAGCGGCAGTCCAAGTGGTGACGCAAAACAAAAAGCCCTCTTAGAAAAGGGCTTTATGCAATCCGTTGGACAGGAGCGCGAATTCTTCTATGGACAGGGATTCACCGCGCCGCTTTCCGTCAATATTCGTTTCTTGAAGAACTTCTTCAATTTGAGCTTTTTTTTCTTTTCCGCCCGGAAGATTGTTCACAAGGTTGTTCAGCAAGGTTTTCCGGCGCTGTGCGAAGCTTGCTTTAATCAGCTGGAAGAAAAACGGTTCATTATCGACGTCAACCGCCGGGCCGTCACGCAGTAAAAGCCGGATAACCGCGGAATCGACATTAGGCTGAGGCACAAACACCGTTTTCGGGACGGTCATGACGGTTTTGGCCTCCGTATAGAACTGAACCGCAATGGAAAGCGATCCGTACTCCTTAGAGGAAGGATCAGCGGCCATCCGCTCAGCGACCTCTTTTTGCAGCATCACGACAATCCCTTTTAACGGAAGATGTTCTTCCAAGAGCTTCATGATGATCGGCGTCGTCACATAATATGGGAGATTCGCCGTCACCATAATTTCATCACAATCCTGAAAATGCTCTTCAATGACAGATTTAACGTCTGCTTTCAGCACATCTTGATGAATGATCGTTACATTGTCATATGGAGACAGCGTATCATTGAGAATGGGCAGCAGGCGCTGATCAATTTCAAACGCGACGACCTTTTTCGCCCGTTTGGCAAGCTGCTCTGTCAGCGCGCCGATTCCGGGCCCGATTTCAATGACTCCGGTCCGATCCGTAATTTCCGCATGGTCCACAATTCTGTCCAATATATTTGTATCAATTAAGAAATTCTGTCCCAGACTCTTTTTAAAAGAGAAACCGTACTTTTTCAGAATTTCCTTCGTTCTGATAGGTGTCGCGATATCTTTATTGTTCATCCTGTTCCTCCTGCCTCATAGCATCGAGCGCATCAATAAAATCACTTCTTTTGATTTGAAACATTTGCAGCCGTTTTTGAAGCTGCTTGCCGTTTGTATAGCCGATCTTCAGCAGGTCGCCCAATCGTTCGCGGCGTCTTTTGGCAGCCGGTCCGCCGATCAGACCGGCCTGTATGACATCTTCAGCTGAAATCTCACTCGGCTTTGCCTCCATCTCTTCATGCACATTTTCCAGACATGCTCTGATGCTTTCAATGGATGCGTGCTCAACGCCAATGCCGCGCTTGTTTTTCGGTTTGGCAAGATGTTTGGGCAGAAATGCGTGTTTACAGCCGGGTACTGCTTCAGAAATGGTTTTCCGGATCTTTTCCCCCGGAAAATCCGGGTCCGTCAGCACGATGACCCCTCTCGTTTCCTGCGCCAGCCGAATCTGTCTGATGACTTCGTCTCCGATTGCGGAACCGTTTGTCTCGATCGTATCCGCATCAACGGCAAGTTTTATGCGCGCAGTGTCATCGCGTCCCTCGACTACAATAATTTCTTTAATTTTCATTACTTCCTCCAAAAAAACTTTTTATATCCAAAACGAAACCTTTGCTTACATGTCACGTCTAATATACTGAAAATACACTTTACCTATTATAACGAAAAAAACAGAGGGCGCAAAACCCTCTGAGTGAATCGGAATTAATTTAAGATTTTTATTTTGACCTGTTTCTTTCCCCAGCGGTAAGCTGAAGATTTTTCAGGGAAAAAGACATCAATCCGTCTTCCTTTAATGGCTGAGCCTGTATCAGCGGCCACGGCATCCCCGTATCCGTCTACGTGGACTCTTGTGCCGAGCGGAATGACGCTTGGGTCTACCGCAATGACTTTAGCATTCGGATTGCTTGTCAGGTTAACGCCTGTAGCCGTATGGCCGGAACAGCCGCTGCAGCTTGCGGTATAAGCCGTGGAAGACACGGTAATCACTTTACCGGAAGATCCGGTTTCGCCAGAAGATGCCTTCACAGGTGCACTGAGCTGCTCAATCTTGGGACTGTGCCGCTTTGTGCCGACCGCAATGATTTGATCTTTGCTTTTTTCAGATGTTTCTTCTTTAACAAGCTTTCTTGAAACTTCTTTTCCATTTTCTTTGACAACATGAAAATGCTTTTTAAGTTTGCCTTCTTTTCCTTTTTGAACGATCTTTTCTTTCCCGCTGTCGAGAGACGCATCTTCTTTTTCTTTCACTTGATACGCTATTTTTTCCTCAACTACATCGGTGACTTTTTCGATACGAGTGATTTGTATGCCGGCCTGATTTTTTGTGAGCTTTTCGTGTAATGCCGGTTTTACTTTATCTTCGTCTTTCATGTCCATCTTATGCTGCGTTAAAAAGTCAGCGACCGTAGTCGAAGTCGTCCATATTTTCTTTTTCTTTCCCGCATCATTTACAGTGACCTGAAAAGCCGGGTCGACCGTGACTTTCATGCCGTTTGTCACTTTCGTATCTGCTGCTGGATCTATTTTATCGTGCTGATTCACAGGTGTATGCTGTTCATTCAGAAATGCGCCGACTGTTTTTGCCGTTGACCATAAAGTCTTTTCTTCTCCGCCTCTTGTCACACGGATCTGCTTTGCAGCTTCATACACGACATTCATGTTGTCTGCCAATGCTGTCTGCTTAGACGGGGTAATCCGGTCTTCATTTCTCGTCTCTATATGTAAATCTTCCAGAAGTTCCCCAACCGTTTTTGCATGAGTGCGTATTTGCTTTTTCTTGCCGTTGATAGAAACAGAAACTGATTGTTTTGAGAGCTCATGTGCCCCGTATGCAGTCCCGGTTCCGCCCAGCAGAATAATAGCTGCAATAAGAATAACCTTGCTTTTACCAAGCTTTACGGAAAACAGTTTTTTCATTTTTTGTGTGATGAAAAACGCCTCCTTCTCCTCGGAGAGATTATATAGAGTATCTAAAATGCTGTCAACCCTCCCATCTCGAAGATGAAAAACCTTCAGCGTATCCCTCATTATGCAAAAACAAAGCAAAAAAAGGAAGAGAGACATATCGACAACCTATCTTATGAGGAGAAGGAAGCTTGTAGAACCGTTTTACATATCCACTGAATCGGACAAGCCTTTACACGTTACGACAGCGCATTCTGTCAGTTTATGCGGAAAAGTCTTTTTGCGTTTTCGGTTGTAATTGAGGCAATTTCTTCATATGTCAGCCCTTTTAATTCAGCGAGCTGTTCAGCAACATATTTTACGTAGCTTGGCTCATTTCGTTTACCGCGGAAAGGATGCGGTGTCAGGAAAGGACAGTCCGTTTCAATCAGCAAACGGTCATTCGGAATTTCCTTTGCTACTTCTTTTGGTTTCTTCGCATTTTTGAAGGTAACCGGTCCGCCGAATGAAATATAAAAATTCATATCCATACACTGCCGCGCAACCTCCGCGCTCCCTGTAAAGCAGTGCATAATACCGCCGACTTCTTCCGCCCCCTCTTCTTTCAAAATCGTGACAACATCTTCCGTTGCATCACGATTATGAATGATAATTGGAAGGTTCACTTCTTTGGCGAGAGCGATTTGTTTCCGGAATACTTCTTTCTGAACGTCTTTTGGTGATTTATCCCAGTGATAATCAAGGCCCATCTCTCCGATTGCCACGACTTTTTCGTGAGAGGACAGTTCCTTAATCCATGATAAATCTTCCTCTGTCATGTCAATTGCGTCTACCGGATGCCAGCCGATCGCAGCGTATATAAAGTCATATTCCTCAATCAGCTCCATCGCACGCGTGATAGTGGGTTTGTCGAAGCCGACAACGACGATTCGTTCAACTTCTTCAGCCTTTGCACGCGCAATGACTTCCTCTAAGTCTGTGTCAAATTGCTCGGCATTTAAGTGCGCATGTGTATCAAAAAGCATCATAAAAACTCCTTTCTTGTTGAAAAACAAAAGGTGTTCGACGGAATGTTACACGTGAAACACCTTTTGCATCTATTATTTAATTCGAGTGCCTTTCGGTAATGACTGGTCGATAGCTACAACTTTTAGTACGCCGTCCGATTCTCCTGCCAGTATCATTCCTTGAGAAAGCTCGCCTCTCAGTTTTACCGGTTTTAGATTCGTTACACAAATGATCTTCATTCCCACAAGCTGATCCGGTGTGTAATGCTTCGCGATACCTGATACAACTTGGCGCTGTTCAAAGCCCAGATCAATTTGCAATTTCAGCAGCCGATCTGCTTTTTTCACCGGCTCTGCGGACAAGACTTCTGCGACGCGAAGTTCTGTATCCATAAATTGATCAAACGTAATTTCAGGAAGACGCTCTGCTTCTTGCGGCTCTTCCGCCTTTTCTTCTTTAGCAGGAGCAGTTCCTTGCATTTTTTGCTTGATGTAAGCTACTTCCTCTTCAGCTTCAAGACGAGGGAAAAGCGGTTCCCCTTTTTTCACTTTCGCGTTCTTCAATTGGCCGAATGTCTGAATGCTGTCCCATGCTTTAAGAGACTGATCCTCAACTCCGAGCTGGGCAAACATTTTTTCAGGCGTTTGTGTCAAGAAAGGCTGGAGCAATACGGCTGAGATACGTAAAGATTCAGCTAAATGATACATGACAGAACGTAATTCTTTTTCTTTTTCCTGGTCTTTAGCAAGCACCCACGGAGCAGTTTCATCAATATATTTGTTCGTACGGCTGATTAATTGCCATAGCGTTGATAAAGCGACTGAAAACTCCATGTTTTCCATTGCCTTTTCATAAGCTTTAACCGTTTCACCGGCTACAGAAGAAAGCTCTGAATCAAAATCGGTCACATTTCCTTCATATGAACCAATCTCACCGTCAAAATATTTTTGGATCATCGCGACTGTACGATTCAGAAGGTTTCCTAAGTCGTTCGCCAAGTCATAATTAATCCGTTCTACGAAACCTTCCGGCGTAAAGACACCGTCTGAACCGAACGGTACTTCGCGAAGCAGGTAATAGCGAAGTTCATCCAAGCCGTAACGTTCAATTAACGTTACCGGATCAACGACATTTCCTTTTGATTTCGACATTTTTCCGTCTTTCATCAATAACCAGCCATGCGCGAAGACTTGCTTAGGCAGCGGGAGATCAAGCGCCATCAGCATAATCGGCCAGTAAATGGTATGAAAACGGACAATTTCTTTACCGACAAGGTGGACGTCAGCCGGCCAGTACTTTTTGTAAAGCTCATCATTTTCCGTATCGTAACCGAGCGCTGTAATATAGTTGAACAGTGCGTCAATCCATACATACACGACATGCTTCGGATTTCCCGGCACTTTTACGCCCCAGTCGAACGTCGTTCTGGAAACGGCCAAATCTTCAAGCCCAGGTTTAATGAAGTTGTTAATCATTTCATTTTTGCGTGATTCAGGCTGGATGAAAGAAGGATTTTCCTCATAAAACTTCAGCAGGCGGTCTGCGTATTTGCTCATGCGGAAGAAGTATGACTCCTCTTTGATTAATTCGACCGGATGGCCGCTGTCCGGGCTTTTTCCGCCGACAACCTCACCCTTCTCATTTCTTTCCACATCCACCAGCTGTGTTTCCGTATAGAATGTTTCATCAGGGATGCTGTACCAGCCCTCATACTCATCCAGGTAAATGTCACCATTATCAAGAAGTTTTTGAAACACTTTCTCGATAATTTCTTTGTGCCGGCTTTCCGTCGTCCGGATGAAATCATCGTGAGAAATGTCGAGCTGCTTCCATAGTTTTTGGATTTCAGCAACTGCACGATCTACATAAGCTTGAGGCGTGATATTCTCTTCCTCCGCTTTCTGCTGGATTTTCTGTCCGTGCTCATCCGTTCCGGTTAAGTAGCGTACGTCAAATCCTTTTAATCTTTTGTAACGCGCCATCGCATCGCCGGCCACGGTAGTATAAGCATGGCCGATATGTAATTTTCCGCTCGGATAATATATCGGGGTCGTAATATAAAAAGTATTATTGTCTTGCGGCATGTTGCAACCTCCCATTCAGAATGTCGAAAAGCTCACGCCCAAAGGACGAGAGCGGTTTTATTTGATATACAATATTGATATTTGTCCTCTATCTATGATACCATCTTAGCCTTTAAGATCAAGGATATATACGTACTGCGCGTAAAAGAGTAAATAAAATTAAAAATTTTTATTGAAATTAAAAAAAGTCTTAACATGTCGAAATTTGTCGTATATAATCTACTAATATAAAACATCTTGGTTCGAAAGTCTTGATTTAAAAGGATTTTCAGTAGGATAATAGGTTCGAAAAAGCAGTCAAAAAGCCTGTTATTTCAGGATTTCCAAGGCTTTACTTACTATAAGAACTAATTCTTACAATCAATAGTAAACAAAAAGATTGACGATTATTGGAAACCTTGTTATGCTAGGAATGTAAGGAATTTTGTCGAATAATGACGAAGAAAAATATAAACTACAAAATAATTATCTCTCGGGAGGAGACTGTTAATGAAATCTACTGGTATCGTACGTAAAGTTGATGAACTTGGACGCGTCGTTATCCCTATCGAACTTCGCCGTACACTGGGCATCGCAGAAAAAGACGCTCTTGAAATTTATGTTGATGATGAAAAAATCATCCTTAAAAAATATAAACCAAACATGACTTGCCAAGTAACTGGTGAAGTTTCTGATGATAACCTTAAACTTGCCGGCGGCAAATTGGTACTCAGCAAAGAAGGCGCTGAGCAAATTATCTCTGAAATTCAAAACCAGCTTCAAAACCAAAAATAAGCTATTTCATACAAAAACCGTTCTTGTTACGATACAAGAACGGTTTTTTTTATGATTGAATGTGATAAGCGTCATAAATCTCGCGTTTCGGAACGCCCCGATCTACCGCTGTTTGTTTTATGGCCTGTTTGGAAGATGCTCCTTCGTTTATGTAATGCTCCACATGCTCGTTCTCAGAAAGCTCCGTCCACCAAGGCTTTTCCTCTTCCTCCGGTTCAGCGGTTTGATTTCCTTCGACAACGAGACAGAACTCACCGCGGATTTGATCTTCATTTGCCCATTCCATCACCTCGGCGATGGTTCCTCTGATGAATTCCTCGTACTTTTTCGTTAATTCTCTCGTGACGGCGATGGTTCGATTACCCAAAACGTCATGCATTGCTGTTAATGTTTCTTTTAATCTGTGCGGCGCTTCGTAAAATATCATCGTTTCCTGCCGTTTTTTCAGGATTTCGAGTTCTTTCTTCTTTTCTTTTTTCTGTCTGTTTAAAAATCCGTAGAAGAAAAATGGCTGCGGGGTGATGCCTGATGCGGTCAGCGCGGTTAATGCCGCATTTGCACCCGGAAGCGGAACGACATATCCGCCGATTTGGGTGAAATCTCTCACAATCTCAGCCCCCGGGTCGGAAATTGTCGGCATGCCGGCATCACTGACCAATGCCACATTCTTTCCGCTTTTCAGCCATTCAATGATTTTATGGCCGCTGCTTTCTTTATTATGTTCATGATAGCTGATGAGAGATGTTTCTATATCATAAACATGGCACAGCTTTTTCGTCTGTCTCGTATCTTCGGCAGCTATGACATCGGCCGATTTCAGCGTCTCTACTGCACGAAAGGTCATGTCCTCCAAATTGCCGATCGGTGTAGGAACAAGGTACAGAGTTCCCATTTCTGATTTTCCATTAAAACTCATCTGGCGTCTTAACATATACAGCCTCCTTGCTGCGTCGTTTTTCTTCTATATATTGCTCTTTTTTCTTTCGGGTCAGCTGCTTAAAACGGTATTCCGCCTGCATCGCTTCCCGTTTTGTTTCAAATGATTCCGCATGACATAACGAAACCGGCCTTCTCGCCCTTGTGTACTTCGCGCCCTTTCCCTCATTGTGGGTTTTCAGCCGTTTTTGCAGATCATTTGTATAACCGGCATACAGACTGTTGTCATTGCACAGCAGCACATAAAAGAAATGACTATTTGTCTCCATATAAAATCGTGCGGATCTCTTTCGTATATTCATTTTGTTCATTGTATACGAACAGCGGGGGAAGAATTTTGAGATCAGGGCGGCCGCCTTTAATTCCTTCAACCAAAATGGTATTCGCTTCTTTACCTTGTTTCGGATAAATAAACTGAACCCGTTTCGGTTCTATTCGGTACGCTTTCATTAATTCAAAGATTTCCAAAAGCCTCCCCGGCCGATGAACGATAGCCGCTTTTCCGCCTTGCTTCAGCAGTTTGCTGCTGACGGAAATCACATCTTCAAGCGTGCAAAGGATTTCGTGCCTTGCGATTCTGAGATGCTCGTTCAGGTTCTGCTCCGCCTCTTTCGGTGTTTTAAAATAAGGCGGATTGCAGGTGACAACATCATATTTATTATGTCCGAGTCTTTCCGGCATATTTTTCAGATCATCATGAATGAGACTGATCTGACCGCCCAGCCCGTTGTATTCCACGCTTCGGAGCGCCATATCATACAAGCGTTCCTGAATTTCAACCCCGGTGATATCGGCTTTTGACCTTGTGCTGAGCAAAAGCGGCACAATGCCGTTCCCCGTGCATAAATCAACGATGTTTCCCTTTTGAATCGGAACGTATGCAAACTTAGACAGCAGCACGGCATCTAATGAAAAAGCGAAAACCGTCGGACTCTGTACTATTTTCATATCCTCTGCTAATAAGTAATCCAATCTTTCATCATCACGTAATGAAACCATAATCTTATTCCTTTCGGCACTCTTTGAAAAAGGCTTCCGACATCAGCGGAAGCCTTTTCCTTATTTTTTATTTAAGAAGGACAGACAAAAAAGGCAATCTCCCTTGCGGACGCTCCCATAATGGACGTTGCAAATATGAAAGCCTTCTTGATACAGCCGGGCCAGATTGTCGTACCCTTCTCCTATATCACTCTGCTCTGCCTTCTGTGTTTTTGTTTCTTTCTGATCGGCTTTGAATTTTTCAATTTGCTCTGTCGTGTCATCAAGCCGCTTACGCAAATGCTTATTTTCAAGCTGAAGATGGTGATTCTCTTCAATCATTTCGCCGATATGCTGCTTTAAGTCACCCAGCTGACGGTACAGCGAACCGATTTGTTCCTCCAGGTTTATGACAGTATCAAATAACTCTTTTTTATCCAAGGTTCCACACCTCGTTAATCTGTGGTTTGTGCGGATACGACGCCCTCTTCCAAGAGCTCTTCCCAAGTATATTCTATCACTTTTTCACGATTCTTCAGTTCCACCTGAAGCACCCGTTCCAGAATATTAAGACCGACAACCTTTGCGGGGCCGTTTGCCGTCGTAATCATTTCGCCTAAATCCGGCAGCTGTTCTTTTGCCGTCTCATACTCATCATTTTCGTACTTCAAACAGCACATCAAACGGCCGCACAGACCGGAAATCTTCGTTGGGTTCAACGATAAATTTTGATCCTTCGCCATTTTGATGGACACCGGTTCAAAATCACCGAGGAACGTGGAGCAGCAAAGCATTCTTCCGCATGGTCCGATACCGCCGAGCATTTTCGCCTCGTCCCTCACCCCGATTTGGCGCAATTCGATTCTCGTTTTAAAGATAGAAGCCAAGTCTTTGACCAATTCCCTGAAATCAACCCGTCCGTCTGCTGTAAAGTAAAAAATGACTTTATTGCGGTCAAATGTAAACTCAACATCAACCAGCTTCATATCTAAGCCGTGGTCAGCCACTTTTTTCTGACAGACTTCAAAAGCGGACAGGGCCTCCTGTTTGTTTTCTTCTACAATGAGAAGATCGCGTTCATCAGCAACGCGTATGACCTTTCGAAGCGGAAGCACAACATCATGCTCGTCCACTTGTTTATTTGCGATGACAACCTGCCCGTATTCGACACCTCTTACGGTTTCAACAATGACGCAGCTGTCTTGTTCTATATCAAATCCGTTCGGATCAAAATAATAAATTTTCCCCGCTTTTTTAAAGCGGACGCCTATTACGTTGTACAAGCTTATCCCTCCTGCAACGTTAACACCAAGTGCTCCATTAATCCCTGCACATTCACATTGGAATGAAGCCGTTTTTTTGCTTCTAAAACAGCGAGAATTTGGTTCGTAACGCTTTGTTGTGTAAATTGCAGCGCATGCTGTTTTATTGATTGGAATAAGTCTTGATAAATCAGTTTATCTTCATTTCCAATTTGGATGGATAATACATCACGGTATATCAATAAGAGCATATCAAGACCCATTTCTTGATGGGTTTTTTCTTTGAAAAAGGGCACCCACTGATCCTGAATGAAGAAAAAGGCATGTCCTTTCCGCTGATGTAAGACTTCATACAATTTTATCACTTTCGCTCTGGACTCTGCAAACTCATCATTTCGACTTAATTCGACTGCTTCCGCAATATTATTTGTCATATTTGCTAAGAGCCGGGCCATGTGAGGGCTCACTTCCTGTTCAATCAGTCTTTCTTCTATGGCTTTCGGCTGAAGCGGCTGGAACGGAAGAACCTGACATCTCGAAACGATGGTATCCAGTATTCGGTGGAGCTGCTCAGTAATAAGAATTGCGATGGTGTCTTGACTCGGCTCCTCTAAAAACTTCAGCAGACTGTTTGCTGCATTTGTCGTCATTTGATCCGCATGGGATATAATGTACAGCTTTTTATGCGATTCCAGTCCTGTTTTAGAAAACTCTTCCTGAAGCGATTGGATCTGAGCCTTTTTAATGGATAATCCGTCGGGCTGAACCACATGCAGGTCGGGATGGTTTCCGGATTCAATACGCTTACAGTTCCGGCACTCCCCGCAAGGCTCAGTCCCGTCTTCAAGGCAAAAAAAGCTTTTTGCGAGAAGCAGTGCGGCATCCAATTTGCCCGTTCCTTTTTTGCCTTCAAACAGATATGCGTGAGAAAGCCTTTTCTTTTCAATGCTGTTATGCAAAAGCCGCATCACTCTGGGCTGCTGCCCGGTCATTTCCTTCCATGATATTGCCATTGTATCACTCTCTATGTGTAAAGGTTAATCAATAAACCTTTTATTTCTCCGATTCGATCCAGCAAATCAATTGCCGGTTTTTCCTGATCTAACATTTCTTCCGTCAGCTGAAGCAGTTTTTCATCTATTTCTTTCACAAGCCCCAGAGTCCGGCTGCTGCCGTACAGGTCAAAGCTTTTCTCCGTCTCATGCGATAATCCGCTGTCTACGGCCTCTTTTACAAAACGTTTTACCAATCCTTTGAATTTCGCTAAGTCTTTGAAGTTTCTCGACTTCGTCAGCCTTTTCCCGAACGTTTCTATATCCGTTAAGAACCTGCTCAGCTGATCAAATTTCAGCTTGCTGCTTTGGCTGTCCATTGAACTTTTAAATGTTCCGGAAAGCTCTGCCGCTTTATAAGCAGGCTGCTGCTTTTTCTCAATAAATGTACGTAAGTCAGAATTTATTTTCACGTCGTCAAATCCTTAAAATTGATGAAATTCATCGACCGGGAGGACAAAGACCGTCGCTCCGCCGACTTCCACTTCGACGGGATATGGAACGTAGGAATCCGCATTCCCGCCCATCGGGGATACCGGGGCAATCATCTGATCACGTTTACAGCCATTCTCTTTAATGAGGCTGAGCGCTTTATCGACACGGATATCTTCCACCCCGATCATAAACGTCGTATTGCCTGATTTAAGGAATCCGCCTGTTGTCGCAAGCTTCGTCACCCTGAAGTTGTGGTCGGTTAATACTTTCAAAAGCCTGTTGCTGTCCTGATCCTGCACCACTGCCACTATTAGTTTCATTCTCTAGGCCCCCTTTAGGTTGGAAAGAACATTATCGTTACATTCATTATAGCAACTTATGAGAAACAGGTCACAACTGAATTTTTTTCAATGCTTCATTTATCACTTGAAGTGCGTCCTGAATGACGAGTTCCTTCTTTTTCGATGCGTCGATTGTATGGAATCTTTCCGGAAAACGCTGCATTACCTTTTGGTATCCTTCCCGTACTTTCGTGTGAAAGTGCAGGGCCTCAAGATCGAGACGATTCTTCTCTCTTGAATCATTCGACGTAATCCGTTTCAACCCTTCTTCCGGCTCAATAGAAAAATAGATGGTGACATCAGGCATCGTATCGCCGATTGCAAACTGGTTAATAGAAAGGACTTCATCAATGCCGAGCCCTCTCGCATAGCCTTGGTAAGCCAGCGAACTGTCGATGAAACGATCGCACAGCACAATGCGGCCTTCTTTCAATGCAGGCTGCACCTTTTCGACTAAATGCTGTCTTCTCGCCGCAGCGTAAAGCAGCGCCTCCGTTTTTGCATCCATCAGTGTATTGTTTTTATTTAAGATCACTTCTCTGATCTGTTCCGCAATGTCGATGCCGCCCGGTTCTCTTGTCGCTGTCACCGGGAGCCCCTCTGCCGACAGAATCTCTTTCATTTCCTGAAGCACAGTCGTTTTCCCTGCACCTTCAGGACCTTCAAATGTTATAAATAAACCGCTCATGATTTCTCCTCTTCTATATAGACAAGTAATTGTTCCCCGTTTAACAAGCCTTGAATATGCGCGTCCATGCCGATTAAACGGGAAAGCTTTTGTACGATCTCTTCTGTTATCCGTTCTCCGTCCATGATCAGCGGAATTCCCGGCGGATAAGGAATAATGTTGCCCGCATGCAAGCGCCCGGCCGCCTTATTTATATCTGCAGGCTCTTTTGTAAACTTCCGCATCTCATTTTGCGGATATTCAAGTGTCGAAATGGACGGAAATGTCCAATTCACGGCATCCGGCAATTTATCGGGCGGTGTATCCTCCAGTTTCTGCTGTATGTTTCTTACGGTTGCCTGTTCTATCATCCGCCGGCCGCCTATCGGCAGTACGAGCAATACTTGGTACTCGTCAGCCAGCTCGGCAACAATGCCTTCACTCTCCAAAATCCGTTGTAATGAATAGCCGGAATGTCCGAGCTTTGACCGAAGAATTAATTTTAACGGGTCCGCCCGCAGCCCATATCCGGAAGGCTCGATTATTTCAATAGAAGAAATTGATGCGAACTTTCGTTTGATTTTCTCAATGCGCTCCATATGAACGGGAAGTGTCCCTTTTTCAGCAATATCCTGCACATAAGCGCGCGCCGTATCTAAAGATGCCATAATCGGGTATGACGGGCTGCTGCTTTGCAAACTGCTTACATAATAAGTTAATCGATCTCTGTCAATTCTGGTGCTGTTCAAATGAAAGTAAGACCCCATCGTCATAGCTGGAAGTGTTTTGTGAGCCGATTGAACAACGGCGTCTGCCCCCATAGCCAATGATGAAGGCGGGAAAGGCTGGCCTAACACAAAGTGAGCCCCATGAGCCTCATCCACCAGTACAGGAACGCCGTATGAATGGGCTTTGTTAACTGCCGCGGTCAAATCGGCGGCGTGTCCGTAGTAAGTCGGATTGGTCAGAACAAGTCCTTTCGCCTTCGGATATGACGCCAGCGCTTTTTCGATGACTGAAAGGGATACATGTGCCGGCACATGCATGTTTTCATCGATTTCCGGCGCCAAATAAACCGGCTTGGCTCCGGCCAATGCCGCCGCATGGAAAACAGACTTGTGACAATTACGCTGGATCAGAATGGGTTCACCCGGTTCACAAACAGCTAAAATCATCGCCAGATTGCCGGCGGTCGTTCCATTGACGAGAAAGAAACTTTCCTGAGAGCCGTAAAATCTGCTCACCAAATCCTGCGCTTCCTTAATGACCCCCGTCGGGTGATGCAAGTCATCAAGACCCGTGATCTCAGTCATATCAATAGATAAAAGAGATTGATATACAGATTTGGCTTCATCAAAAAAGACATCTCCATTGTGATGTCCCGGAACATGAAAAGAATACGTATTTCGGTGCGCATGCTTCATCAGCGCTGTATATAAAGGTGTGTCCATTTTTAAACAAATCCTTTGCCTGTCTTTCTTATTATATCGTGCCTGCGAGCCAACTTAAAGCTAAGACTTTTTGCCATCTAGCCGTTATCCCGGCCGGACCTCATATCAAGCAGCTTCTTTTTTAAATCGCCTTCCATGATAACAAGCTCCTTCTCGGCAAGCCTGCGTTTCATCCTGCCTTCTTCTTGAATAGACATGATTTCTTCAAGTGTGCTGACTAAGCTTTCCTGCACTTTTTTGAGGGTTTCTGCCTCAACAAGTCCGCGCTCATTGGCTTTCGCGGTCTCGACTGTACTTGTTTTCAGAAGTTCAGCGTTTTTCAGCAGCAATTGATTTGTCGTATCCGCCGCCTTCTGCTGCACATCTGCCGCACTCCGCTGCCTCATAAGCGTCAGCGCGATGGCGACTTGATTCTTCCATAAAGGAATAGCCGTAACAATGGAGGACTGAATTTTCTCTGCCAGTGCCTGATTCGTGTTTTGAATCAGGCGGATTTGCGGCGCACTCTGAAGCGTAATCTGCCTGCTCAGCAGCAGATCATGCACCCTCTTATCCAGACGGTTGGCAAACTGGCGAAGATCATTCACTTCCTGCGCGGCCATTTGATTGTGTTCTTGTAATTCGGCTTTTCTTGCCGCTTCGGGTATCATCTTTGTTTTCAGCTCATCTAATTTTAATTCCCCCGCTGCTATATACATAGTTAAATCAGAAAAGTATTGTTTATTTTGGGCGTACAGCTGATCTAACAATTTATTGTCACTCAACAGCACATTTTTAGAATGTTCCAGCCTTCTGCTGATACGGTCAATCTGCACACTTGTCTTTTGATATTTCGAAAGCACTTCCTGCACAGAACCGGATACCCTTTTAAACAGCCGGGCGAAAAACCCTTTGTTCTTCATCTGCAGATCATCAGGGTTTACCTGGTCAAGCTTCATCATCAGATCAGCCAATATTTGTCCCATCTCTCCTGCATCTTTTCTTTGCACGTGCTCTATCATCGTATGGGAAAATTCCAGAAGATTCGCCTGCGCCTGTGAACCAAACAGAACAATGCTTTGCATGTTCTCAGGGTCCAGTTTTTCAGCGAGCTGAAGTGCCGCCTCTCTTTTTTCTTCCGGCAGCGTATCTGCATGCTTTAGAGGGGTCTGGTCATTTTGGGCGCCCATGCTGTCGTCGGAACGGTCTTTGGCCATTTCCTTCTTCCTTTCTTATTTTCTCAGTGAATGCTTTGCCATATCTAATTCAAAGTGCAGGTCGTCGATGTCCTCCTTCATCAGTTCATGAAGATCCTCTTCCAGCCTTCTGGAGAGCTCTGCCAGAGTCATCCTCGTCTCACTCAAGGACATTGATAAATCTTTATTTTTTCGCGGCTGTGAGGAGAGCAGAGCATACTTTTCCGTCAGTTCCGCAACAGAATCAAGCGTTTGATAATAGAAACGCTCTGCCTGATAAAAACGCTTCGGCTCCTGCTTTGTGAGCAGATATATTCGTCGGGTTATCCGCAGTATCTCTGCATTCTGCTTCAGCATTTGTATACTTTTAGAGCGAAAAAGCGCCCTGCGTAATCGGATGATTTTACCCTTTGCTTCCTCAAGATTTTCCTTGATATAAGCATATTCTTTTCTTGTCAGCCGGTGTTTTTTTAAAAAGAGACGCTTCGCATTCCATAGTCCGGCCGCACTGGCTGCGGCTCCGCTGGCTGCCCCGTATAAAAACGAATACAAAAAAGGCTGATGCCCTATCGTAAAGAAGGTTATCCCCGCTAATACAAAAACTGTGCTGCCGCAAAGCGTCCATTTCATATATTGAATAAACGGTTTCATACTTGATCGACTCCTATTTATTCACTTTTATCAGTATTATCTATTACATTCCATGTCTAAACAAGTTCCTCTTCTTATCGTATCAGTTCTTTTATAAAAAGTGTAAAAACTCCTCTGATTTCAGGCAAAAAAAAGACCCTTTTCAGGGTTAAGAATATAACGTCGGTGTATGAAGGCTTTTCAGTTTACGAACGAAAAATTCATAATTTGGATCAGAGGTCGGAGTGGAAACTACTTTCTTCTCACACTCTAAACATATAAATTTCGTATAAATATGGATTCCCCTGCTTTTTTTGGTTTCACACACAATACATGTTTCTTCATGGCTGGACGTTTCATTCATTTTGCCCACCTCCGTATGAATAGCCTTCCCTTAAGCTGTTGATTGTATACACAATTTGGACCTTTTTGAAGTTTGCAATTAGTATATGGGCGTTTCCGTATTTCGGTGTTTGTTTTGTTTTTATTCAA
>NZ_JBAMDE010000011.1:0-59590 GCF_036961585.1 Bacillus sp. JHAA | reverse complement strand
TGTTGTTGTCTGCTGTTCATCAGCGACGTTTAATAATATACCATGCATTCGATGAATTTAGCAAGTGTTTTTTTCGTTTTTTTTTAAACGTATTTCGTTATATTCATCTCCGCCGCGGCATACGATGTAATCAAGCATGGACAAGATAAGGAGGCGTCATCAGTGAATCACTTCTACGTGTGGCACATCAGAAGGATAAAACAGCTGCTTATTATTATCATTGCCGCATTTGCAGCAGCCAGCTTTTTTTATATACAGAGAGCCGTCCCCCTTCCTGTATTTTTAACTGATAGCGGCCCGAAGGCTATTTCAAAAGGGGAGACGAAAGCGGGCGAAGTCGCATTAACATTCGATATCAGCTGGGGCGACGAAAAGGCGGTTCCTATTCTGAACGCGCTAAAAGCAAACGGTATTAAAAACGCCACTTTTTTTCTGTCAGCTTCTTGGGCGGAACGGCACCCGGACACAGTTGAACGTATGGTAAAAGACGGACATCAAATCGGCAGCATGGGATATGCGTATAAGAATTATACCAACCTAGAGGACAATGAAATAAAAAAAGATATCCTCCGGGCCCAGACCGCATTTAAAAAGCTGGGTGTGAAGAATGTTCATTTACTCCGCCCGCCGACCGGACAATTTAATAAAAAGGTTCTTACCATTGCACAGCAGTACCACTATTCAGTGGTTCATTACAGCGTTAACTCGCAGGATTGGACAAATCCCGGTCCTGATAAAATCATTGAAAATGTAAACAGTCATATAAAAGGCGGCGACATTGTCCTGCTGCACGCCTCTGATTCAGCAACACAGACTGAAGAAGCGCTCCCCGCCATTATTCACAATTTAAAGCAAAAAGGACTGAAAAACGTGACCGTCGGCGACCTGATCGCAAATACTGACGTCAAGTCATCAGAAGTGAAATAACTACCTCTGGGCAAACTTCGGCAGCATTAACAGCTGAAACGCATTGCAGCCCATCAGCGGAATCAGCATCAAATAAAGCCAGTCCTCATTATTCACTCGTAGCGCAGGAACCCATTCAAGCGCTGTAATAACGACCATTAAAAATAATGATGAAACGAACGTATTTTTTGAGGACTGCTTTTGTTTTATATATGCCGTCAACAGGCCGACGGCAAGCAGAGCCAGCGGCAGCCAGACAAACCCTGCAATCGAGTCATCCCGCTCTCCGAAAAACAAAAATCTGACGTACATTAAATCAAAAGCGACAAACAGAATGATAAACAGCTGAAGCAGATTCCAAAGCGAGCTTGATCTGAGAATTTCAAGGGCAAACCGGTGCACCGTCAGAAAAACGAAGAATCCCATCTGGCTGATCACACTGAAAATCATGCCTACCCCGATAAACCAGATCAGAACGGAGAAAATCTGACCGGCCTCAAAATTCAGAAAGAACCCCTTGTACTCCCCCCACTTCAGAGCAAATCCCACGACGCTTGTAATAAGAGCGCCCACAGCTAAAATCGAAAAGAAAAATCGAACAAGCCCGCGGCTTTTCATCTCTTATTCATCCCCCTGACAATCGCGTTCAGCGATATTTTGTTATGTATAAATCCATTCCGATGAATCATATTAAAAATAAGTACAAGTAAGGAAGGAGCTTATGCATGTCAAAAGCCAAAACGCTATTGATAAGCTGTTTTGTTTTATTATCTGTAACAGCTTGTGCTCCAAAAGACCAAGCAGCGGATATGGATTATGACCAGACTAAAAAAATGGTTGTTGATATATTAAAGACCGATGATGGAAAAAAGGCAATTAAGGAAATATTAAATGATGATGCGATGAATGAGGCATTGGTGATTGATCAAAATGCCATTAAAGGCACAATAGAGAAAACCCTCACCTCTAAAAAAGGGGCGGAGTTCTGGAAAACCATCTTTGAAGACTCAAAATTCGCCGAGAGCTTTGCAAAAACTCTTCAGCCCGAGCATGAAAAAATCATAAAAAAACTGATGAAAGACCCTGATTATCAGAAAAGTTTTATGCAGATCATGCAGGACCCCGGGATGGATAAAAAATACTATGAGCTGGTGAAAAGCCAAAAGTTCCGCAGTTACTTAGAGGATGTAATTACAGAGACACTTTCCAGCCCGCTTTTCAAAAAGCAATTCGAGGATGAATTGAAAAAAGCAGCTTCAAGCTCTGAAAAAGAAAGCCAATAAAAGGCCGGGCCGTGTTGATCCCGGCCCCTTTTTTATTCAGCTGTTTTTTCAATGACTTTCTGGGCGATCCCCATATAAATTTCCCCGATCGGATGACTTCTGTCATAGACAGAAGGCGCAAACTGATCCTTGTCCCAATCAGGCTGTTTTAAAGGAATTCTGCCAAGCAGCGGCACTTGCAATTCCTCCGCAAGCTTATCTCCCCCGCCTTGACCGAACACATATTCTCTCTCGCCGGTTTTTGCACTTTCATAGTAAGCCATATTTTCAATGACCCCTACAACTTCATGATCGGTCTTAATCGCCATAGAACCCGCTCTCGCCGCTACAAATGCGGCTGTAGGGTGCGGCGTTGATACGATAATCTCTTTGCAGCTCGGAAGCATCGTGTGTACATCGAGCGCCACATCACCCGTGCCGGGCGGCAGATCAAGAACGATATAGTCAACCTCTCCCCAGTCAACTTCATGGAAGAAGTTATTCAGCATCTTGCCCAGCATCGGCCCTCTCCACACAACCGGAGCGTTTTCTTCGACGAAAAAGCCCATCGACATAACCTTTACTCCAAATCTTTCGACAGGAAGCAGTTTTTCTCCTTCTACTGTCGGGCGAACTGTAATACCCATCATGTCCGGCACGCTGAATCCGTATATATCCGCGTCGATCAAGCCGACTTTTTTTCCGAGCCGCGCAAGAGAAATGGCCAGGTTGACGGAAACCGTTGATTTGCCGACACCGCCTTTTCCGCTTGCCACCGCAAGAAAGACCGGCGGATGTTTCCTATTCAGCAGGGTTTCGCTTTCAGCAGCCGGCCGGCTGAATTTCGCCAATGTTTCTTCCGGCAGCTCTTCAAACCGCAGTCCCACAGTTTCCGCACCCGCTTCTTTCAGAACGGATACGATTTCCTGCTGAATACCCATCTGTTCAGCCGTCCCCGTTTTTGCCAATGCAATTTTCACACTGACATGCCGTTTTTCCGGCTTGATCTTTACTTCTTTAATGGCATCCAATTCTCCCAGCGGTCTATGAAGAAAAGGTTCGCGCATGTTTCCGACTATATTTCTTACTTCATCTTCTCTTATCATCGAACCCTCACCCTTTGTGTATTCGTTTACAAATGGTATTATACCATATATTAAACATAGAATCGGCGAAAAACCCTCCTTACTCGGGAGGGTCTCCTTTCTCTGTGAAGTATCTCAATACGCCCTTATACACGGAAGAAGCGATTTTGTCCTGATATTTGGGCTGGCCGAGCCTTTTCGCTTCCGCGGGATTGGACAGAAAACCGATTTCCACCAGCGCGCCCGGTTTGGTTACATTCTGCATTAAGTAAATGCCGTGTATCCGTTTCGCCTTTCTCGTTGTATTCTCCAAATTGATTCTCAATTCGTCCTGTATATATTTTGCCACTTTTTCATTTTCTTCGTATTTTCCATAGTAGAAGCTTTGGGCGCCGCTCCATCTCGGTGACGGTATGGCGTTCAGATGAATGCTGATATAAAGCTCCGCCTCTGAACGGTTGATGATTTCCACGCGCTTTCTCAGATCTTCCGCTTTGCGTCTGCTGTAGCCTTTTGTCCCTTCAGGAGCTAAATCAGTATCCGTCTCCCGCGTCATAATGACCAAAGCTCCCTGCTCCTGCAAATAGTCTCTTACCCTGGAGGCCACTTCGAGAGTAATGTCCTTTTCAAGGTGACTGCCTCCCGTGGCGCCTCCGTCCGGCCCGCCGTGTCCCGGATCGAGATAGATGATTTTCCCGCTCAGCGGCAGACTCCACGGCCGCCAGGAATCATCATTATGGAATTGAAACCGGAATAAACACAATAATATGATAAAGCCAAGTAAAAAACCGAGCCATTTCAGCTTTTTTGTCATACCTTTCCCTCCCGCTTGTCCCCGTTATTAATAAGTATGGGACAAGGGAAGAAATTATGATTACCTCATGCGGAGCTTACATTGTTTTTCTCTTTGCAGAAATCCTTCCGTCCACCAGCTGTTGATAAACCGGCAGGACGCTTCATAGATTTCTTTTTGTTTAACGGAAGAATATTGCTCATGCGTCCAATTGCAAAGATATTCAAAAAAATCGACCGTCAGTTCTTCCTCTTCTTCAGCCGAACGGGCGTTTGCCCTCTGCAAAGACTCACCATAATAGCCAAAGACGCCGAACCGGCCGCCTAATAAATACGCTTCAATTGCAAAATCTATGCATCCTTCACTCAGAATGCCGTTTTCGTCTTGAAGAAAGGGAAACAAAGGGGTAAGACATGCTTTTACGGACTGAATGATCTGCGTCAGTGACAGCTCCTTTAGTAAACTCTTCTCAAGCTCAAAATCCTTCTGCCGTTTCACGTCTGAAAAAGATAATACTTCTGCCATTGCCAGCCACGCTCCTTTTTACTGTTATTTTGAAAGGAAAAGGGAAAAAGCATGCTTTGTTGATAGTGGAAATCCTCCCAAATGAAGGAGTTTTATGTTAACTGGAAGAAGAAAGAACTGAGGTGACGTGATGAAAAAGCTGTTTCAATACAATTGGACGGTGCGTGACGAGTGGTTTATGATATGTGAAAAGCTGAGCCGGGAGGAACTGACGAAAACCCGGACGGGCGGAATGAAGAGCATCTTGCGGACTTTATTTCATATCATTGATGTCGAGATCAGCTGGGCTCGTGCCATTTTAGGTAAAGATGATGTTTTACCTGCTGAGTCTGACTATACGAGCATTCAGGATCTCAGAAAACTGTCTGAACAGTATCGGGAGGATGTCATTCATGCGGTCTCCCTCAAAGGACCGGATCTTGTTAAGCCGGGCTGGATGGACCAAACCTTTCCTAAAGAAGATATTCTCCGCCACATCCTTGCGCATGAGATTCACCATATGGGACAACTGTCGGTTTGGGCCAGAGAAATTGGAGTAGAACCGGTTTCGGCTAATGTGATCAGCCGTCCGCAGGAAAAAGCCGCAAAAAAACAGCACCTCTGACGGGATGCCGTTTTTATATTTTAATGCTTCTTGTTACGGAGTATGTATTAATGTATTCATCCAGCACGAGGCCGCCTTTGTCCTCGTAAAAACCGGCAACCATGAAGCCTGCGTCAATCTGACCTTTAATTTGATCCTCCAGCGTATGGCCGAATTCAAGCGCTTCATGATTATCAATAAGTTCCTTTACCTTTTTCTTACTCAGATCTTTTTCATCCGAAAACGGAATGGAATACTTTACTTTTAGTACGCCTTCCTGCTCTAAATCCATATCAAATAAGAACACGACGGGATTTACAAAACCGGAGACTAAAGACCCGCCTTTTTTCAATACGCGATGAGCTTCTTTCCATACCGGAAGAACCGTATCAACAAAGCAATTCGATACCGGGTGCACGATAAAATCAAATGACTCATCATCAAAACAGCTCAGATCATTCATGCTGCCTTTGACAGTCCGAAGCGTAAGATCGTCCCGCTCGGCAACCATTCTGTCTTGCGCAAGCTGTTTTTCCGAATTGTCAAAGATGGTCACGTCCGCTCCTGCAGCAGCAAGGACCGGCCCTTGCTGTCCTCCTCCTGAAGCGAGACAAAGAACCTTCAGACCGTCTATGGGCGGAAACCAATCCGCCGGCACATCTTTTCCGGGGGTCATTCTGATGCTCCAATTGCCTTTTTTCGCTTCACCAATCGTATGAGAATCAACCGCAACCGTCCATTCATTGCCTGTTTCGACTTTTTTATCCCATGCCTTGCTGTTATGTATGACTAACTTATTCATTATAACTGCGCTCCTTATTGGTAATGAATAGAGTATAACAAACAATTCTAGAAAAACATCGGATAACCTCTTGAATATGAGAAAAAAATACAAAAAAACCACAACCAAGAAGTTGTGGTTTTTGCCATCCAAAACGATTAACGTTTTGAGAACTGAGGTGCACGACGAGCGCCTTTAAGACCGTATTTTTTACGTTCTTTCATACGAGCGTCACGAGTCAGAAGACCAGCACGTTTAAGTGTTGCACGGTATTCTGGATCTGCTTCAAGCAAAGCACGAGCGATACCATGACGGATTGCTCCAGCTTGACCAGATAAGCCGCCTCCATGTACGTTTACTAAAACATCATAAGTACCAGCTGTTTCAGTTAAAGTTAATGGTTGTTTGATATCTTCGATTAGAGCTGGAGATGGAATGTGCTCGCTGATTTCACGATTATTAACGACGATACGACCTTCACCTGGAACTAAGCGCACACGCGCTACAGAACTTTTACGACGGCCAGTACCGTAATATTGAACCTGTGCCAAATTGGTAACCTCCTTTTTAATTAACCGCGAAGTTCGTAGACTTCAGGTTTTTGTGCTTCATGTGGATGCTCAGAACCACGGTATACGTTCAATTTCTTGAACATTTGACGACCTAGAGAACCTTTTGGAAGCATGCCTTTGATAGCAAGCTCAAGCATTTTCTCAGGGTAGTTTGTACGCATTTCAAGAGCAGTTCTTGATTTTAATCCGCCTGGATGTTGAGTGTGACGGTAGTAGATTTTGTCAGTTAACTTTTTACCAGTTAACTCGATTTTTTCAGCGTTGATGATGATCACATGATCTCCAGTATCAACGTGCGGTGTGTAAGTCGGTTTGTGTTTCCCGCGAAGGATAGATGCAACTTCTGTAGAAAGACGTCCTAAAGTCTTACCAGCAGCATCAACAACTAACCACTTGCGTTCAATAGTACTTGCGTTAGCCATAGGTGTTGTACGCATTGAATTTCCCTCCTAAATGATCTGTCATTTTCAATAATCTTCGATTACGTTCTATTTCACAACACAATAAGTTCCGGGGCTTATCGTGGGGTTGAAATACATACCATATGATATCTTATAACTTTATGCAGACTCTGTCAAGAAAATGTTACACCTGGTTTAGTTGTCATAGCAAACGCTCCATAAATACAGCCCGTGCCCCGGTGCGGTGCGCCCCGCGGCTTCGCGATCTTTCGCTTCGAGCATTGCTTTTACATCATCGGGAGAAAATTTTCCAGCTCCTGTATCCAATAACGTTCCGGCAATGATTCTGACCATATTATAGAGAAAACCGTTTCCGGTGATCCGCATCTGCAGGCCGTCTCCGGTCTCAGTCCAATCCAGCTCGTAAATCGTTCTGACTTTATCCTGAACCGCGGTATCAGCCGCGCAAAAGCTTGTGAAATCATGTGTCCCGACGAGGTGCCTTGAAGCTTCCCTCATTTTCTGCACATTAAGCGGATATGCAAAATGGTAAGCGTAATGTCGTTTAAATACGTCCGGGTGTTTCTCCGTATATACAAAGTAGCGATATTCCTTTTGGACCGCGCTAAATCGTGCATGGAACCCATCATCCGCAATCTCTGCTGTTTTGACGGCAATATCATCAGGCAGCAGGGCATTGAGCGCAAACGGCCATTTCTCAGCCGGGATGGACAGCGGCGTATCAAAATGAATGACCTGCCCGGCAGCATGAACGTCGCTGTCCGTGCGGCCGGATGAGTACACAGGCACTCTGCCGTCCGTTTTATGGATGACAGCCAGCGCTTTTTCCAATTCACTTTGAACGGTCCGTTTTCCAGGCTGAACCTGATATCCGTTAAATAAATGCCCGTCATAAGCAATGGTACATTTCACTCTCATTCAGCAGCACCTCTAACTTCTTAAGAAAAACAATAACACGGCTAATAAGATGATGAGCAGAATAGCTCCGGTATCCTTTCCGGTCCAGACGAGCTTTCTGTATTTCGTTCTCCCCTCACCGCCCTGGTAGCCTCTCGCCTCCATGGCGACCGCGAGCTCTTCCGCGCGTTTAAAGGCGCTGACAAACAGCGGGACAAGCAGCGGAACAACCGCTTTGATTCTGTCTTTCACCGGGCCGCTTGTAAAGTCCGCACCCCTCGCCATTTGCGCCTTCATGATTTTATCTGTCTCTTCCATCAATGTCGGGATAAATCGCAATGATATCGACATCATCAAAGCGAGTTCGTGTACGGGCAGCTTCACCTTTTTAAAAGGATTCAGGAGCTGCTCCATTCCATCCGTTATTTCAATCGGCGTTGTTGTCAGCGTCAGCAGCGTCGTCATAAAGATAAGGTAAACGAAACGGAGAGAGATAAAAATCCCCTGTATAAGTCCGCCCTCATACACTTTAAACCAGCCAAGCTGAAAAATGACAGATCCTTCATGCGTCATGAAAATGTGTAATAAAAAGGTAAACGCCACAATCCAGATAATCGGCTTAAGCCCCTTCAGCAAAAAGCTGAACGGCACGCGAGTCAAGGCGATCACCCCGAATGTAAACAAACCGAGCAAAGCGTACGTCTGTACGTTGTTTGCCAAAAAAACGATACATACAAAAAGAAAGATGCTGACAAGTTTTGTTCGCGGGTCCAATCGGTGAATAAGCGATGATCCGGGAACATACTTTCCGATAATCATGCTGTCCATCATTGGTCCTTTTCCTCCTGAAAGAAAGCCTTAATTTCACTGGCGGCATCCTGCAGGGTCAGCATGGGTTTTTCATACTTGACTCCGAGAGCCTTCTCAAGCCGTCTCTGAAACTTCACCGATTCAGGAAGATCCAGTCCCATTTCGGCCATCTCTTCACCTTTTACAAACAAGTCACGCGGACTCCCCGTCGCTTTAATGGTTCCTTTGTGCATGACGATCATTTCGTCAGCATAGCGGGCGGCGTCCTCCATGCTGTGGGTGACGAGAACGGTAGTCAGGTTTCCCCGCTGATGAAGCGCATAGAACATGTCCATAATGTCCTGGCGCCCTCTCGGATCAAGACCGGCCGTCGGTTCATCCAAAACCAGCACTTCCGGCTCCATCGCGAGAACGCCGGCAATCGCCACTCTGCGCATCTGGCCGCCGCTGAGCTCAAATGGTGAACGATCCAAAATGTCTTCCGGAAGGCCCACAAGCCCCAGCATTTCTTTTGCTTTCCGTTCAGCGTCTTCTTTTTTTACACCAAAATTCATCGGCCCGAATGCGATGTCCTTCAGCACAGTCTCTTCAAACAGCTGATGTTCGGGAAATTGGAAAACGATTCCGACTTTTTTTCGCAAAGTCTTAAGGTCTTTATTCTTTTTACCGGCTGCCAGAATCGTGCTCCCGAGTTCAAGCTGTCCTTTAGTCGGTTTCAGCAACCCGTTTAAATGCTGCAGGAGCGTCGATTTGCCCGACCCTGTATGCCCGATGACGGCAACGTAGCTGCCCTCTTTTATCACGGCATTGATATCATACAGAGCCAGCCGTTCAAAAGGTGTCTTCATTTGATAGCGGTGTTCTACATCTTTGATTTTAATGTCCACAGCTCATTCACCAGCCCTTCCTGAGTCAGATGGTTTTTCGTTAACGCCAGTCCGCTTTCTTTCAAAAGCAGGCTGAGCTGGAATGAGAAAGGCAAATCAAGACCGATGCGAACCAAGTCTTCGTTTAATTTAAAAATCTCTTCAGGCGTGCCCTCTGCATATTTCCTGCCGCCGTTCATCACAATGATCCTGTCCGCCCTTGCGGCTTCTTCCAGGTCATGTGTTATCGAAATGACGGTGGCCATGCCCTGATCTTTTAAGCGTCTGACAGTATCAAGGACTTCTTCTCTCCCAATCGGGTCAAGCATGGATGTCGCTTCATCCAAAATCATAATATCAGGACGCGCGGCAATAATTCCCGCGATCGCCACTCTTTGTTTTTGACCTCCGGAGAGATGGTGCGGCTCTTGATCAAGAAAATCCTGCATATTGACTTGTGTGACAGCCCAATCTACTCTCTCAATCATTTCTTCGCGCGGAACACCATTGTTTTCTAAACCAAAAGCCACATCATCGCGAACAGTCGTTCCGACAAATTGGTTATCGGGATTCTGAAAGACCATCCCTATTTTTTTTCTCACATCCCACACGGTATCCTCAGTCAGCTTGATGCCGCCGACTTCAATTTCTCCGGCCTCAGGCAAAATCAGCCCGTTCAGCGCTCTGGCCAAAGTCGACTTCCCTGAACCGTTGTGGCCTACGATAGCAAGCCATTCTCCTTCGTATACCTCCAGACTCACACCGTCCAGCGCCGGTCTTTCTGCATCTTTGCGGTAGCGGAATAGAATGTCTTTTACGGATATAAGCTGTTTTTGATCCACGGGCGCCTGACCTCCTCTCAGCTATAGCTCTGCTTTTCTGTCTCATGATAAAAAGTTCTGATATCTAAAAAAAGGGCATAGATCCAGTTAGAAACTGTCCCGCCCTTCTTTAGATACACAAAAATATGTGATTAAACCAATTCGATGATTGCCATTGGTGCACCGTCACCACGGCGAGGACCAAGCTTCATAATACGTGTGTATCCGCCTTGGCGCTCCTCGTAACGAGTTGCAATGTCAGAGAATAATTTTTGAAGTGCATCTTGGTTATTTTCTTCATTAGCAACCTCGTTGCGAATGTATGCAGCTGCTTGACGACGAGCATGCAAGTCACCGCGCTTACCAAGAGTGATCATCTTTTCAACAACAGAGCGAAGTTCTTTCGCACGTGTTTCAGTTGTTTCAATTCTTTCGTTGATGATCAAATCTGTTGTAAGATCACGAAGCATAGCTTTACGCTGTGAACTCGTACGTCCTAGTTTTCTGTATGACATGTGATGTCCCCTCCTTTAATGGAATGCTGTTTCTAAATAAAAAACACACGAAAATCCTAGTTCACATGGAAACTAGATCAATCGTCTTTGCGAAGGCCGAGTCCAAGTTCTTCTAGTTTCGCTTTCACTTCTTCAAGTGATTTGCGTCCCAGGTTGCGAACTTTCATCATATCTTCTTCCGTCTTGTTCGCAAGTTCTTGAACCGTGTTAATGCCCGCACGCTTCAAGCAGTTGTAAGAACGGACAGAAAGGTCAAGTTCCTCAATCGTCATTTCAAGAACTTTTTCTTTTTGATCCTCTTCTTTTTCAACCATGATTTCAGCATGCTGAGCTTCGTCAGTTAAACCGACGAATATATTAAGGTGTTCAGTTAAAATCTTTGAACCGAGAGCAATTGCTTCCTTCGGTCCAGTGCTTCCGTCAGTCCAAACATCAAGTGTAAGTTTGTCATAGTTTGCAACCTGGCCTACACGAGTGTTTTCTACCTGATAAGATAAACGAGAAACTGGCGTAAAGATTGAATCGATCGGAATCACGCCGATTGGCTGATCGTCTCTTTTGTTCGAATCAGCAGGTGTATACCCACGTCCTCTTTGTGCAGTAAGGCGAACTCGGAAACTCGCATTCTCACCAAGAGTCGCGATATGAAGATCCGGATTAAGGATTTCAACATCGCTGTCGTGTGTAATATCAGCTGCTGTGACAGTTCCTTCGCCCTGTACATCAATTTCAAGCGTCTTCTCTTCATCAGAGTAGATTTTCAATGCAAGCTTTTTAATGTGCAAGATTATCGTTGTAACATCTTCCACAACGCCTTCGATTGTCGAGAATTCGTGCAGTACACCATCTATCTGGATCGATGTTACAGCGGCACCAGGGAGTGAGGATAAGAGGATACGACGTAAGGAGTTACCCAGAGTTGTACCATATCCACGCTCAAGCGGCTCTACGACAAACTTACCAAATTTGGCATCGTCGCTGATTTCAACCGTTTCGATTTTTGGTTTTTCAATCTCGATCATTACTTAAAACCCTCCTTCAAAACGTCGAAACCTCGAATAGAATCATATGAGATTCCATCCGAAATTCCCCATTGTTTAGTCCCGTATGTGCTCAGGCAACGAGTCGGTGCATTCGTTTCATAAATAACTGTATCATAACCCATTATTGACAGGGACACAAAATCTATACAAACAAATTACACGCGGCGACGTTTTGGTGGACGGCATCCATTATGAGGAACAGGAGTTACGTCTCTGATAGCTGTAACTTCAAGTCCGGCAGCTTGTAAAGCACGGATTGCAGCTTCACGGCCAGAACCTGGTCCTTTAACAGTTACTTCAAGAGTTTTAAGTCCGTGTTCGATTGAACCTTTAGCAGCTGTTTCAGCAGCCATTTGCGCAGCAAAAGGAGTAGATTTACGAGAACCTCTGAATCCTAGAGCTCCGGCACTTGACCAAGAAAGAGCATTACCATGAGTATCAGTGATCGTAACGATCGTGTTGTTGAAAGTTGAACGAATATGAGCGATTCCTGACTCAATATTCTTTTTCACGCGACGTTTACGCGTGTTTTGTTTACGAGCAGCAGCCATTGTTTAGGTACCTCCCTTACTTATTTTTTCTTGTTAGCTACAGTACGACGCGGACCTTTACGAGTACGCGCATTGTTTTTAGAGTTTTGTCCGCGAACAGGCAAACCTCTGCGATGGCGGATTCCGCGGTAGCTTCCGATTTCGATCAGACGCTTGATGTTAAGAGAAACTTCACGGCGAAGGTCACCTTCTACTTTCAGTTTGTCAATAACATCACGGATTTTACCAAGTTCTTCTTCAGTAAGATCACGCACACGAGTATCTTCAGAAACACCAGCCTCTTTCAAGACTTGCTGAGCCGTTGTGCGGCCAATTCCGAAGACATATGTTAAAGAAATAACAACACGTTTGTCACGTGGGATATCTACACCAGCAATACGAGCCATTCTCTGGGCACCTCCTTATTAATTATCCTTGTTTTTGTTTATGCTTTGGATTTTCACAGATCACCATTACTTTTCCTTTTCTGCGAATAACTTTACATTTCTCGCAGATTGGTTTAACTGATGGTCTCACTTTCATGTGTTTCCAACCTCCTTCAGTTTCCGGAGTGCTTTATTTGTAACGGTACGTAATCCTGCCACGAGTTAAGTCATATGGAGATAATTCTACCGTAACTTTGTCTCCAGGTAAAATGCGAATGAAGTGCATGCGGATTTTACCAGATACGTGAGCCAAAACCGTATGGCCATTTTCGAGTTCAACTTTGAACATCGCGTTTGGCAGTGTTTCGACAATCGTACCTTCCACTTCAATTACATCGTCTTTCGCCATTCAAGTGTTCTCCCTTCTTCAAATCAGTAACTTGCTCTCTGACAAATTTCAAAAGAGAAAATCTCAGTTATCCGTTTGTCACACGCCCTGTTTCGTTTATACTGTTCTGAACTTCCGGAGATACGCAATCATAAAGGGTGAATGATTGATATTCTTTTTCTAAGGAGAATGAAATGTACGCTTTTCTCCGTCTGCTTTAGTACACGATGATGAATCTTCATTCCGATGACAGCAGCTAGCCGGTTTTTCTTCCGACCAATTGTAAACCTACAATCTGCCCAGGTGCGGAATGAAAAACATATGTCATGGAATTCATTTCATCATCTAGACTTTTGTCAGTATATCAAAACCCGTTTCCGTAATCGCAATCGTATGTTCAAAATGAGCACACTTTTTCCCATCTACCGTTACAACCGTCCAGTTATCAGCCAATGTTTTCACATATCGGCTGCCAGCGTTAACCATCGGTTCTATAGCGAGAACCATACCAGGCTTCAGCCTAGGTCCTTTGTTTGGCGGACCGTAATGAGGAATTTGCGGATCCTCATGCAAGTCTTGACCAACACCATGTCCGACATACTCCCTAACAACTGAAAACTGCTCATTTTCGACATACGTTTGTATTGCGTGGGAAATATTCGACAAACGTTCACCTGGTTTTGCTTCCTTCAAGCCTTTATATAAAGACTCCTCTGTTACTTCCAGCAGTCGTTTATCATCATCACTGATGTTTCCTACCGGATATGTCCAAGCAGAGTCACCATGATAACCATTTAATTTAGCACCGATATCAATGCTGATAATGTCACCGTCACGCAAAACCCTTTTACCGGGTATTCCGTGAACGAGTTCTTCATTAACTGATACACAGATGCTCCCGCGAAACCCATTATACCCCTTAAAAGATGGGATTGCACCCTGCTTCTCAATAAAACGTTCGGCAATTTGATCCAATTCTTTTGTCGAGATTCCTGGTTTAATGTGCTTTTTCATCTCTTCATGAGTCAAAGCCACGATTCGCCCTGCTTCCCGCATGATGCCAAGCTCACGAGGGGTCTTACAGATAATCATTTGCTCAATCCTCCAAGAAGCTCTTTCACATCTTTGTACACGTCGTTAATGTCCTGCTGGCCATTGACGTTGACAAGATACCCTTTCTCAGAATAAAAATCGAGTAAAGGCTGAGTCTGCTTCATGTTGACCTCAAGCCGTTTTGAGACGGTTTCCTCATTATCATCTGCCCGTTGATAAAGGTCTCCTCCGTCTTTATCACAAACACCCGGCGTTTTCGGCGGATTGAAAACCAAATGATAGGTTGTGCCGCAAACACTGCAAATTCTGCGTCCAGTCAAACGTTCCATTAAAGAGTCTTTGTCTACTTTAATGTTAATGACATAATCAATCGGCTTGCCGTATTCCTCAAGAATGTTTTCAAGAGCTTCAGCCTGAGCGACTGTTCGCGGAAATCCGTCCAGAAGAAAACCTCTTTCACAATCATCTTTGCCGAGTCTTTCTTTGACAATGCCGATTGTGACTTCGTCCGGTACGAGCTCGCCTTTATCAATATAAGACTTTGCTTCGAGTCCGAGTGGTGTTTCTTCTTTCATAGCAGCACGGAACATATCTCCCGTTGAGATATGAGGTATCCCATAATCCTCAACAATTCGTTCTCCCTGTGTGCCTTTACCGGCTCCAGGAAGTCCCATTAAGACTAAGTTCATTCGGATTTCCCCCGTCCTCTCTTATTTAGAGGAATGGTTAAAACCAGTCCTCTAATTTTTCATAAATCCTCGGTAATTACGTTTCACTAACTGGCTCTCCAGCTGCTTCATTGTCTCCAAGGCTACCCCGACGACAATTAACAATGATGTTCCGCCAATCTGTGCACTTTGAGGCAATCCAGCGAATTGAATGAAAAAGATAGGAAGAATGGAAATCACGGCTAAGAATATAGAACCCACAAACGTAAGTCGATACAAAATGCTCGTAATTCTATCTTGAGTCATTTTCCCTGGACGAACCCCCGGGATATAGCCACCCTGTTTTTTTAGGTTATCAGCCATTTGTTCAGGGTTTACCTGCACAAAAGCATAGAAGTACGTAAAGGCGATAATTAATGCGACATAAACCGCCATGCCCACCGGATGTGTATTGTCAAAGTTGGCTTGAATCCACTTTGTCACATTGTTTTCTCCGAAAAATGACGCGATAGTACGCGGCGTAATAAGAAACGCAACCGCAAAGATTACCGGAATAACCCCTGCCGGATTCACTTTAAGCGGAAGGTGAGTTGACTGGCCTCCGCCAACAGGTGAACGACCTTGCCCTTTTGCATATTGAATCGCGATTTTGCGTACGGCCTGCTGAATGAAAATAACACCAACAATAACGGCCAAAATCGCAATCACCAGTAAAGCGATTTTTACAATATGAATAAACAGCTGATCGCTGCTGCCGACAAATTGAGTCTCATAAATCTGCCCAACAGTTTTCGGAATACTAGCCACAATCCCCGCGAAGATGATGATCGAAATTCCGTTACCTACTCCATTGGAAGTAATTTGTTCTCCCAGCCACATTAAAAAAGCAGTTCCTCCAGTGAGTACTAAAGCAATAATCAGATATGTCGATATGCCGGATTTTTCAATCAGCATACCGTTTGCCAGGTTGTTAAACCCGTAAGACATACCTAATGCCTGGATAAAACCAAGCACAATCGTAAAATATCTCGTGAACTGAGCTAATTTACGGCGGCCGACTTCACCTTGCTTAGACCACTCGGTAAACTTCGGCACAACATCCATCTGAAGCAGCTGAATGATGATTGAAGCAGTGATGTAAGGCGTAATTCCCATCGCAAAAATGGAGAACTGATAAAGCGCACCGCCGCCAAATGTATTAAGGAGATCAAAAACCCCCATCGAACTTTGTGTCTGCAACGCCTGAGCATTTACATATGGCACAGGGATAAATGCACCTATGCGAAAGACGATAAGCATGAGTAATGTAAAAATGATTTTATTCCGAATATCACTCACACGCATAAAGTTGGAGATTGTCTTAAACAAGTTAGATCACCTCAGCTGTACCGCCAGCAGCTTCAACAGCTTCTTTCGCAGAAGCAGAGAATTTATTGGCTTTTACAGTTAATTTTTTCTCTAATTTACCGTTGCCAAGAATCTTTACTCCTGCATTAAGTTTGCTAATAACACCAGTCTCAAGAAGAAGTTCAGGAGTGACTTCCGTTCCTTCCGCAAAACCGTTCAATTTGTCTACGTTCACAATAGCGTAATCCTTACGGTTGATGTTTGTAAAACCGCGTTTAGGAAGACGTTGGAATAAAGGCATTTGTCCCCCCTCGAATCCAGGGCGTACACCGCCGCCAGAACGAGCGTTTTGACCTTTGTGACCTTTACCAGCTGTTTTACCGTTACCAGAACCAATACCACGACCTACGCGATTGCGTACTTTACGTGAACCTTCTGAAGGCTTTAATTCATGAAGTTTCATTAGGACACCTCCTTAGCCTATAATTTATTTTTATTGTTCTTTAACAGAAACTAGATGAGATACTTTATTAATCATACCGCGGATCGCAGCGTTATCTTCATGAACGACAGTTTGGTTTGTTTTCTTTAAACCAAGTGTTCTTACAGTAACGCGCTGATCTTCCGGGCGACCGATTACACTGCGTTTGAGGGTAATTTCTAATTTAGCCATTAATGTTCCCTCCTTATCCTAACAGTTCTTCTACAGATTTTCCACGAAGCTTCGCAACCTCTTCAGCACGTTTAAGCTCACTTAAACCTTGAAGTGTTGCACGGATCATGTTGATCGGTGTGTTAGAACCTAAAGACTTAGAAAGGATATCAGCAACGCCAGCAAGCTCAAGTACCGCACGTACAGGGCCTCCAGCGATAACTCCAGTACCTTCAGAAGCAGGTTTCAACAAGATATTGCCTGCACCGAAACGTCCGATGATTTCGTGTGGAATCGTAGTTCCAACCATTGGTACTTCAATCAAATTCTTTTTCGCATCTTCAACAGCTTTGCGGATTGCTTCAGGTACTTCTTGTGCTTTACCAGTACCGAAACCTACGTGACCGTTTTTGTCACCGACAACGACTAGAGCTGCGAAACGGAAACGACGACCACCTTTAACAACTTTCGCTACGCGGTTAACCGTAACTAAGCGTTCTTCTAACTCTAATTTGCTTGGGTCAATACGACGCATAATCATGTGTCCCTCCTTTTTTTATTAAAATTTCAGTCCGGCTTCACGAGCTGCATCGGCCAGAGCTTTTACACGTCCATGGTATAAGTATCCGCCGCGGTCAAATACTACGTCAGAAACACCTTTCTCAGAAGCGCGTTTCGCAACGAGTTCACCGACTTTAGCAGCAGCAGCGCTGTCACCAGTGCTTTCCACGTTCAAATCTTTATCGAGAGTAGAGGCACTAGCAAGTGTAACGCCATTTACATCATCGATGATTTGAGCATAAATGTGTTTGTTTGAACGGAACACATTCAGACGAGGTCTTTCAGCTGTGCCTGAAAGTTTAGCACGAACACGGGCATGTCTTTTTTGACGAGCAGCATTTTTGCTAGTTTTCGTAATCATCCTTAGGTCACTCCTTTCTTCACTTTAAGCGGTCTTACTTAGCAGATTTACCCTCTTTACGGCGAACAACTTCACCTTCGTAGCGGATTCCTTTACCTTTGTAAGGCTCTGGAGAACGTACAGCGCGGATGTTAGCAGCGATAGCTCCTACACGCTCTTTGTCTGTACCTTTTACAACTACTTTAGTTTGAGAAGGAACTTCGATTTCGATGCCCTCTTCAGGAACGATCTCAACAGGGTGAGAGTATCCAACGTTTAAAACAAGTTTGTTTCCGGATTTAGCCGCACGATAACCGACACCGACTAATTCCAAACCTCTTTCAAATCCTTTAGATACGCCTTCAACCATGTTTCCAAGCAGACTGCGAGTCGTACCATGCAGCGCACGGTGCTCTTTGTGATCAGAAGGACGAGTAACTGTAAGCACGTTGTCCTCAATTTTGATTTCCATATCAGGATGGAAAGTACGAGTTAATTCTCCTTTTGGTCCTTTTACAGCTACAGTGTTGCCTTCGTTCAGCGTTACTGTAACTCCAGAAGGGATCTCAAGCAGTTTTTTACCTACACGAGACATACTAAAACACCTCCATTCTTGTTAAACTTCTTACCAAACGTATGCTAGAACTTCTCCACCAGCTTGTTTTGCACGGGCTTCTTTGTCCGTTAAAACACCTTGTGATGTAGAAATAATCGCGATTCCAAGACCGTTAAGTACGCGAGGTACTTCATTTGATTTAGCGTATACACGCAAACCTGGTTTGCTGATTCTTTTAAGACCAGTGATAACGCGCTCGTTGTTTTGTCCGTATTTCAAGAAAACGCGGATGATACCTTGTTTGCTGTCTTCTACGAACTCAACGTCACGAATGAAACCTTCACGCTTTAAAATGTCAGCAATTTCTCTTTTCAATTTAGAAGCAGGAATTTCAAGCTTCTCATGACGTACCATGTTTGCATTGCGAATACGAGTCAGCATATCTGCAATTGGATCTGTCATAACCATTATATAATTACCTCCTTCCCATTCTTGGGGATTACCAGCTGGCTTTTTTCACGCCAGGAATTTGTCCTTTATATGCAAGCTCACGGAAACAAATACGGCAAAGTTTAAATTTACGAATGACTGAGTGCGGACGTCCGCAGCGTTCACAGCGAGTGTACTCTTGCACTTTAAACTTTGGTGTACGTTGTTGTTTCGCAATCATTGACTTTTTAGCCACGATTTCGCCTCCCTTTCATTGATTATTTCTGGAACGGCATACCTACTTGAGTTAATAGCTCACGAGCCTCTTCGTCAGAGTTAGCAGTCGTTACGATAACGATGTCCATTCCGCGAACCTTTGTTACTTTATCGTAGTCAATTTCAGGGAAGATTAACTGTTCTTTGATACCAAGAGTGTAGTTTCCGCGACCGTCGAAAGATTTCTTAGAAATCCCGCGGAAGTCACGTACACGCGGTAAAGATACAGAAATAAGTTTATCAAGGAAATCATACATGCGCTCTCCGCGAAGAGTTACTTTCGCACCGATAGGCATTCCCTCACGAAGACGGAATCCAGCAATTGATTTCTTCGCACGAGTAACGACAGGTTTTTGACCTGCGATAAACGTTAATTCTTCAACAGCACTGTCGATTGCTTTTGCGTTTTGAACAGCATCACCGACACCCATGTTGATTACGATTTTTTCGATTTTTGGCACCTGCATAACAGAGTCGTAGTTGAACTTCGTCATTAAAGCAGGTGAAATTTCTTTATTGTACTTTTCTTTAAGGCGGTTCATGAGATAGACCTCCCTTCCTTTAAATACTATTTATCTAAGACTTGCCCAGATTTTTTTGCAACACGAACTTTTTTGCCATCTTCCACTTTGTATCCTACGCGAGTCACTTCACCTGTTTTAGGATCGAGCGGCATAACGTTTGATACATGAATTGGCGCCTCTTGATTAGAAATACCGCCTTGAGGGTTTGCTTGAGTTGGTTTAGAGTGCTTCTTCACCATGTTTACGCCCTCAACTAGAACGCGGTCCTTTTTAGGGAAAGCAGCAAGGATCGTACCTTGTTTGCCTTTATCTTTACCAGAGATAACCATTACTTTATCGCCTTTTTTCACATGCATCCTGATCGCACCTCCTTGAGTAAGGCATTTATTTCATTAGATAACTTCTGGAGCCAGAGAAACAATTTTCATGAAGTTGTTTTCACGTAATTCACGGGCAACCGGTCCGAAGATACGAGTTCCACGCGGGCTCTTGTCGTCACGGATGATAACACATGCATTCTCATCGAAGCTGATGTATGATCCGTCAGTTCTGCGTGCTCCGCTTTTTGTGCGAACGATAACAGCTCTTACGACTTCACCTTTTTTGACAACGCCTCCTGGTGTTGCTTGTTTAACCGTGCAAACAATTACATCACCAATGTTAGCCGTTTTACGTCCAGAACCGCCAAGAACTTTAATAGTAAGTACCTCACGCGCACCGGAGTTGTCAGCAACTTTTAAACGAGTCTCTTGTTGAATCATTATTTGTTACCTCCCTTCGGAAAAAGAATTCCGAACTTTATTAGATAATAACAGCTTCTTCGACAACTTCTACTAGACGAAAACGCTTAGTTGCAGATAATGGACGAGTTTCCATGATCTTTACGATGTCTCCGATTTTAGCTTGGTTATTTTCATCATGTGCTTTGAATTTCTTTGAGTATTTTACGCGTTTACCGTAAATAGGATCCTTTTTGTATGTTTCAACAACAACAGTGATGGTTTTATCCATTTTGTCAGAAACAACACGGCCTTGGTAAACTTTGCGTTGGTTACGTTCGCTCATGCTCACGACCTCCCCTCAGTGATTATTTGTTGGCAGCAATTTCTCTTTCACGAATCACAGTTTTCATGCGCGCGATAGCTTTGCGCACTTCACGAATGCGAGCAGTATTTTCAAGTTGTCCTGTCGCTAATTGAAAGCGAAGATTGAAAAGTTCTTCTTTAAGAGACTTTACTTTTTGTTCAATTTCAGCAGTGGTAAGGTCACGAATTTCATTAGCTTTCATTTGATTCACCACCAATTTCTTCACGTTTTACGAACTTCGTTTTAATTGGCAATTTGTGAGATGCAAGACGAAGAGCTTCACGAGCTACCTCTTCAGACACACCAGAAATTTCAAATAAAACTTTGCCCGGTTTTACAACAGCTACCCAGCCTTCAGGAGCCCCTTTACCGGAACCCATCCGTACCTCAAGCGGTTTAGCAGTGTAAGGTTTTGAAGGGAAAATTTTAATCCAAACTTTACCGCCACGTTTCATGTAACGAGTCATCGCAATACGTGCAGCTTCGATTTGGCGGTTTGTGATCCAAGAAGCTTCAAGAGCCTGGATACCGTACTCACCAAAATGTACTTCAGTACCGCCTTTAGCGCGACCGCGCATTTTTCCGCGATGCTCTCTGCGATATTTAACGCGTTTTGGTAATAACATATTATTTTCCTCCTTCCTCAGTTTTCTTCTTAGTAGGAAGAACCTCTCCACGATAGATCCAGACTTTTACACCAAGCTTACCGTAAGTTGTGTCAGCTTCAGATGTTGCATAGTCGATGTCAGCACGTAAAGTGTGCAATGGAACAGTTCCTTCACTGTAGTATTCAGAACGAGCAATGTCAGCTCCGCCAAGACGGCCGGAAACCATTGTTTTCACACCTTGTGCTCCAGCACGCATAGTGCGTTGGATTTGTTGTTTCTGCGCACGGCGGAAAGAAATACGGTTTTCTAGTTGACGAGCGATGTTGTCAGCTACAAGCTGAGCATCAAGATCTGCTCTTTTGATTTCAAGAATGTTAATGTGTACACGCTTGCCAGTAAGGCTGTTAAGGGCTTTACGAAGTGCTTCAACTTCAGATCCGCCTTTACCGATTACCATACCAGGCTTAGCAGTGTGGATCGTAATGTTAACGCGGTTTGCTGCGCGCTCGATTTCTACTTTAGAAACAGAAGCGTCAGAAAGGCGTTTGCTAATGAATTCACGAATTTTTAAATCTTCGTGCAGGAAGTCAGCGTAATCTTTACCAGCGTACCACTTAGATTCCCAATCACGAATGACTCCGATACGAAGACCGACTGGATTTACCTTTTGACCCACTACTTATCCCTCCTTCTTTTCTGATACAACGATTGTAATGTGGCTCGTACGTTTGTTGATTTGGCTCGCACGTCCCATAGCACGCGGGCGGAATCTTTTTAACGTTGGGCCTTCGTCAACAAATGCCTGAGAAATAACCAGATTGTTAGCGTCCATCTCGTAGTTGTGCTCAGCATTTGCGATAGCAGATTTTAAAACTTTTTCGATGATCGGAGAAGCAGCTCTCGGAGTTAAGTTCAGGATAGATACTGCTTCGCCTACTTGCTTACCTCGAATCAGGTCCATTACTAGACGTGCTTTACGAGGAGCAATACGGACTGTTCTTGCAACAGCTTTAGCTTGCATTTAAAAGCCTCCTCTCTTAGCGTCTTGTTTTTTTATCGTCACTGGCGTGGCCTTTGTAAGTACGAGTCGGTGCGAATTCGCCCAACTTGTGGCCTACCATGTCTTCAGAAATGAATACAGGCACGTGTTTACGTCCGTCATATACTGCGATAGTGTGACCGATAAATTGTGGGAAAATAGTTGAACGGCGAGACCAAGTTTTTACAACTTGTTTCTTGTCCGTTTCATTTAATTTCTCGATTTTTGTCATCAAGTGTCCATCGACAAATGGTCCTTTTTTCAAGCTGCGAGCCATTTTGGAACCTCCCTTCGTGATTGCACTACGGTCCGAAATGAACCGTAGACAACCCCGTTATTTATTTTTACGACGACGTACGATAAATTTATCAGATTTGTTCTTTTTCTTACGTGTCTTGAATCCAAGAGTCGGTTTGCCCCAAGGAGACATTGGTGATTTACGTCCGATTGGCGCGCGACCTTCACCACCACCGTGCGGGTGATCGTTAGGGTTCATTACAGAACCGCGGACTGTAGGGCGGATGCCTTTCCAGCGAGAGCGTCCTGCTTTACCAACGTTGATAAGTTCGTGCTGCTCGTTACCTACTTGACCGATAGAAGCGCGGCAAGCAGAAAGGATCATGCGAACTTCACCAGAGTTAAGACGTACAAGAACGTATTTGCCTTCTTTACCAAGAACCTGAGCAGATGTACCAGCTGAACGTACAAGCTGTCCGCCTTTACCAGGTTTTAATTCAATGTTATGCACAACTGTACCAACAGGGATGTTGATAAGCGGAAGTGCGTTACCTACTTTGATGTCAGCTTCAGGGCCGGACATGATTTCAGTACCTACTTGAATTCCTTTTGGTGCAAGAATGTAACGTTTTTCTCCGTCTACATAGTTGATTAGTGCAATGTTAGCTGAACGGTTTGGATCGTACTCAACTGTAGCAACGCGTCCAGGTATACCATCTTTATCGCGTTTGAAGTCGATAACACGGTATTGGCGTTTGTGTCCGCCACCTTGGTGACGTACAGTCAATTTACCTTGGTTGTTACGTCCGCCTTTTTTGTGAAGGGGCGCAAGCAAGGATTTTTCCGGCTGGTCAGTCGTGATTTCAGCAAAATCTGAAGTTGTCATGCCACGACGTCCGTTAGAGGTCGGTTTATACTTTTTAATCGCCATTTTGAATTTCCCTCCTTCTTTTTACAGATAATTAAGCTTCAAAAATTTCGATTTCTTTGCTGTCTGCAGTAAGTTTTACGATCGCTTTTCTGCGACGGCTAGTCATACCAGTGTAGCGGCCGACACGTTTTGATTTCCCTTTGTAGTTCATGATGTTGACTTTGTCAACTTTCACTCCAAAGATACTTTCAACTGCATCTTTCACTTCTGTTTTGTTAGCTCTTACATCAACTTCAAAAGTATATTTTTTTTCAGTCATTAAATCAGCAGAACGTTCAGTAATGACGGGGCGCTTAAGAACATCACGAGGATCTTTCATTATGCAAGCACCTCCTCTACTTTTTCAACCGCAGCTTTTGTAATCAGAAGCTTCTCGTGGTTGACAACGTCTAACACGTTGATTCCGTTAGCTTGAACAACTGTAACTCCAGGGATGTTGCGTGCAGAAAGAGATACTGCTTCGTTTGCATCCGCAGTTACGATTAAAGCTTTTTTCTCAACAGATAATCCTTTAAGGATAGCTGCCATTTCTTTTGTTTTAACCGTATCAAGAGTAAGATCTTCAAGAACAATAATGTTGTTGTCGTTCACTTTAGAAGACAATACTGATTTGATTGCCAAGCGGCGAACTTTTTTAGGTAATTTGTAAGAATAGCTGCGTGGTGTTGGGCCGAATACGACACCACCTCCGCGCCATTGCGGTGAACGGATTGAACCTTGACGGGCACGACCTGTACCTTTTTGACGCCATGGTTTGCGACCTCCGCCGCGTACTTCAGAACGATTTTTTACTTTGTGAGATCCTTGACGTAAGGAAGCTCTTTGCATAAGAATAGCGTCGAATACTACGCTCTCATTTGGCTCAATTCCAAATACAGACGCGTTTAATTCGATATCACCAGCAGTAGAACCGTTTTGGTTGTATAATGCTACTTTTGGCATGATCAATTTCCTCCTTTCCTAAGAGACTTATTTAGATTTAACAGCACTTTTAACAGTGATTAAAGTTTTTCTCGCACCAGGTACGTTACCTTTAATCAAAAGAAGATTGCGCTCAGCATCTACTTTTACGATTTCAAGGTTTTGGACAGTGATTTGATCTCCGCCCATGCGTCCAGGTAATAGTTTACCTTTGAATACACGGTTAGGATCTACAGGTCCCATTGAACCAGGACGACGGTGGTAGCGTGAACCGTGAGACATAGGTCCGCGAGATTGTCCGTGGCGCTTGATTGCACCTTGGAAACCTTTACCTTTAGATACTCCTGTTACATCTACGATTTCTCCTGCAGAGAAAATTTCAACCTTGACTTCCTGACCAATTTCATACGCATCCATATCCACGCCGCGTAATTCTTTAACGAAGCGCTTAGGAGCAGTTTCCGCTTTTGCAACGTGTCCTTTTTCCGGTTTGTTTGAAAGCTTTTCACGCTTATCGTCAAAACCAAGCTGGATCGCTTCATAGCCATCATTTTCAGCTGTTTTCTTTTGAAGAACAACGTTTGGAGCTGCTTCAATAACAGTTACCGGGATAAGATCACCGTTCTCTGCGAATACTTGCGTCATACCAATTTTTCTTCCTAAGATTCCTTTGGTCATTCGTCACACCTCCTATTAAGATCATTCTATATTTTAGAATTAAAGTTTGATTTCGATATCGACACCAGATGGTAAGTCTAATCGCATGAGAGCATCAACAGTTTGTGGTGTTGGGTTCACAATGTCGATTAAACGTTTATGTGTACGCATTTCAAATTGCTCACGAGAATCTTTGTATTTGTGCACCGCACGAAGGATTGTGTAAACTGATTTTTCAGTTGGCAACGGAATCGGACCAGATACGCTGGCACCAGAACGTTTTGCCGTTTCAACAATCTTCTCTGCAGATTGATCAAGGATTCTATGATCATATGCTTTTAAACGAATACGAATTTTTTGTTTTGCCATTATTTTCCCTCCTTTTCGCCTACATCACGTTAGACAGTTCTCCGTGAGAAAAACCTGATCACCTTGCCATGGCAAAGCGGCCGGGTGTGTCAGCAACCTCTCACTTCATCGCAGTCAAAGACCAACATACACTATTATACAGAAAATAGACGCATGTTGCAAGGTTTATTTAAAGAACCTTGTGGTTTTCACACTTTGATTATTATACAGGTGATACCATGATTAATCAAGGATATGCCTGTTTTCTTTCAGAGATGGAACGATGCGAACCGGCTGACAACTTCGGCAAAGCGATCCGGTTCCTCCAAGTGAGGCGAATGGGCTGAGTTCTCAAACCAATGCCATTCTTTATACGGCGCATCAACCTTCTGATAATATTCATAAGACGTCGTCCCCGGGACCGTCAAATCGTATCTCCCTGACATAAAACAGCACGGTATTATAATAGAAGAAACTGATTCTCCGGCATCAAAGAAAATGAGATCCTCCCACAGGTGTTTCAGGCTGAACATTTGCCCCCGCGCGGCTAAGAAACTCCCTCTCACACCGTACGGTTCACCAAACAGCATTCGCCCCCCTGCTTTAAGAGCACCGATCGGATGATGGGTAAAGCCCCCTCCCCTCATCTCGATACAAAGCAGAAACAACGTTCGCTGCAGCTGTTTCTCCCATGGAGGCGCTCCGATAAAGCTCAGCGTCTTTTCCAGCAGGAAATGTTTGCGTTGCCTGCTCCATTCCATCATCAGCCGGTAAGCTTCCGTTTCTTCCTTTTGAATATTAACCACCTGACTGATACCGATATACCCATAATACAAATCAGGTCTCTCTTGAAGAACATGAAGCGCCAGAACTGAACCCCACGAATAGCCGGCGATATATATTTTTTGCCTGCTGAATTGCTTGCATAGGCGTTCGGTCAAATGAATGGTATCGGCTGTCAGCTGATCCAAGGTCATAGATGAACCCGGAATTTCCTTTGAATAAGAGAGACCCGCCCCTCTCTGATCCCAGTTCACAACGGTGAAATGCTTTTCCAGCTTATTCTGGTATTTTCTCGCATAGCCGATTTGGGGCGTGCCGGGACCGCCGTGCAAAAACAAAAGCAGCGGATTACTCCTGTCATCACCATTAATCATAATGGTTTGTTCACTGCCATTAATCAGCAATTGCTGAAGCATTGAAATACGATTGGTTTTCTTGAAGTTATCGTTCATCGCTCTGCTCCTAAAATTTGTATACGTTCTATTATACATGGAATCAGCGGGGAAACAAAAAAACGAGGCCCCATAAGGGACCCCGCATTAATGAACGAGTCGATTACTCAGTGATTGTAGAAACAACGCCTGAACCAACTGTACGTCCGCCTTCACGAATAGAGAAACGAGTTCCTTCTTCGATAGCGATTGTAGAGATAAGTTCAACGATCATTTCAGTGTTATCTCCAGGCATAACCATTTCTACGCCTTCTGGAAGATTGATGATACCAGTTACGTCAGTTGTACGGAAGTAGAACTGAGGACGGTAGTTAGAGAAGAATGGAGTATGACGTCCACCCTCTTCTTTAGAAAGAACGTAAACTTCAGCTTTGAATTTGCTGTGTGGAGTGATTGTACCTGGTTTAGCAAGTACTTGTCCACGTTGGATGTCTTCACGAGCTACACCGCGAAGAAGTGCACCGATATTGTCTCCAGCTTCAGCATAGTCAAGAAGCTTACGGAACATTTCAACACCTGTAACAGTTGTTTTGCTGTTTTCTTCTTGAAGACCGATGATTTCAACTTCGTCACCGACTTTAACTTGTCCGCGTTCTACACGGCCAGTAGCAACTGTACCACGACCAGTGATTGAGAATACGTCCTCAACTGGCATCATGAATGGTTTGTCAGTGTCGCGTTCTGGAGTTGGGATGTACTCGTCAACTGCAGCCATAAGTTCAAGAATTTTTTCTTCGTACTCAGCGTCACCTTCAAGAGCTTTAAGAGCAGAACCTTTAACAACTGGTACATCATCACCAGGGAAGTCGTATTCGCTAAGAAGATCGCGAACTTCCATTTCAACAAGCTCAAGAAGCTCTTCGTCGTCTACCATGTCGCATTTGTTAAGGAATACTACGATGTATGGTACACCAACGTTTTTAGAAAGAAGGATGTGCTCACGAGTTTGTGGCATTGGGCCATCAGCAGCAGATACTACAAGGATAGCTCCGTCCATTTGCGCAGCACCAGTGATCATGTTTTTAACATAGTCAGCGTGTCCTGGGCAGTCAACGTGTGCATAGTGACGAGTGTCAGTTTCGTACTCAACGTGTGCAGTAGAGATTGTGATACCGCGCTCACGTTCTTCTGGAGCACCATCAATTTGATCGTACGCCATAGCTGTACCTTTACCAGATTTCTTATGAAGTACTGTTGAGATAGCAGCAGTTAATGTTGTTTTACCATGGTCAACGTGTCCAATTGTACCGATATTGGCATGTGATTTGGAACGGTCGAATTTTTCTTTAGCCATTCTAAAATCCTCCTTAAGAGCTTTTAATTAGTAATGTATAGAGTGATAGAAAGTGAAAGCAAGCTCTCACTTCCTCATCTTACAATAGTAGTTATACTTGAGTTAAGTGGCAAAATCAATTATTCGCCTTTATTTTTTTTGATAATTTCTTCAGCGATGCTCTTCGGCACTTCTTCGTAGTGATCCATGAACATTGTGAACGTACCGCGTCCTTGCGTGTTAGAACGAAGGGCAGTAGCGTAACCGAACATTTCAGCAAGAGGTACCATCGCACGCACAACTTGAGCGTTACCGCGAGCTTCCATACCTTCTACGCGTCCGCGACGAGAAGTAACATCACCCATGATGTCTCCCATGTATTCTTCAGGAATAACAACTTCAACTTTCATGATTGGTTCAAGAAGAACTGGGTTACATTTGCTGACTGCATTTTTCAATGCCATAGAAGCAGCGACTTTAAACGCCATTTCGTTTGAGTCAACATCATGGTAAGATCCATCAAAAAGTTTCGCCTTGATGTCGATTAGCGGGAATCCGGCTAGGACACCATTTTCAAGAGAGTCTTCAAGACCTGCTTGTACGGCTGGGATGTATTCACGAGGAACAACACCACCGACGATTGCGTTTTCGAATTCAAAGCCAGCGCCTTCTTCGTTCGGTTCAAATTCGATCCAAACGTGACCGAACTGACCGCGTCCGCCTGATTGACGTACGAATTTACCTTCAACTTTTGCACCGGTACGGAATGTCTCACGGTACGCAACTTGAGGAGCACCAACGTTAGCTTCAACTTTGAACTCACGCTTCATACGATCAACAATGATATCAAGGTGAAGCTCACCCATACCAGAGATGATTGTTTGACCCGTTTCAGGGTTTGTTTGTGTACGGAATGTAGGATCTTCTTCAGCAAGTTTCGCTAAAGCGATACCCATTTTATCTTGGTCAGCTTTTGATTTAGGCTCAATCGCTACGTCGATAACAGGCTCTGGGAATTCCATTGATTCAAGGATTACAAGATCCTTCTCATCACATAGAGTATCTCCAGTAGAAGTATCTTTTAGACCTACAGCAGCTGCGATGTCTCCAGCGTAAACAGTAGAGATCTCTTCACGGCTGTTAGCGTGCATTTGAAGGATACGTCCTACGCGCTCACGCTTGCCTTTTGTAGAGTTCTTTACATATGAACCGGAATCAAGTGTACCGGAATATACGCGGAAGAATGTCAGCTTACCGACATAAGGGTCAGTCATAACTTTAAATGCAAGTGCAGAGAAGGGCTCTTCATCAGAAGAATGACGAACGATCTCTTCATCTGTGTCAGGACGTACACCTTTGATTGCAGCAACATCAGTTGGCGCAGGAAGGTAGTCAAGAACAGCATCAAGTACAAGCTGAACACCTTTGTTTTTGAAAGCAGATCCAACAAGTACAGGGTAGAATTCAACATTCAGTGTACCTTTACGGATAGCAGCTTTCAGTTCAGGGATAGTGATTTCTTCACCTTCAAGGTACTTTTCCATAAGCTCTTCATCAAGCTCAGCTACAGCTTCAATCAGGCTGCTGCGAAGCTCTTCAGCTTGCTCTTTGTACTCTTCAGGGATTTCTTTCGCATCTGAACGAGTTCCAAGGTCATCTTCGTAGAAATACGCAACGTTTTCTACTAAGTCAATGATACCTTCGAAGTTGTCTTCAGCGCCGATCGGCAATTGAATTGCGTGAGCGTTAGCTTGAAGACGGTCTCTTAAAGTGCCTACAGAGTAAAGGAAGTCTGCGCCGATTTTGTCCATTTTGTTGACAAATACAACGCGCGGTACTCCGTAAGTTGTTGCTTGACGCCATACTGTTTCTGTCTGAGGCTCAACACCTGATTGAGCATCAAGTACGGCAACCGCACCATCAAGTACACGGAGTGAACGTTCAACTTCAACTGTGAAGTCTACGTGTCCCGGTGTATCGATGATGTTTACACGGTAACCTTTCCACTGTGCAGTCGTTGCTGCAGAAGTGATTGTGATACCGCGTTCTTGTTCCTGCTCCATCCAGTCCATTTGCGAAGCACCTTCGTGAGTTTCGCCAATTTTGTGGATACGGCCTGTGTAGAACAAGATCCGTTCTGTAGTAGTCGTTTTACCGGCATCGATGTGAGCCATGATCCCGATATTACGAGTTTTTTCTAAGGAGAACTCTCTTGCCATTGGGTAATTTCTCCTTCCTTATTAGGGAATTATTATTTTGATTATATGAATCCTACCAGCGGTAGTGAGCAAATGCTTTGTTCGCTTCTGCCATCTTGTGAGTGTCTTCACGTTTCTTAACGGCAGCACCAGTGTTGTTAGCTGCATCAAGAATTTCGTTAGCCAGGCGCTCTTCCATTGTTTTTTCTCCGCGAAGACGCGCATAGTTAACCAACCAGCGAAGACCAAGAGTTGTACGGCGTTCAGGACGAACTTCTACAGGCACTTGGTAGTTAGCTCCACCTACACGGCGTGCTTTTACTTCAAGTACAGGCATGATGTTTTTCAATGCTTGTTCGAAAACCTCCATTGCATCATTGCCAGTGCGTTCTTTAATGATATCGAATGACTTGTATAGGATTGTTTGAGATTTACCTTTTTTACCGTCGATCATCATTTTGTTGATCAGGCGGGATACCAGCTTAGAGTTGTAAAGCGGATCAGGTAAAACATCTCTTTTTGCTACAGGACCTTTACGTGGCATCTGAATATCCTCCCTTCATAGTTTTAATGATTTATTTGATTACTTTGCTTTAGGACGTTTCGTACCGTATTTAGAACGGCCTTGCGCACGGTTTTCAACTCCGGCAGTATCAAGCGCGCCACGAACGATGTGGTAGCGTACCCCCGGTAAGTCTTTTACACGTCCGCCGCGGATCAGTACAACGCTGTGCTCTTGCAGGTTGTGACCGATACCAGGAATGTAGGCAGTAACCTCGATTCCGTTAGTCAAACGAACACGAGCATATTTACGAAGTGCTGAGTTCGGTTTTTTCGGTGTCATTGTACCCACACGAGTACATACCCCGCGTTTTTGTGGAGAAGATACGTTAGTGTGCTCTTTTTTAAAGCTGTTGTATCCTTTGTTTAGTGCAGGTGACTTAGAGTTTTCAACTTTGCTCACGCGTCCCTTGCGAATTAGCTGATTAATTGTAGGCATGTTGTGTTCCTCCCTTCATTACGTTTTATAACCCACATACCCAGGTGGTTCATCATTAGGCAAAAAACAATGTCTTTACACAAGATTGATATCTTATATAAAAACAAAAAGTACGCTATAACATAATGGCAACAGCTGCTGCTCCCACTTCAATTCCGCAGGCTTTGCCGAGCTTTTTCATGGAATCCACCATACAGACAGCGGTATTTTGGTTCTTTGCAAGCTGGATAACGCCAGCTGTAAGAACTGAATCCGCGTCTTTTGCCACGACGACTTCCTTCACTGAACCTCGTTTTAGAGCTTTCACTGTTTGCTTCGTACCAATAATAATTGATTTGGCCTGTGATACTTTATCATAAGACATAAACATATCCTCCAAAGTAACAGGTTTTATTTCGAGCACCTTGGTTATATTATCACTCTGCGGGACGGATGTCAACAACGTATGACATTTTTTAGTGCAGTCCACCGCCAGAATAATTGTAATACTGAGGAAAAGCTGTCGAAACAGCCTTTCCTGCAGCAGTTTCTATTATTCAGCCGGAACCATATCTTCCGAAGGCTGAACGTTTGAAACAGGTTTTACTTTTCTGTAATTCATCATACCGGTACCGGCCGGAACCAGCTTACCGATGATAACATTCTCTTTCAGGCCGAGAAGTTCATCGCGCTTGCCTTTAATCGCAGCATCTGTAAGAACGCGTGTTGTTTCTTGGAATGATGCGGCAGACAAGAATGAATCCGTCTCGAGTGAAGCTTTTGTGATACCGAGAAGGACAGGACGGCCTGTAGCAGGTCGATTGCCTTCAAGCAGCACTTTTTTGTTCGCTTCTGTGAATTGGTGAATATCAAGCAATGTGCCAGGGAGAACATCAGTATCTCCGGCATCGATCACACGGACTTTGCGAAGCATCTGGCGAACCATTACTTCTACGTGTTTATCGCCGATTTCAACCCCCTGCATACGGTAAACCTTCTGAACCTCATGCAGAAGATATTCCTGAACCGTTGTCAGGTCAGTGACTTTAAGAAGTTCTTTCGGATCGATTGAACCTTCTGTCAGCACTTGACCGCGGGTAATCTGATCACCCTCAGCCACTTTCAGGCGTGAGTTGTAAGGTGCCGTGTATGAACGTGTCTCAACAGCGCCCTGAACAACAATCTCCTGCTGTTTGTCGCGGACTTCATTGATTTCGGCAATTGTACCGTCAATCTCAGAAATCGTCGCTTGACCTTTCGGATTACGCGCTTCGAAAAGCTCTTGGATACGCGGAAGACCTTGTGTGATATCGTCTCCGGCAACCCCGCCTGTGTGGAACGTACGCATTGTTAACTGTGTTCCAGGCTCACCGATAGATTGAGCGGCGATAATACCTACTGCTTCGCCGACTTCAACATCAGTTCCGGTTGCAAGGTTACGTCCGTAGCATCGTTTACATACACCATGAGGAGTGTTACATGTGAACGCAGAACGGATCCACACTTCTTCGATTCCGGCTTCAACGATTTCCAGTGCTTTATCTTCATCGATCAATTCATTTTCGTTAATGAGCACAGCACCCGTTTCAGGATGTTTGATCTGTTTTCTGGCGAAACGTCCGATCAGACGCTCTTCCAGACGCTCGATGATTTCCGTGCCTTCTTTGAGCGGTTTTGCAAGAATACCGCGGTCTGTTCCGCAATCAGTTTCACGAATGATAACATCCTGCGCAACATCAACAAGACGGCGTGTAAGGTAACCTGAGTCAGCTGTTTTCAGGGCGGTATCGGCAAGACCTTTACGCGCACCGTGAGTGGAGATAAAGTACTCCAATACTGTCAGACCTTCACGGAAACTTGATTTAATCGGCAATTCAATGATTCGTCCAGCCGGGTTGGCCATCAGACCGCGCATACCCGCAAGCTGTGTAAAGTTAGATGCGTTACCACGGGCTCCTGAGTCACTCATCATGTAGATTGGGTTGACTTCGTCTAATGATTTCATCAGTTTGCCTTGGATAACATCTTTCGCTGAACTCCAAATTGAAATGACTCTTTCATAACGTTCTTCTTCGGTGATTAAACCGCGTCTGAACTGTTTCAGGACATTATCAACTTTGCTTTGTGCTTCTTCAAGGATTTCCTGTTTGTCATCGAGAACGACGATATCAGAAACCCCTACTGTGATGCCGGCTTTCGTTGAATATCTGAAACCGAGGTTTTTCATGCGGTCAAGCATTTTAGACGTTTCCGTGATATGGAATCGTTTAAAGATTTCCGCGATGATTTTACCGAGAATACCTTTTTTAAACGGTGCGTTGATCGGCTGCTCAGCAATCACAGCTTTTACGTCAGCACCTTTATCTAAGAAGAAACGGTCAGGTGTCTTCTCTTCAATGTTGCTCTTCGTTGGTTCATTCATGTAAGGGAATGATTCCGGAAGAATTTCATTGAAGACGAGCTTACCGACAGTTGTAATTAACAATTTTGAACGCTGTTCTTCAGTAAATGTCACATTCTTAAGGGAGTTCGCTGCAACAGCAACTCTCGTATGAAGGTGAACATAACCGTTTTGATAAGCAAGAAGCGCTTCGTCCGTATTTTTGAAAACCATACCCTCGCCGACTGCTCCGGCGCGCTCAAGCGTCAGGTAGTAGTTTCCTAATACCATATCCTGAGACGGCGTAACAACCGGTTTACCATCTTTAGGGTTCAAGATGTTTTGGGCCGCAAGCATCAGAATGCGCGCCTCAGCTTGAGCCTCAGCTGATAAAGGTACGTGAACCGCCATTTGGTCACCGTCAAAGTCAGCGTTATAAGCTGTACATACTAACGGGTGAAGACGGATGGCGCGTCCTTCAACAAGCGTCGGTTCGAAAGCCTGGATACCTAATCTGTGAAGAGTAGGGGCACGGTTCAGTAAGACCGGATGCTCCTTAATGACAGATTCAAGTACATCCCATACTTCAGGCTGCACGCGTTCGATTTTGCGTTTTGCGCTCTTGATATTGTGAGCAAGGCCTTTTTCAACAAGCTCTTTCATGACGAAAGGCTTGAAGAGCTCAAGCGCCATTTCCTTCGGCAAACCGCACTGATACATTTTCAGATGCGGACCTACGACGATAACGGAACGTCCTGAGTAGTCTACACGTTTACCGAGAAGGTTCTGACGGAAACGCCCTTGTTTCCCTTTCAGCATGTGAGAAAGAGATTTAAGCGGACGGTTACCCGGTCCGGTAACCGGACGGCCGCGGCGTCCGTTGTCAATCAGAGCATCGACTGCTTCCTGAAGCATACGTTTTTCGTTCTGAACGATGATGCTTGGCGCGCCGAGGTCTAACAGACGTTTTAAACGGTTATTACGGTTGATGACACGACGGTAAAGGTCGTTCAGGTCAGACGTTGCGAAACGTCCGCCGTCAAGCTGAACCATCGGTCTTAATTCAGGCGGAATAACCGGAAGCACGTCGAGGATCATCCAAGACGGCTTGTTTCCTGAATTACGGAAGGCTTCAAGCACTTCAAGGCGTTTGATCGCACGTGTACGGCGCTGTCCTTGAGAAGTCTTCAGCTCTTCTTTTAACATATCAACTTCTTTGACAAGGTCGATGTCCTGCAGAAGTTTATTAATGGCTTCCGCACCCATAGAGGCTTGGAATTTGTTTCCGTACTTATCCAGATACGCACGGTATTCCTTTTCAGATAAAAGCTGTTTCTTTTCGAGCGGTGTATTGGCCGGGTCAGTTACGACGTAAGAAGCAAAGTAAATAACTTCTTCCAGCGCACGCGGTGACATATCCAATACAAGACCCATACGGCTCGGAATACCTTTGAAATACCAAATGTGAGAAACCGGGGCAGCCAGTTCAATATGCCCCATTCTCTCACGACGGACTTTAGCCCGCGTTACTTCAACTCCGCAACGGTCACAAACTACGCCTTTATAACGAACCCGCTTGTACTTGCCGCAATGACATTCCCAGTCCTTAGTCGGTCCGAAAATGCGTTCGCAGAACAGGCCGTCCTTTTCAGGTTTCAATGTACGATAGTTTATCGTTTCAGGCTTTTTCACTTCACCAAAAGACCATGAACGGATTTTATCCGGTGAAGCAAGACCGATGTTCATATACTCAAAATTGTTCACATCTAGCAAGGGGCCTACCTCCCTTTTTATCTTCGGATTAACCGATGTCACTTGCCTTTATCAATCAGAGACTACTCTTTCGTTACTGCGTCACGTTCAACGTCTGGAGATGCTGTTTCTTCCGGCGCTTCATCACCTGATAATGCAAGGCCGTCAGCTTGTTTCGCATCTTCCTCGTCTTCTAGATCTCTCATTTCTATTTCTTCTTCATCGCCTGAAAGGATTTTCACGTCCATACCTAAGCTTTGAAGCTCTTTGATCAATACTTTGAATGATTCCGGAACACCAGGCTCTGGAACATTGTCGCCTTTGACGATGGCTTCATATGTTTTCACACGTCCGACCACGTCATCGGACTTCACAGTCAGGATTTCTTGAAGCGTGTAAGCTGCGCCGTAAGCTTCAAGCGCCCAAACCTCCATCTCACCGAAACGCTGTCCGCCGAATTGGGCTTTACCGCCGAGAGGCTGCTGCGTAACAAGTGAGTAAGGACCTGTAGAACGGGCATGAAGTTTATCATCAACCATGTGTGCCAGTTTGATCATGTACATGATTCCGACAGATACACGGTTGTCAAACGGTTCTCCCGTACGGCCGTCATAAAGAACTGTTTTAGCGTCTCTTGACATGCCTGCTTCTTCAAGTGTTTCCCACACATCTTCTTCACGCGCGCCGTCAAATACAGGTGACGCGATGTGAATGCCGAGGTAGCGGGCAGCCATACCCATGTGAAGTTCTAATACCTGACCGATATTCATACGTGATGGTACACCCAGCGGGTTAAGCATGATATCGATCGGCGTGCCGTCAGGAAGGTAAGGCATATCTTCTTCAGGAAGAATCTTCGAGATAACCCCTTTGTTTCCGTGACGTCCGGCCATTTTATCACCTTCAGAAATCTTACGTTTCTGAACGATATATACGCGTACAAGCTGGTTCACTCCCGGAGGAAGTTCGTCGCCGTCTTCACGGTTGAAGACTTTTACGTCGTGGATAATTCCGCCGCCGCCGTGAGGCACACGGAGAGAAGTATCACGGACTTCACGCGCTTTTTCTCCAAAGATCGCATGCAGAAGGCGTTCTTCAGCCGTAAGCTCAGTTACACCTTTAGGCGTTACTTTACCTACGAGAAGGTCTCCGTCGTTGACTTCCGCACCGATACGGATAATTCCGCGGTCATCAAGATTGCGAAGCGCGTCTTCCCCTACGTTTGGAATATCACGGGTGATCTCTTCCGGCCCAAGCTTTGTATCACGTGCTTCTGATTCATATTCTTCAATGTGAATAGATGTGTATACATCATCTTTCACAAGGCGTTCACTCATGATGATGGCATCCTCATAGTTGTAACCATCCCATGTCATGAAGCCGACCATTACGTTGCGGCCGAGAGCAAGTTCACCAAGCTCCATTGAAGGTCCGTCAGCAAGGATTTCTCCTTTGACTACTTCATCGCCGACACTGACGATCGGACGCTGGTTGTAGCACGTACCTTGGTTGGAGCGGACAAATTTCAGCAAGCTGTACTTATCCAGGTTGCCTTTTACTTTTTGGCCGTCAATTTCTTCATAGCGGCGCACCCATACGTTTTTCGCTTCCACCCGTTCAACGATACCAGGGTGTTTACAAATAACGGCTGCACCGGAGTCTTTACCGGATACGTATTCCATACCCGTTCCGACGATCGGAGCTTCCGGCTGCATCAAAGGCACAGCCTGACGCTGCATGTTCGCTCCCATGAGGGCGCGGTTCGAGTCATCGTTTTCCAAGAACGGAATACATGCTGTCGCAGCAGATACAACCTGTTTAGGAGATACGTCCATGTAATCCACGCGGTTGCGGGCTACAACGGTGTTTTCCCCTCTGAAACGCGCTACGATGCTGTCATCCAAGAAAGAACCGTCATCGCTCAGCTTAGCATTCGCTTGGGCTACGACATAGTTATCCTCTTCATCAGCAGTCAGGTAGTCGATTCTAGGCGTTACTTTTCCTGTTTCAGGATCAACGCGGCGGTATGGCGTCTCAATGAAACCAAAGCGGTTTACTTTCGCAAATGATGACAATGAGTTGATCAAACCGATGTTCGGGCCCTCAGGCGTTTCAATCGGACACATACGGCCATAGTGAGAGTAGTGAACGTCACGTACTTCCATACCTGCGCGCTCACGTGTCAAACCGCCCGGTCCGAGAGCTGACAGACGGCGTTTGTGCGTCAATTCAGCAAGCGGGTTCGTCTGATCCATGAATTGAGAAAGCTGTGAGCTTCCGAAGAACTCTTTAATAGACGCAATAACAGGTCTGATGTTAATCAGCTGCTGCGGCGTAATTGTATTCGTGTCTTGAATAGACATTCTTTCACGTACGACACGTTCCATCCGGCTTAAACCGATACGGAATTGGTTTTGCAGGAGCTCACCTACAGAACGCAGACGGCGGTTTCCGAGATGGTCGATATCATCAGTGTCGCCCACTCCGTGCAGGAGGTTGAAGAAGTAGCTGATAGAAGAAATAATATCAGCAGGCGTAATGTTTTTAATCGCCTCTTCGATGTAAGCATTGCCGATCACATTGATCGTCTGCTCTCCTTCTGCATCGGTAGGAGCATAGATTTTAATGGATTGAAGCATCACTTCATCCTCGACAACGCCGCCGTTAGGATAAAGCTTTCTGAAGCCGATTCCATTTTCTAAGTATGGCAGTACTTTATCAAGTGTTCTTCTGTCAAGAATCTGCCCTTTTTCAGCGAGAATTTCACCGGTTTCCGGATCCACCAGTGTTTCTGCAAGGCGCTGGTTAAACAGGCGGTTCTTGATATGAAGCTTTTTATTAATTTTATAGCGTCCTACATTCGCAAGGTCGTATCGCTTCGGATCGAAGAAACGGGAATCCAGCAAGCTTTTTGCGTTTTCTACTGTAGGCGGCTCTCCGGGACGAAGGCGCTCATAGATTTCAAGAAGCGCTTTGTCACTGTTTTCAGTGTTGTCCTTATCCAGTGTATTGCGGAGATATTCGTTCTCACCAATGAGATCGAGAATCTCTTGGTCGGAACCGAAGCCGAGAGCACGCAAAAGAACCGTAACCGGCAACTTACGTGTGCGATCAATGCGGACATACACAACATCTTTCGCATCAGTTTCGTATTCTAACCATGCGCCACGGTTTGGAATGACAGTCGCGGTAAAACCTTTTTTACCGTTTTTGTCTACTTTACCACTGAAATATACACTTGGAGACCGAACAAGCTGAGATACGATAACACGTTCTGCACCGTTGATGATAAAAGTACCGGTATCAGTCATAATAGGGAAATCACCCATGAAGACATCCTGGTCTTTTACCTCTCCAGTTTCTTTGTTAATTAAACGAACCTTCACTCTCAGCGGAGCTGAGTAAGTCACATCACGTTCTTTTGACTCTTCAACGGGATACTTAGGATCTCCTAAACTGTAGTCAATGAACTCTAGAGAGAGGTTACCAGTGAAATCCTCAATTGGTGATATGTCTTGAAACATCTCTCTAAGACCCTCATCAAGAAACCACTGATAAGAAGAGGTTTGAATTTCAATGAGATTTGGTAATTCTAACACTTCGCTAATGCGAGCATAGCTTCTGCGCTGGCGGTGTCGTCCATACTGAACTAGTTGACCTGTCAACTGATTCACCCCTCAAATCATGCGTATTATATGTGTAATAAGCATCTCTTACAATAAAGAAATACTTTTACAAGACAAAAGAAAAAAGGGTTTCTAATTAAGAAAACCACATCCAAAAACAAATACCGATTTTATTAGCATTTCCATGTTTGTATAATTTATACATGCACTATGATTATTTCAGCATATCATGCAAAATATATACATTGGCATTTTACAATATTAACATAGCTGAAAATTCAAGTCAAACTTTTTTTGCTTTTATGATATAATAGCCTTTCTTTTTTTGAACCACAGAAACTTCGTCAAAAAGCTCCTTCAGTTTTTCAATGGCAGAAGGCCCGCCCTGTTTTTTCTGTATAACGATCCACAATTCACCTGAAGCCCTTAAATGCTCAGCGCTTTTTTCAAAAATGGCATGGACAACTTTTTTTCCGGCGCGGATTGGGGGGTTTGTAATAATAGAAGCAAATGTTTGAGCAGAATCAATATTTGAAAATAAATCACTCTGATAAATTCGAACGTTTTTTATTCCGTTTTTTTCTGCATTTTCATTTGACAGCTCTACGGCTCTTTCATTCACGTCAATCATGTGCACGGTCCGGTCTGTAAATTCACCGGCGAGTGACAGACCGATCGGGCCGTAACCGCAGCCTGCATCCAGGAAGTCACCATCGATCTCCGGCTCTTCAAACGCTTCAATTAAGACACGCGAACCGAAATCAACTTCCTTTTTCGAGAAAACGCCGCTGTCACTTGTGAATGTATAAGATCTGTTCCGCAGTGTAAATGACCATGTCTGTTTATCGCTTTTAACTGAAGGTTTTTCTGAATAATAGTGATCACTCATTATTAGAACCTCCTTTTATAATGGCACTTAAAGAAAAGCAAAGAAAAAGCCCGCCTCATAAAAGCGAGCTTCCCCTACAGGCAAGTGAAGATTACTTAACTTCTACAGAAGCGCCAACTTCTTCAAGTTTAGCTTTAAGCTCTTCAGCTTCTTCTTTCGCAATACCTTCTTTAAGTGGTTTTGGAGTGTTGTCAACAAGTTCTTTAGCTTCTTTCAAGCCAAGACCAGTGATTTCACGAACAACTTTGATAACTTTGATTTTCTGAGAACCTGCACCAGCAAGGATAAGGTCGAATTCGCTTTGCTCTTCAGCAGCGCCGCCAGCAGCAGCTCCGCCAGCTACAGCTACAGGAGCAGCAGCAGTTACGCCAAATTCTTCTTCGATTGCTTTTACTAGGTCGTTCAATTCAAGTACAGTTGCTTCTTTAACGGAAGCAATGATTTCTTCGATATTTAAAGCCATTTGAAATTCCTCCATTTGTTTTATTTTAGGGTAAAATCAGATTAAGCGCCTTGTTCTTCCTTTTGGTCTGCAACTGCTTTAGCTGCAAGTGCAAGGTTGCGAACTGGAGCTTGAAGTACGCTAAGCAACATAGAAAGTAAGCCATCGCGTGAAGGAAGTTCAGCAAGAGCTTTCACTTCTTCAACAGAAGATACTTTTCCTTCGATAACGCCCGCTTTGATTTCCAGAGCTTCGTGATTTTTCGCGAACTCGTTAAGAACTTTTGCCGGAGCGATAACATCTTCAGTACTGAATGCGATCGCATTCGGTCCAGTTAAGACATCATTCAAACCATCAAGTTCAGCTTGTTCAACCGCACGGCGAGTCATTGTGTTTTTGTACACTTTGAACTCTACGTTAGCTTCGCGAAGCTGTTTACGGAGTTCAGTTACTTCAGAAACGTTAAGTCCGCGGTAGTCAACGATGATCGTTGATTTGCTTTCTTTCAGTTTAGAAGCAATCTCTTCAACAACAACTTTTTTTGTATCAATTGCGCTGCTCATGGTTACACCTCCTGTAGATTTTGTGTAACACTTATACCGCTAGGTGATCACGACTGTGACGACGATTTCATATAAAAAGCCTCCATGTGGACATGGAGGCTGTATATACAAGCATACGTAACGTAATAGCTGTGATATATATACACCTCGGCAGGATATTAAGCCTCAACGGCCCCTGCTGTCTACGGTATAAATGACATATTATATTTTACAACATTTTGAATCATATCAGAATGCTGATCTAAAGTCAAATATTATTTTACGTTGAAAGTAGAAGCGTCTACTTTGACACCAGGGCCCATAGTAGAAGTAACGGCAACGTTTTTCACGTAAACACCTTTAGCCGCAGCCGGTTTTGCTTTCAGGATTGTATCATACATTGTTGTGAAGTTCTCAACAAGTTTTTCATCCTCGAAAGAAACTTTTCCGATCGGAACATGGATGTTACCAGCTTTGTCAACGCGGTATTCTACTTTACCAGCTTTGATTTCGCCGATTGCTTTTTCTACTTCGAATGTAACAGTTCCTGTTTTAGGGTTTGGCATAAGACCTTTTGGTCCAAGCACACGGCCGATTTTACCGACTTCACCCATCATGTCAGGAGTCGCAACGATTACATCGAATTCGAACCAGCCTTGCTGGATTTTCGCGATGTAATCAGAATCGCCAACGTAGTCTGCACCGGCAGCTTCAGCTTCTTTTGCTTTTTCGCCTTTAGCGAATACTAGCACGCGCTGAGTTTTACCAGTTCCGTTAGGAAGTACAACTGCACCGCGGATTTGCTGATCGTTTTTACGAGGGTCAACCCCTAAACGAAAAGCAACTTCAACTGTAGCGTCGAATTTAGCTGTGTTTGTTTTTTTAGTAAGCGCCACTGCTTCAGCGACGTCGTAAGCTTTCGCACGGTCTACAAGCTTCGCAGCTTCAACGTACTTTTTACCTTTTTTAGCCATTTTAAAATTTCCTCCTTATGTGGTTATAGCGGAATAACCTCCCACGAATAAGGGTTGCGAACTTGTGAAAACTCGCAACCCGACAAGAAACAAATTAATCCTCGATAACGATACCCATACTGCGGGCAGTACCTTCAACCATGCGCATTGCCGCTTCAACGTCTGCTGCGTTTAAGTCAGGCATTTTCGTTTCAGCGATTTCGCGAACCTTATCGCGCTTAACGGTTGCCACTTTATTACGGTTTGGTTCACCAGAACCAGACTCAATTCCAGCTGCTTTTTTAAGCAATACTGCAGCAGGCGGAGTTTTTGTAATAAATGTAAATGAACGGTCTTCGTAAACCGAAATTTCAACAGGAATGATTAAACCAGCTTGGTCAGCTGTACGAGCGTTAAACTCCTTACAGAATCCCATGATATTTACACCGGCTTGACCTAGTGCAGGTCCAACTGGCGGCGCTGGGTTAGCTTTTCCAGCAGGAATTTGCAATTTTACAACTTTTACTACTTTTTTAGCCACGAGACACACCTCCTTAAGTCCGTGATGTGGTAATAGGGTAAACCCTCCCACTCAAGGTTTCATTCTTTATATGAATGACGAAATATCAAGCTAGCTGCCTTGGATTAGTCCAAGACGTACCTTTGCTATATTATCATTAATATATAGCAATTTCAAGTTTTTTCACATTACAATTTGTCGATCTGGGTAAATTCCAGTTCAACCGGCGTTTCACGGCCGAACATGTTAACGAATACTTTCACTTTGCTCTTATCATAATCAATCTCTTCAATTGATCCTGTAAAGTTGGCGAAAGGTCCGTCTATGACTTTGACTGTCTCATTCAATTCAAAATCAATGTCGGTTTTCCGCTCATCCATGCCCATGCGTTTTAAGATGGTTTCCGCTTCGCCAGGAAGAAGCGGAGTCGGCTTTGAGCCTGAACCGGCTGATCCGACGAATCCGGTAACGCCCGGCGTGTTGCGGACCACATACCAGGAATCATCAGTCATGACGATTTCAACAAGCACATAACCCGGGAACACTTTCTTTTTGACTACTTTTTTCTTGCCGTTCTTAATATCAGTCTCTTCTTCTTCAGGGACGACAACGCGGAAAATTTTATCCTGCATTCCCATTGATTCCACACGTTTTTCAAGGTTCGCTTTTACTTTGTTTTCATAACCGGAATACGTATGAACGACATACCAATTCTTTTCCATTCTATCAGGACTCTGCAGTCCTTCCCTCCCCGCATTTAAAAATGAAGTGTAAAACAAAAAATAGGCTCAGGGCCTATGAATCCTTTTTTCAACAACACAATAAAAAACCCGCTGAACGGGTTTTGGCAAACGATATTATGATCTATTATAGCACGTATTGCTGATCATTATTCAACTATTAAACGAATTAATTGAGAAATTCCTGTATCAAGGAGGGCAAAAAAGATAACAAAAAAGATAACCGTTGAAATCACCGTGATCGTATAGCGCGTTAACTCTTTGCCTTTAGGCCAGCTAACCTTTTTCATTTCTTTCCCAACATCTTTAAAGAAACTCATCATGCGCATGTAAAAGACCTCCACAATTTAAAAAGCGAACACTATTTTGTTTCTAAATGAGCTGTATGTGAATTGCAAGTGCTGCAGTACTTCTTAACTTCTAACCGCTCAGCCGCTGATGCAGAGCTTTTCATTGTCGTATAATTACGATTTCCGCATGTTTTGCATGCCAGCGTAATCTTTTTTCTCATGTCGTTACACCTTTTCCTAAACATTCATTTATCTTAATAAAATAGCACAGTCAGAAAAATTCTGTCAATATGACACAGAAACCTGCTACAGGCTGATCTCTCTTATTTCTAAATACTTTTCAAGCTTGCGCTTCACGCGCTGCAGGGCATTATCGATTGATTTTACGTGTCGGTTTAAGTCATCTGAAATCTCTTGGTAACTTCTTCCGTCCAAGTACAAAACAAGCACCTTTCTCTCCAGATCGCTCAGCAGTTCTCCCATTTTCATTTCGATATCATCAAATTCTTCCTGATTAATAATCATCTCTTCAGGATTTAACGTTTTAGCGCCTGAAATGACATCAAGCAGTGTTCTGTCAGATTCTTCATCAAAAATAGGTTTGTCTAAAGAAACATAGGAATTTAAAGGAATGTGTTTCTGACGGGTAGCTGTCTTTATTGCGGTAATAATCTGGCGGGTAATGCATAATTCTGCAAAAGCTTTAAATGAAGTAAGCTTGTCCTCTCTAAAGTCTCGGATAGACTTATATAAGCCTATCATCCCTTCCTGTACAATATCTTCTCTGTCGGCCCCTATTAAAAAATAAGACCTTGCTTTCGCCCGTACAAAATTACGGTACTTCGTAATCAAGTAATCTAACGCATCACTATCCCCAACATGAACCTTTTCAATGACCTGCTCGTCCTCCAACTGGCAAAATTGCACTTTGTTGAACTTTCCCTTGCTGTTCTGTAGATTCACTGCGATCCCCCCGGCGCACGTAGATAGAAATATTATACATTAATGGGCGAAAAAGCGTCAACCTAATCCAGACCGCCTCGGCGCCACTTTTCAAACGTTTTCAAAACCTCTTCGGACAGCTCGATTTTACCCGGTGGTTTTTCAGAAGTGATCTTTGAAACCCGCCTTTGAATCCGGCGTTCTATCGTATCCACTTCCCTCAGGAGCTCCCGGGCGGATTTACGGAGAGCCCCTTGTCCGAAAATCGCCCACTGCTCCGTATAATCGGAGGTTGCGACATGAATCTGTGTCGCAATATTATTCAGCGCCTGGGCAAGCTTCTCGATCCGCTCATCCGCCGTTTCATTCTCCCGTGTGAAAATCACTTCGACTCTGTGATTCGTTTGTTTTTTCTCTATGCCTTTTACCAGGTGTGCGTCAAACACCACAATGACTCTGATTCCCGTGTAGGACTGATATTCCGCCATCTTCTGGATCAGTACATCTCTCGCTTCTTCAAAACTGTTCGCTTTTAAATCCTTTAGCTGCGGCCAAGCTCCAATCATGTTGTATCCGTCTACTAACAGGATGTCCATCTGTCTTCATTCCCCTAAAGGATTGCGCTTCCGGTAGACTTCATACATGAGAAGGCCGGCCGCTACCGACGCATTCAGAGAAGTGACTTTTCCGGCCATCGGAAGCTTAATGAGAAAATCACATTTCTCTTTCACAAGCCGGCCCATTCCTCTGCCTTCGCTTCCGATAACGAGCGCCAAAGGCATCTTGCCGTCCATAGAGCGGTAGTCTTCCCGGGCGGATGCATCCGTTCCGACGACCCAAATCCCCCGCTCCTTCATTTCATCAAGTGTCCGGGCAAGGTTGGTCACCTTCACGACGGGAATGTGTTCAATCGCACCGGTCGAAGCTTTTGCGACCGTCGAAGTCAGTCCGACCGCTCTGCGTTTCGGAATCACGATGCCGTGTGCACCGACAGCGTCAGCCGTTCTCATGATGGAACCGAGATTATGAGGGTCTTCCAGCTCGTCCAGTATGAGAAAGAAAGGCTGTTCGTTTCTCTCTTCCGCTCTTTTATATAATTCGTCTAATTGTGCATATTCATATGCCGCCACCTGGGCGACAACACCCTGATGCTGCCCCTCCACCATCTGATCGAGTTTTTTCCTCGGTACAAATTGAATGGTGACGCCGCGCTTTTTAGCAAGCTCCATAACTTGCTGGGCCTGTCCTTTTACTGTGTTTTCCGCCATCCATAACTTATACAGCTTGCGATCTGACTTCAACGTCTCAATCACCGCGTTTTTTCCTATGACGTAATCATGTTGCTGACTCATTTGTTTTCCTCCCTGACGTCCCGACTTGTATAGCCTCAGCAATCAGCTGATTCAGTCTTTCTTCTCTTTTCTCAAGAAAAAGGTATCCGAGTAAAGCCTCAAAAGCTGTACTATGGCGGTACGTCTGTACATCTGTGTTTTTAGGCGTCGTCCCTGATTTCGCGTTTCTGCCTCTTCTCAGCACGGCTTCCTCTTCCTCCGTGAAAAAGGATTCGTCCTGAAGGCGGAACAATATGTCTGCCTGTGATTTTGCCGATACAATCCGGCTCGCCTTCTTATGAAGGTCATTCGGTTTCGTAAAGCCCTGCTTAAGCAGGTGATGCCGGACGTATATTTCAAAAATGGCATCACCCATATAAGCAAGCGCAAGACCGTTTAACTGCTTTGAATCTTTGATTTGTTCAAATTGAAGCATCCGCTTACTCTCCCCGCTTCCAGCGAGTTCCCTGGGCCGTATCTTCAAGAATGATATTCATGCTTTTCAGCTGATCGCGAATCTGGTCTGACAAAGCAAAATCGCGATTGCGGCGGGCTTCATTTCTCTTCTCAATCAACTCTTCAATCTCTTCGTCGACAAGCTCTTCTTCGCCGAGCGTAAGTCCGAGAACAGATCCGATTCTGTCAAACATGCTGATAAAGGCTTTAATGACGTGATCCGCCGTATTGTCTTCCTGCATGTAGTAATTGGCGAGCTTCGCCAGATCAAACCAAACGGAAATCGCATTCGCCGTATTAAAATCATCATCCATTGCTTCTTCAAACGCAGTGCGGTGCTCTTCGATTTTAGCGAGCCATTCCTCATCATTGTCAGTCAGATTCGTGCTGCTAATCAAACGATGGTTTAAATTACTGTAGGCCGTCTTCAGGCGGTTAAACGCGTTTTTTGTTTTCTCAAGCAGCTCTTCCGAATAGTTGATCGGGTGGCGGTAATGAACGGACAGCATGAAAAATCTCAAAAGCTGCGGGTCATATTGCTTAATGATATCGTGCACCAAAACAAAGTTGCCGAGCGATTTTGACATTTTCTCATTATCGATATTGATATATCCGTTGTGAAGCCAGTATTTTGCGAATGTCTTGCCTGTTAATGCTTCAGATTGGGCGATTTCGTTTTCATGGTGCGGGAATGTCAGGTCCTGACCGCCGGCATGAATATCGATTTCGTCACCCAAATACTTTTTCACCATTGCGGAGCATTCAATATGCCAGCCAGGGCGGCCTTTTCCCCAAGGGCTATCCCATGAAATTTCTCCGTCCTTAGCAGCTTTCCAAAGAGCAAAGTCCAGCGCATCCTCTTTCTTCTCGCCGACACGGATACGCGCGCCTGATCTGAGTTCATCAATTGATTGCTGAGATAGTTTGCCGTACCCTTCGAAGGCCCTTGTTTTGAAATAGACGTCGCCTTCTGATTCATAAGCGTAGCCTTTTTTAATCAGTTCGCTGACAAATTCAATAATGGCGTCCATGTTTTCCATGACCCGGGGGTGAAGATCCGCTTTCCGGCATCCGAGGGCGCCCACGTCTTCAAAATACGCTTTAATGAACCGTTCAGAAACGGTCGGGACGTCCTCGCCGAGCTCGTTGGCCGCCTTAATCAGTTTGTCGTCAACATCGGTGAAATTCGATACGTATTGAACATCGTATCCTTTATACTCTAAATAGTTGCGTACGGTATCATACACAATCGCCGGACGGGCGTTTCCGATATGAATATAGTTGTATACAGTCGGTCCGCACACGTACATTTTTACTTTGCCTTCCTCAAGAGGAACGAATGTTTCCTTTTTCCGTGTCAATGTATTATAAAGTGTAATGGTCATTTTTGGTTGATCCTTTCTTTTTTATCTTCCAGTTCAGCCTGCAGTTCAAAAATCTGCTGCTCCAATGCTCTAAACCTGTCAGCAACCGGATCGGGCAAGTCTTGGTGATTGAGATCGCGTTTGATTTTTCTTCCGTTCTGAATGACGACTTTCCCCGGTATGCCGACAACGGTCGAAAAGTCGGGAACATCACGAAGCACAACGGAGCCGGCCCCTACTTTAGAACCCTGCCCGACCGTAATAGAGCCGAGCACCTTCGCTCCGGTTGCAATTAAAGCATCATCTTTTATGGTCGGATGCCGCTTCCCCTTTTCTTTTCCCGTTCCCCCGAGAGTGACACCTTGGAATACCGTCACGTTATTGCCGATTTCACATGTTTCCCCTATAACGACCCCCATACCGTGGTCAATGAAAAACCTTCTCCCGATGGTCGCGCCGGGATGGATTTCAATTCCGGTAAAGAAACGGGCAATCTGTGATATCAGGCGCGCCAGGAAGAAAAATCTCCGTTTATATAAAGCATGTGCAATCCGATGCGCCCATATAGCATGTAAACCAGAATAAGTTAAAACAACTTCGAAATAGCTTCTTGCTGCCGGATCTTGATCGAACACTGTATCTATGTCTTCTTTTAGCATTTTAAAAAACACATGCTTCCCCCCATTCTCTCCCCGCTCCAGTCTGTTTTTCCGCCTATAAAAAAAGCGCCTCTGCATGTAAACATGACAGAGACGCTTTTACCGCGCGGTTCCACTCTGTTTGAAAAACAAGTCACTGTTTTCCCAACTTAAAAGCCGGTAACGGCGGCGGCCGCCTTTAAATACTGATTTCCGCAGAAATGTTCTTCAAAGGTCTTAAGGGCGCACTTCTAAAACATGACGCATGAATCTCTCTCAGCCGATGAAGATTCTTTCTGTAATGGTCATTGTTTTATACTCTTCCCTGTCAACAATCGTATATTTAAATGCTTTTCAGGCGTCTGACGGCTGTTTCTCTGCCGATCAGCTCAATGGCCTGCGGAAGCTCAGGACCGTGTGTCTGACCGGTAACCGCTACGCGAATCGGCATGAACAGCTTTTTGCCTTTATGACCTGTTTCTTTCTGAACAGCTTTGATTGAGGCTTTGATCAGCTCAGGCGTAAATTCTTCAAGCTCTTCAAGCTTCGCAGCAAATACGCTGAGCACTTCAGGCACCTGTTCCTCTTCCAGAACGGCTTTTGCCTCTTGATTATACTCGATCTCATCTTTAAAGAACAAATCAGTCAGCTCGACAATTTCAGCGCCGTAGCTCAATTGCTCATGGTAAAGAGAAATTAATTTACGAACCCATTCCTGCTCCTCGGCAGAAAGCTCAGTGCCGACTTTTCCTGCTTTTTGCAGGTGCGGCAGGGTCAGCTCAACCACTTGATCAAGATCCAGCGCTTTGACGTATTGGTTGTTGACCCATTTCAGTTTATGCATATCAAACAGAGCCGGTGACTTAGACAAACGATTCACATCAAAAATTTCAATGAATTGTTCTCTTGTGAAAAGCTCTTCTTCACCGACGGGAGACCAGCCGAGAAGTCCGATAAAGTTAAACAGCGCTTCAGGCAGGTAACCCAGCTCATCATACTGCTCAATAAACTGGATAATTGATTCATCACGTTTACTTAATTTTTTGCGGCTTTCGTTTACGATAAGCGTCATATGTCCGAAGACAGGAACATCCCAGCCGAATGCCTGGAAAATCATGATCTGTTTCGGTGTATTTGAAATGTGATCCTCACCGCGGAGCACGTGCGTCATTTTCATTAAGTAATCGTCAATCGCGACGGCAAAGTTATACGTCGGTGTTCCGTCTTTTTTGACGATGACAAAGTCGCCGATGCCGTCTGATTCAAAAGAAATCTCGCCTTTTACGATATCGTTAAATGCGATGATTTTCCCTTCCGGCACGCGGAAACGGATGCTCGGCTGTCTGCCTTCGGCTAAAAACTGCTCCTGCTCTTCCTGAGTCAGGTTTCTGTGTTTGCCGGAATAGCGCGGCATTTCCCCGCGGGCGATTTGCTCTTCACGTTCTTTCTCAAGTTCTTCTTCCGTACAGAAACATTTATAAGCAAGCCCTTTTTCAAGAAGCTCTTCATAGTACTTTTTGTAAATGTCGTTACGCTCAGACTGGCGGTACGGGCCGTATTCTCCGCCGATATCCACACTTTCATCCCAGTCCATGCCGAGCCATTTCAAATAGTTGAGCTGGCTTTGCTCTCCGCCTTCAATATTTCGCTTTTTGTCCGTATCCTCAATCCGGATAATAAACTTTCCGCCTTGGCTGCGGGCAAATAAATAGTTAAAAAGCGCCGTTCTGGCGTTACCGATATGCAAATGTCCGGTCGGACTCGGTGCATAACGAACGCGTACTTCATTTCCCATGTTCAAATACTTCCTTTCATCTCGTCTGTAGCCTCTAGCCGAATATATGTATCTATTCTACCACCAAATAGACCGGGCATCAAAACAATGATCAGGCTTTTTGGATCAGAACGGTCGCCTGAGCGGCAATTCCTTCGGCTCTTCCGGTAAACCCGAGCTTTTCTGTCGTCGTCGCTTTTACGTTTACTTGAGAGACGTCTGCCTCAAGGCCTTCCGCTATCCGTTTTCTCATAGCATCAATATGCGGCGCCATTTTCGGCTTTTGCGCAATAATCGTGCAGTCTATATTTCCGAGTACGTACCCTTTTTCTTTTACAATGTTCCAGACATGCTGAAGCAGCTTAAAAGAGTCCGCATCCTTGAATTCCGGATCAGTATCCGGGAAATGCTTGCCGATATCTCCTTCACCTGCCGCTCCGAGACACGCGTCTGCGACTGTATGCAGCAATACATCAGCATCTGAATGTCCGAGCAGCCCCTTTTCATAAGGAATTTCAATTCCGCCGATGATGAGAGGACGGCCTTCCGTTAATTGATGCACATCAAATCCTTGTCCGATTCTAAACATTATGATTCCCACTTTCCGCTTTCATGATTGCTTCCGCAAATATCAGGTCATCCGGCGTTGTCAGCTTAATATTGGTATAGCTGCCTTCAACGATACTCACCTGATATCCATCAAGACGCTCGACGAGGCTGGCGTCATCCGTCCCTAAGAAGCCTTTGTTTTCCGCTTCCATATGCGCCGTCTTCAATAAAGAAAGACGAAAAGCTTGCGGCGTTTGAACGGCCCACAAGCTTGAACGATCAAAGGTCTCCGCAACCCGGGAGCCTTCCGCCCGTTTTATCGTGTCTTTCACAGGAACAGCCAGGACAGCCGCTCCCGCCTCCTCTGCTGTTTCCACGAGCTTATCGATATGCTGATGTGTGACAAACGGGCGCGCTCCGTCATGAACAAGGACGACCCAGTCCTTATCAATCACTTTCAGTCCTTCGTATACACTGTGCTGACGCTCCGCACCTCCGGTAACAAGCTCAATTTCCGTCTGAATCGGAAATTGGGCCAGCAGCTGGCGAAAATCTTCCCGTTCACTCTCGTTTATCACCAGGATTATTTTCTGACAGGGTGCGTGGCTTTCAAAAACCCGCAGTGTGTGTATAATAACAGGCGCACCTTTTAAGCTGATGAACAGCTTATTTTTCCCGGCCTTCATCCGTTTTCCTTGTCCGGCAGCCGGAATAACGACAACATACTCCATATGAACTCCCTCTTAAAGAGCTTTCTCAAGCAGCTTGGGCTTGGCAAAAATCATTCGTCCCGCCGCTGTCTGCAGTACGCTGGTTACGAGCACATCAATATGTTTCCCTATATAATTGCGGCCTTCTTCCACAACAATCATCGTCCCGTCATCCAAGTAAGCCACACCTTGATTATGCTCTTTCCCGTCCTTAATCACCTGCACATTCATCTCTTCGCCCGGAAGCACAACCGGCTTCACCGCGTTTGCAAGGTCATTAATATTCAGTACCGCAACCTTCTGAAGCTCACATACTTTATTTAAATTAAAATCATTCGTCACAACGACGCCGGATGTCAGCTTCGCAAGTTTGACAAGCTTGCTGTCAACCTCCTGAATGTCCTCGAAGTCGCCTTCATAAATTTCAACCGTAATATCCAGTTCCTTTTGAATGCGATTCAAGATATCCAGTCCGCGGCGTCCTCTGTTACGTTTTAAAACATCTGAAGAATCAGCGATATGCTGTAATTCCTCCAGCACAAATTGAGGAATGACAATGACGCCTTCTAAAAAGCCCGTCTGACAAATATCTGCAATTCTCCCATCAATAATAACACTTGTATCCAAGATTTTCAGCCTTTTATCCTGTTCCTCCTGCTCCTCATCAGCACTTCCCTTTTTCTTCTGCATTCTTGCAGAAATGGAGAAAAGACTGATCAGTTCATCCTTTTTCTTAAATCCGACTTGGAAGCCCAGGTAACCGAGAAAGAAAGCCAGAAAGACCGGAATGATGGTGCTGAATATACGGTACGGAATATTGTCCAGCGGAATCACGTTTACAATGAGATATGCGATGATAAGTCCAAAAACCAATCCGAGACTCCCGAATAACAGATCCGGCACCGGAGCTCTCAGCAAAGAATCTTCAATCCATTTTACCCAATTAATCACATATTCTGTCGTCCATATACTGATGAGAAAAAAGATAATAGCACCAATTGCAGCAGACGTATATGCGTTTGTTATTAAAGGTATGTCCTGTATATTTGACAGCACAAACAATTCAGGTATTAAAAAGATACCGACAACGCCGCCCACAATAATGAAGAACGCCTGAACTATTCGTTTTAACATACCTCCACCTCCTTTTAAGTAGCATTTTTTCAGCAGACTGTCAGAGCCTACAAATTCAGAATAAACAAAAACTAACAATAATATACCCGGATTCCGACAGGTTTAAGCGATTCTTAAAGCTGTCTATCTATATAGTGTTTTTCCTGAAGGCGTTTTAAGCCTTTTTTGATTTTTTTGGCGCGCACTTCGCCGATACCCTCAACATCATCAAGCTCTTCTACAGTGGCTTCCGTTATGCTTGGCAAAAATCCGAACGCCTCAACCACATTTTCAACAATCGGCATCGGCAGACGCGGAATTTTGTTCAGCAGCCTGTATCCTCTCGGGAGCACATAATCATCAATATTGGTAGAAGCCGGATATCCAAGCAGCTTAAACAGAATGGAATCATCAAGCAGGTCATAGCTGGACATATCCTGAAGCTCTTTTAACAGCACGAACGGATCTTTGATTTTTTCTTTGACATAGTCTTTGATGAAAAGTGCCGCCTCTTCTTCCATGTCCGTAATCAGTTCAATCACCTGCAGACGGATTAAGTGGCCTTCCGTTCCGAGTTCTTTAATATACATATTGATTTCATTTTTTATTCGGAGCACCATTTCATATCGATGCATGACGGACAGCACGTCACTGAATGTCACAAGCTCCTCAAACTCTAATGCGTTTAAAGCCGTAATCGTTTTGTCTAAAATGGTTTTATACTTCTCAAGCGTTTGAATGGCCTGATTTGCCTTTGTTAAAATAAATCCTATGTCCTTTAGTGTGTACTTCATGCTGTCCTGATATAACGTAATGACATTTCTGCGCTCAGAAATGGCTATGACGAGACAGCCGGTCTGCTTCGCCACCCGTTCCGCCGTACGGTGCCTCATTCCCGTTTCTGAAGAAGAAATGGTCGCTTCCGGCATAAGCTGCGTATTCGCATAAAGAATTTTCTGGCCGGAATCACTTAAAATAATGGCACCGTCCATTTTGGCCAGCTCGTATAAGTGAGCGGGCGCAAATGATGTATTAATATGAAAACCGCCATCCACGACTTGCTTTACCTTATCATTGTATCCGACAACAATCAGGCCGCCTGTATTTGCCCGAAGTACATTCTCTATCCCGGCTCTGAGCGGGGTGCCCGGTGCAACGAACTGCAGAATTGCAGACAGGTCAAGCTCTTGTTTCGCCCCTTTTTTCTCTTTTTCCATCTATTATGATCCTCCTAATGAAGTACGAAGCGCTTCTGCAACATTTGCTACTCCGACAACCTCAATCCCTTTTGGTATTGTCCACCCGTCTGCATTCGCCTCAGGTATGATCATGCGCTTGAAGCCGAGTTTCGCCGCTTCCTTTACGCGCTGTTCGATTCTTGACACCCTGCGGACTTCTCCTGTCAGACCCACTTCACCGATAAAGCAATCTGCGGGATTCGGCGGTGTATCTCTGAAGCTTGAGGCAATGCTGACGGCTACTGCCAAATCAATCGCTGGTTCATCCAGTTTGACCCCGCCGGCGACCTTTAAATACGCATCTTGATTTTGAAGCAACAGACCCACCCGCTTCTCAAGCACAGCCATAATTAACGATACCCTGTTGTGGTCAATGCCTGTAGCCATGCGGCGCGGGTTTCCAAAACTGGTCGGTGAAATGAGCGCCTGGATTTCAACCAGAATCGGTCTCGTTCCTTCCATTGACGCAACGATACTCGAACCCGATGCCCCGGCAGAACGCTCTTCCAAGAAAATTTCAGAAGGGTTCAGCACTTCCGTAAGCCCCTCTTCCCGCATTTCAAAGATGCCCATTTCATTTGTGGAGCCGAAACGGTTTTTTACGGCCCGCAAAATACGGAATGTATGGTGCCGCTCTCCTTCAAAGTATAGAACGGTATCGACCATGTGCTCAAGCAATCTCGGCCCCGCGATCGATCCTTCTTTTGTGACATGTCCGACGATAAAAATAGGTATGCCGTTTGTTTTCGCGATTTTCATCAATTCGGCCGTACACTCTCTTACTTGTGATACACTGCCGGGAGCTGAGGTGATATCACTTTGATAAACGGTCTGAATGGAGTCTACGACAACAAATGCGGGTTTCATCTCTTGTATAGCAGACGAAATATACTCCATATCGGTTTCAGATAAAACATGTAACATTTGGCTGTTGATTCCAAGTCTGTCGGCGCGCAGCTTCGTTTGCTTCACGGATTCTTCCCCTGAAATGTAAAGCACGCTGCCGGCCGTATCTGCTAATTGTGCGGATACTTGGAGAAGGAGCGTTGATTTTCCGATCCCGGGATCGCCGCCGATTAATACTAACGAGCCTTTCACAACGCCGCCGCCAAGCACTCTGTTGAATTCTTCGAGCTTTGTTTGAACGCGGGGTTCTTCCGATGTTTCAATTGATGTAATGGGTGATGGTTTCTGGACGGTTTGAACGGAGTGGGAGAAAGCCGCCCGCCGATTCGCCGGCGCTTTTTTTATGGTTTCTTCCACCATTGTATTCCAAGCCCCGCAGCCCGGGCACTTTCCCATCCACTTTGCGGATTCATAACCGCATGAGTGGCAGATGAATTTTGTTTTTGATTTAGCCATATATGTTGTAAGACCTCTTCCTTATCGAATATTTCTCTATATAACAAAGTGAGGCATACACTTGCTTACGTATGCCTCATGTTTGTCACTATATTAGTTCGTTTTAGCAGTTGTTTTTACGACAAATTCGCCGTCCTCAACATCAAGAACAATGTGCTGGCCTTTATCAATATTGCCTCTGAGGAGTTCTTCTGATAACCGGTCCTCCACATGCTTTTGAATCGCTCTTCTTAACGGACGTGCGCCGTATTCCAAATCGACGCCCTCTTCTGCCACTTTTGCTTTTGCAGCATCCGTCAGCTCGATAGAGAGATCTTGTTCTTTCAGACGTTTTGTTAACTGATCAGACATAAGCGACACGATGTCTGTAAGGTGTTTTTTCTCAAGGGAGTGGAAGACGATAATTTCGTCAATCCGGTTGATAAACTCAGGTCTGAAGGCACGCTTCAGCTCTCCCATGACTTTGTCTTTCATGTCTTTATGGTTTTGTGATTCATCCTGCACATTGAAGCCCACATATTTGTTGCGTTTCAGCTCGCTCGCTCCGACGTTTGACGTCATAATCAGGATCGTGTTGCGGAAATCCACAGTGCGTCCTTTTGAATCAGTCAAGCGTCCGTCTTCAAGCACTTGCAGGAGTATGTTAAACACATCAGGATGCGCTTTTTCAATTTCATCAAGCAATACGACAGAATAAGGTTTTCTTCTCACTTTTTCTGTCAGCTGACCGCCTTCATCATAGCCGACATATCCCGGAGGAGAACCGACAAGACGTGAAGTCGAGTGTTTCTCCATGTATTCGGACATATCCACTCTGATCATCGCTTCCTCATCACCGAAAATGGATTCCGCCAGCGCTCTTGCCAGCTCTGTCTTCCCAACGCCTGTAGGGCCTAGGAAGATGAATGAACCAATCGGGCGTTTCGGGTCCTTCAGACCGGCTCTTGCACGTCTGACGGCCTTTGCAACGGCTACAACAGCTTCATCCTGGCCGATGACGCGGGAGTGCAGAATGTTTTCCATATTGAGAAGCTTATCTGTTTCCGTTTGGGCAATTTTAGATACAGGCACCCCGGTCCAGCTGGATACAACCATCGCGATATCCTCTACAGAAACTTCGGAGTTCTCCTGGCCTTGTTTTTCTTTCCAGGTTTTTTTCGTGTCTTCCACCTGTTCTCTCAGGCGCTGCTCCGTATCACGAAGGGAAGCCGCTTTTTCAAACTCCTGGCTCTGAACGGCAGCGTCTTTTTCCTTGCGAACTTCATCGAGTTTCTGCTCAAGCTCTTTTAAGTTCGGAGGCGTTGTGAACGAACGGAGACGCACTTTTGAACCGGCTTCATCAATTAAATCGATCGCTTTATCCGGAAGGAAGCGGTCAGAAATATAACGGTCGGACAATTTTACCGCCGCTTCAATCGCTTCATCGGTAATGGATACGCGGTGATGCGCTTCATAGCGGTCACGAAGCCCTTTTAAAATTTGAATGCTTTCATCGGCTGAGGGCTGATCCACCTGAATCGGCTGGAAACGGCGCTCGAGAGCGGCGTCTTTTTCGATATATTTACGGTATTCATCAAGCGTTGTCGCACCGATGCATTGAAGCTCTCCGCGGGCCAGTGAAGGTTTTAAGATATTCGACGCGTCAATCGCACCTTCTGCTCCCCCCGCTCCGATCAGTGTATGCAGTTCGTCAATGAATAAAATAATATTGCCGGCCTGACGTATTTCATCCATTACTTTTTTCAAGCGGTCTTCAAATTCTCCGCGGTATTTCGTACCGGCTACAACCGTACCCATGTCTAATGTCATTACGCGTTTATCACGTAAAATTTCCGGCACTTCATTATTGATGATCTGCTGTGCGAGGCCTTCAGCAATCGCAGTTTTACCTACACCCGGTTCTCCGATAAGAACGGGGTTATTCTTCGTTCTGCGGCTTAATACCTCAATAACACGCTGAATTTCTTTGCTTCGGCCGATAACCGGATCAAGACTGTCTTCCTTCGCAATCGCAGTTAAATCACGCGCCAGACTGTCCAGCGTCGGCGTGTTTGCATTGCTGTTCGTACCGGATGCAGAAGATCCCGTCTCATTGCTTCCCAGAAGCTGCAGCACTTGCTGTCTCGCCTTATTCAAGCTGACACCGAGATTATTCAGAACTCTCGCCGCTACGCCTTCTCCTTCACGAATCAGTCCGAGAAGTATGTGTTCTGTTCCCACATAAGAATGTCCTAGCTTTCTGGCTTCATCCATGCTGAGCTCAATGACTTTTTTTGCTCTTGGCGTATAATGAATCGTTTGAGACATTTCCTGTCCCCGTCCGATTAAGCTCTCCACTTCTTTCTGAATTTTATCCGAACCGAGTCCGAGTGCTTGGAGTGCTTTAGCCGCAATCCCTTCTCCTTCACGAACCAGACCTAATAAGATATGTTCAGTTCCAATATTGTTATGGCCTAAGCGCAGTGCTTCTTCCTGTGCCAGTGCCAATACCTTTTGAGCTCGCTCTGTAAACCTTCCAAACATCATATCGAATCATCCTCCTGTCTATTTGCACTCATTTCTAAATGCAGCCTTTCCCTGATAAGAGCCGCTCTTCTCGCGTCTCTTTCGTTCGGCCGTAATGCACCGCCCGAATATTGCTGGAGAAAACCCGGCTGTGTCAAAATCATCAGTTCATTAAGTATATTGCTTGATAGCCCTTTAATGATCCCCAGGTCTATCCCCAGCCGAACGTCAGAAAGGCATTTCGCCGTTTCCTTTGATTCAATCATACGGCAGTTGGATAAAACACCGTAAGACCTGAATACCCGGTCCTCCAATTCAATTTTCGAGGTTTGGTAAAGCGCTTCTCGGGCTGAACGTTCCTGCTCAATCAGCTGGGCAGCCACACTGTTTAAATCATCGACAATGTCCTGTTCTGATTTTCCGAGTGTGATTTGATTTGAAATTTGAAAGATATTTCCTAATGCTTCGCTGCCTTCACCGTAAATTCCTCTAACAACTAAACCTAATTGGTTAATTGCCGGTATAATTCGATTCATTTGCCTAGTTAATACAAGGCCCGGCAAATGCATCATGACTGAAGCCCTTAGTCCCGTCCCTACATTTGTAGGACAGCTTGTTAAGTACCCTCTCTTCTCTCCAAAGGCGTAATCCACTTTCTCCTCAATCCAGTCATCAACCTGGTTTGCCGCTTTTATGGCATTGAGAAGCTGGAAGCCGGGGAAGAGGCATTGAATTCTGATATGATCTTCTTCATTTAACATAATGCTGACTTCTTCATTTTCAGAAAGCAGACAGCCGCCAAAAGGGGATTCCGTTAAATTCGGGCTGATCAGATGTTTCTCCATCAGCACCCGTTTTTCCAAAGGCTGAGCTTCACTCATTCTGATTAAATGAAATTGACCGATATCAGGCAGTTCTTTTCCTGAAAAGTGATCTTCGAATTGCTGAATGATGGATGAGGCTTCTTCATTCGTATACCGGGCGGGAAACTTTATATTTTCAAAGTTTCGGGCCAACCGTATACGGCTGCTGAGTACAATGTCACTTTCAGGTCCCTTTTGCTTCATCCAATTGCTTAGTGCGTCCTGAATAAAATGCTTGAGCGACATTACCCTTGTTCCCCCTCACTGTCTTTACTTTTTAACTTCTGCTCTAACGATCGGATCTGATCCCTGACCTCCGCTGCTCTTTCAAACTCTTCGTGGTGTATTAAAGATTCAAGTTCTTTTTTTAACATTTCCATTTGCCGTCTTACATGCAGGTTTCCGCCTATTCGTTTTGGAATTTTCCCGGCATGCACCGTATTCCCGCTGTGAACTTTTCGCAAGATCGGCGTAATTTGGCTGTAGAACGTATCGTAACATTCCGCACAGCCGAAACGCCCTGTTTTTCTCAGCTGCTGAAACGTCATACCGCATTTCTTACAAGCTGTGCCTTGCTCTGAGTAGCCGAACATTTGAGAACCGGTGTTTTGAAATGAAGACTCCATATTCAGCAGCCCTGATAATAAATTATGGATCGAGAACCCTTGGTTTCCACTTATACTGTATGAATCGCTATTTTCTTTTGCACATTGTTCACAAATATGAACTTCTTGTTTTTCTCCATTAACAACTTTCGTAAAGTGAAAAGTGGCCGGTCTCTCATTGCATTCTTGACAAATCAATCTTTTCACCCGCTTACTTTAGTTTTAAAGATGTGAGCATTGCTTTCATCATTCTGGCTCTTAGTTCATCCCGTTCGGGCAAATCAATATATAGAACTGAACGATCCATTACACTCACCATCATTTTAGCTTCTCTTTCCGAAATAACTCCGTCCTCTAACAGTCTGAGAATAATGTCATCAGAGGCTGCCTGGGACAAGTGGGTATGAATCTGCGAAATAATATTATTGATGAGGACGACTTCGTTATTCATTTTAATTTTGATAATACGAATATAACCGCCGCCTCCCCGTTTACTTTCAACAATATATCCTCTTTCACTTGTAAATCTGGTGTTGATGACATAATTTATTTGGGAAGGAACACATTGAAATTTATCAGCGATTTCACTGCGTTTGATCTCTAAAATTTCTTTGCCATTTTGATCTAATACTTGTTTCAAGTACTGTTCAATGATGTCAGAAATATTATGTCCCACTCAACCCCCTCCTTTATTGACTTTGACTATATTTGACTTTAATCTTACTATAAGGTGTTTCGCAAAATTTTTCAACTGTATCGCTCTATCTCTATTATTTCCACTTTGCACAAGCATAAAACCTGCTTTTGCAAAAAGGCATATCGTTACGTTTCTCATATTATATAACGTATGCAGAAAAACACAAAAAAGGCAGCTCATGATGAGCTGCCTTTACCGTAATGATA
>NZ_JBAMDE010000010.1:0-92082 GCF_036961585.1 Bacillus sp. JHAA | reverse complement strand
TACTCTTGTCCCCATAGAAAAAACACCTCCAAGTCTAATTTCGGATAACAATCATCCGTATTCAAACTTGAAGGTGTTTTTATTTGTCTCATCTTATGGGGTCAGTCCCCTAGAAGAAGGCTCTCTTTTTTTCAGAGGCCTTTTTTGTTTGCATGTAAAACCTAAAAAACTATAAATATCCATAGATAAACAAAAGGAGGGGCGTTCTCTCACAGACAAAGTACTAACTATAACTGGAGGTTATTCTCCACTATCGCCCACTCCATGCGTGGTACTGCCAAAGGAGTACCTTACACACCGAAACCGTACGGAACTTCCTCTAAGGGAAGAAGAAGACCGGGCTTCGCCAGTAGAGTCAAATACGTTGAGCATTTTGCGAAATGGACCAGAAAGAAAGTATTGAAGCCGAATGTCATCTACAAAACAAAAGAAGGCTACACGTACACTACTGACAACTATGGTAGAATTACAAGTGTCAAAGCAGACTTGCAGCTGGGAGAAGCAAAACGCAACCAATATGCGCAGTCAAAAGCAGGTAAACCAGACCGTCTGACAGATGACGACGGAGGCCACCTAATCGCTACTCAATTCAAGGGCTCAGGCCAGTTCGACAACATCGTGCCGATGAATTCTCAGATTAATAGGAGCGGCGGGAAATGGTACAAAATGGAGCAAGTGTGGTCAAAGGCATTAAACGGAAAACCTCCTAAGCAAGTAAAAGTTAATATAGAACCCGTTTATCAGGGAGATTCACTAAGACCTGTATTATTTAATGTTGAATATAAGATAGGTAATCGTAGAGCGAGACAAGTTACTATAGAAAATAAACCAGGGGGTTAATCTAATGGAAACAAAAAAGATGGAAGTTCTATATCAAAAGATAGCAGAACAAATTAATGATATGATCCCTTCCGAATGGAACAAAGTTGTTCTTTATGCAGAAATATTAGACGGCTCTAGAGAAGTGTATTTTTTCTTTCAAACACCAGAAAACGATGAATATATATACTCTCACGACATTCCAGAACAATTTCAAGTTAGTAAAAAAATTTATACAGAACTATTATTAGATCTTCAAGAGTTATTTAAACAGTTACACAATGAATTTAAAGAAAATAATCCTGAAGCATGGACAAATTTGACACTGAATCTTGAAAACGATGGAACGTTCTCAATTGATTATGATTATGAAGATGTTATTGAATCTGATTTGGACGAATACGAAAGGCAAATGATTTGGGAGTTCAATAACTTGGGGATTTTCCCTGAAGACGAAGAGGACAAAGAATTTGTTAAGGATTATCTAAATATTAAATAATGCCATCAACAATTCAAAGGTAGAGGATCATCAATGGATGAACTATATCAAAAGATTGCTGAACATCTAAATGAAATGATTCCATCTCAATTGGGAAAAGATCGTTTTATATGCTGAAATACTTGATGACTCAGCGGATATATACTTTTATTTTACAACACCAAATAACAGTGATTATTTATTTTCTCATAATATACCTGAACATTTTGATGTGAGCGAAGAGATTTACGATCAACTGCTGATTGAACTTCAAGAGCTATTTGAAGAACTAAAAGAAGAATTTAAACTAGGCAATCAAGATATTTGGACAAATCTCACTTTAAAATTAGAAAACACCGGAAAGTTTTCAATTGATTATAATTATGATGATGTTTTATCCTCTGAACTTGATGACCTTCAAAGACGAGATGTTTGGAAATATCAAAATCTCGGCATACTGCCAGCTGATGAGGAAGATAGAAAATTCATAGAAGAGTATCTAAACATATAATAAGCTTTCAAGCGGCTAAAAAATTAAAAAGGATTCTGATATTGTGGAAACTGAAAAGATGGGAATACTATATCAAAAAATCGCTGAGCAAATAAATGAAATTATCCCCTCTGAGTGGGAGAAGGTTGCTCTTTATGCCGAAATTTTAGATGATTCTTCAGAAGTTTACTTCTTCTTTACTACTCCACAAAATCAGGAATATATATATTCACATGATATTCCAGAACACTTTAACGTTGATGAAGATATATATGACGAACTTCTATATGAATTGCATGATTACTTTGAAGAGTTACGGGATGAATTTAAAACAAACAACGAGGACTTATGGACAAACCTCACTTTACATCTCGAACGAAGCGGTAAATTCTCAATTGACTACGATTACACCGATGTCATCGCCTCAGACCTAAACGGAACACAACGGCAAGTGGTATGGGAATATCAAAACTTGGGGATTTTGCCTGAAGATGAGGACGATAAAGAATTTGTAATAAGCTACTTCGGTCTATAAATCAATAATGGCCCAGCGCTTCTCTGCTGGGCTATTTTTTATAACTAGGATTTCTCGACGATTGAAGGTGAAAAGGTTGGAAAATGCAAGATCTGTACCAGCTTATTAGTAAGAAATTAAATGACATCATACCTTGTGAATGGACAAAAATATATCTTTATGCAGAAGTGACTCTACCATGGTCCTCTTTCACTTCACGACACCAGAAAAACATCAACTTATTTATTCACAAGATATATCTGCCCGATACAGTGTAAATAAAGATATCTTCAACACAAGAGAAATCTGAGAACTCTTTGAGGAATTAAGAATTGAGCCCACAAAAAGAATAATGATAAACAAAACAGACAGCATCCAGTAAACGGATGCTGCCTGTTACATCGTTATGTATCGTCTGAAGAGGTCATTTATTTTGTTTTTTAAATATGAAAATAGATATGACGGTAAATATGATGGCTGTAATGACAATGATCCACAAGCTTGCAGCCGTACTGATAAAATGGCCGTTTAACTTGTAGACGATCCCGTAATGCTTTTCATATTCCTGTATTTGGGTTGCGGAAGCATGTTTAAATACCTTATCAACTGAGTCTGTCATAAACGCTTTTCTGAACAGAACGGCGGTGTGGCTGATAGGGAAGTACATAATAATCTTCTGCACAAACACCGGTACGCCGCCGATCGGCACATATACTCCGCATAAAAAACCGATGGCTGTTCCGACAATCGTACTTAACGTCGAAAATGCATTTTGTGTATGAATAAACAGCGTTAAAAATAAATTTATGGAACTTGACAGTGCAACTGAAAGAATAATGATCCCCAATACTTCAAGTATATCTGTTCCGCTTAAAAGTTTGCTGCCTGTTGAAACGAGAAAAATTTCACAGCCTAAAAAGGCGATGAAAGAAAAGATCAAGCCGATGACAAATGAATGAATGACATAGCTCAATTGGATGGTCGCCCTTGATAAAGGAGCTGTTAAAAAGTCATACGTTCTCTTGCTTTCTTTATCTTTCACCATAATTCCGAAAGCGCCTAAAGTCGTTGTCACAGCTGTAATGGACAGCAATCCCGCCACCATCCATTCGTTCACCATTGCTTTGGAATCATCTGTCGAACCGACCAAGGCCTTAATGGCGTCCAGCTGTGTCTGCTGTAAGAACACGGCATATAACAGAATGACGATAAATACTGACAGCAAAGAAAGAAGCAAAAGCGTTCGATCACGGAAGTATATTTTTATATTTCTGCTGATTAAACTGGATAAAGACTTCATTTATGCAATGCTCCCCTTTACTGGCAAACTGCTTCCTTGTTCTTCGATAATATGGATAAACACATCATCCATATTCCCTTTAATCACCTCGAAAGATTCGATTTTTCCTTCAAGACCTTTCAAAATGTCAAACGCTTGGAGAGTGGACTCTACACGAAGGGAATAAATAGAGTTTTTAACCGTAAAATCCAGTTGTTTATTTTCAAACCATGCAGTCGGATCAACGCCTTGCTTAAACATCATATGCAGACTGTCAAACGCATATTGATCTTTCAGCTGACTCGGTGTACCCTCTGCGATCAGACGTCCTTCTTTGATGACCACAACGTTATCAGCCACAGCGGCCTCCTCCATGTAATGGGTCGTTAAAAAGATCGTCATGTTTGTTTCTTCCTGCAGCCTTTTAATCGCATTCCAAACAAAAACTCTCGTTTGCGGATCAAGACCTGTAGTAGGCTCATCTAAAAATAATATAGTCGGTTTATGGATGATGGCACGGGCAATATCCGCTCTTCTCCTTTGTCCGCCTGACAAATCGCTGTATTTTTTCTCCTTAATATCATCCAATTTTAAATAGTCTGTTACAAACTGATAGTTCTCTTGCACTTGTGCCTTGCTTAAATGATAATATTGTCCGCGGTTCATGATATTTTCATAAACGGTCAATCGTTCATCCAAAATGCTCTCTTGGAAAACGACTCCGATCTTTTTGCGGATATGATTATTCTCTTTCCCCTCACCAAGCGTATAACCGTCTATTACCACTTTTCCGGATGTCTTTTTAATCAGCGTACAGAGAATATCGATAGTGGTCGATTTCCCTGCACCGTTCGTTCCCAGAAATGCAAACAGCTCGCCGCGTTTGACAGAAAAGGATACCCCTTTCACTGCTTCAAATGATCCATATTTTTTACGAAGATCCGTTACTGTAATAATGTCTTGTTCTTCTCCCATTCTGTTCACCTCGAAAAGTAAGATTCTATACCGTTGTTCACTAACTTTATATCGTCATTCCCGCCAGGATTTTCCTCATTTTTATCCAACTTTATTATCTTTTTATAAATAATTATAACGATATAATTTATTATTTTCGCGTTTTGTTATTGGGTTTAGGCTCGGTGGATTTTCTATACATAGGGATTACTTATTGATTTTGCATGAAACTTATACATGCTGTAATCAATAAACCCTTTATCATAAAAAGGGTTTTTATTGGTTAAGAACCTCTAATACTATTTAAAATTCTTGTTTGTAACCGAAATACATATTATCTTAGAATATTCAGAAAGGAGAACGTAATGGAAACATGCCCTTATTGTGCAACTTCAATTCAAAAGGATAATCAGTATTACTGTAGTTTTTGCTTAATGTACATACATAATGTTCAGAGAGATGGCAAACGGGAAATCATAGAATATCGTGAGCATACTTCTGAATTAGATTTGGATAAGTCTACACCAGAACTAATGACTCTGCCAACAATTGAATTATTTCATTTACTGCGGCTCTCAAGAAAAATACGCAAACAGAAGTATGATCAGCTATATAAATCTCGACTTGAATCAGAAAAGGGAAATGAATCAGAAAGTGTTCAAATCGCAACGGATAGTTACCAATATTACACAAAGAAAATGTATATCATAGAGAATATACTAAATAAACGTCTGGGTTACATTCCAGACAGGATAGATAATGTATTTCTTAAGAGTTATTTAGAAAAAGTAATGATTAGTAAGGAGAAAAAACAAGATATGAAAGTGTATTAAAAAAGCTGCCCCTCTAGAGTGAATATTACATAAAGAGATGTATAGAAAGCTATATTATAGGTGTTAACCAAACATCTTCTGGTACTCCTCTCATGTCACGAGTTCGTCCTGAATGCAAAAAAAAATGCGGATTAAAAAAAGGCAACCATCCCTAAGGGTTAGTTGCCTTCTCTTAATTCCAGCACAGCCACACACTCCACATGATTCGTATGCGGGAACATATCCACAGGCTGCACTTCGAGCGTCTGATACCCGCCATCCTCAAGCACCCGCAAATCTCTTGCAAGCGTTCCTGGATTGCAGGATACGTACACCACTCGCTTCGGTTTCATGTCGATGATTGTGCGCAGGAGGGCTTCGTCGCAGCCTTTTCTTGGCGGGTCGACGACGAGGGTGTCGGCCGTGATGCCTTCTTCATACCATTTCGGAATGACGGTTTCCGCTTCTCCGACTGCGAATTCTGCGTTTGTGATGCCGTTCAGCTCAGCGTTGCGTTTTGCATCCTCGATGGCTTCCGGCACGATTTCGACGCCGTATACTTTCTTCGCCTGCTTCGCCAGAAATAGAGAAATCGTTCCGATGCCGCAGTAGGCGTCGATGACGGTTTCTTCCCCTTGCAGCTCCGCGTACTCAAGCGCTTTGTCGTAGAGCACTTTTGTCTGTTCCGGGTTGACCTGATAGAACGATCTGGCGGAGATGGCGAATTTGACGTCTCCGATGAGGTCGTAGATGTATTCTTCGCCCCAGATGACGTTTGTTTCGTTCCCAAAGATCACGTTTGTTTTATTTGGGTTGATGTTCTGCACGATGGATTTGACGTGCGGGAATTGCGTTGTGATGTCTTCGATGATTTTCGCTTTTTGCGGAAAATCGCTTGTTCTTGTGATGAAGACAATCATCATTTCGCCCGTGACGACGCCGTATCTGACCATGATATGGCGGAGCCAGCCTTTGTGGCGTTCTTCGTTGTAGGCTTTAACGCCGTATGAGGAGCAAATGTCTTTGACGGCTTGGACGGCTTCGTCGTTTTTGGATTGCTGGATCAGGCAGGCGCTCATATCGATGATGTCATGGCTTCTTTGCTGATAGAATCCGGCGACGAGTCCGCCTTCCCGTTCTCCTACCGGCACCTGCGCTTTGTTTCTGTAGTTCCACGGGTCTTCCATGCCGAGCGTCGGATGCACGATGACTTTTGAAAGGTTCAGCTTGCCGATCCGTTCTAAGACGTCTTTGACTTGTTTCTGTTTAAACAAGAGCTGGCCTTCATAGGTCATGTGCTGAAGCTGGCAGCCTCCGCATTGCTTGTAGATCGGACACGGGGCATCCGTTCTGTGCGGGCTTTCTTCTTTCAGTTCAATCAAGCGGCCGAAAGCGAAGCCTTTTTTGACGCGTGTCACTTTGATTTGCGCTTTTTCCTCAGGCAGGGCGTTCGGCACGAAAATCGGGAAGCCCTGAACCTTTGCGACGCCCGCTCCTTCGTGCGTCAAATCCTCAAATGTCACATCATAGTATTCATTTTTTTCTATCGGGGGTTTCATTTTCATCTATAATCACCTCTAGTTTTACCAATAGCCTTGTTTCAGCGTGCTGGAAAACCTTCAAATTCAATGTCAGCCTTCAAAGGTTTCCGATCACGCTGAAAAGATGACAAAATCCTAAAACGAATACTGTTTTAGGATTTTGTCCGCGTATTAATCATCCAGCTGTTCCGCTTTCTCCTTCGGCATGATGACGTGAATATGCCGGTACAGGTTCACGAATTCGCCCGGCAGCATGCCGCCGTATTCGCCGTCCAGGTTCAGCTGCATCTTTTCTGATACATTGACTTTCACACGGTTCGCTTTTGTGTAAATAATGTGCTGATCGTTAATATGATCGCCTCTGAGCGCCATGCTCGCGACTCTGATAAACTCCGCGAGATTGGCTTTTTTCAAAATAATCAAATCAAACATGCCGTCATTCAGGCTGGAATCAGGGGCCAGCTTCTCGAATCCGCCGACCGAGTTGGTCAGCGTCACTAAAAACAGCATAATTTCGCCTTGAAACAGCTTGCCGTCATATTCAATCTCGACTTCTGTCGGTCGAAGTGAAGGCAGCATTTCCATTCCCTTTAAATAATAAGCAAGCTGGCCGAGCATCGTTTTCAGTTTGCTTGGCACATCATACGTCAGCTCCGTCAGACGGCCTCCGCCGGCGATGTTGATAAAATACTGACCGTTCACCTGTCCGATGTCGATCGGGCGGGCTACGCCGTTAATGACGGTATCAGCGGCATTCAGTATATTCTCTCTCGGAATGCCCAGCGCTCTGGCGAAGTCATTTGTCGTGCCGACCGGAATGATGCCGAGTGTCGGGCGTTTGTCTAACGGTGCAAGGCCGTTGACGACTTCATTAATCGTTCCGTCTCCGCCGGCTGCGATAATCAGGTCAAACTCCCGCAAAGCGGCTTCTTTTGCGGCGTTGGTGGCATCCCCCGCGCATGTGGTGGCATGGGTGGAGGTTTCATAACCGGCTTGTTCAAATTTTTGCAGGACCTGGGCAAGATTTTTCTTAAAAAGCTCCCGTCCTGAAGTCGGATTGTATATTATGCGTGCACGTTTCATTATCTCATCATCCTACTTAAGAGTATCCGATCCATTATTAACACTAACAACCTTTAATTATACTATGACTTGAGAAAATCGCAACAATATGTACAGGAATTGCCAGAAGAAAAAAGGCCCCGGCTCCGTTTAAGGAGCCAAGGCCCGCTGTCTTACTCTTCTTCCGTTCCAGGTTTTTTCTTACGGAATTTCGCTAATACTTCATATACGATCGGCACAATCAGCAGGGTAAGCAGAGTCGAACTGATTAAACCGCCGATAACAGTGACACCGAGTCCTTTAGAAATGACCTGGCTGCCGCCTTCGAAGCCCAATGCCAATGGAAGCAGGGCGCCGATTGTCGCGATCGCCGTCATCAGAATCGGACGCAATCTCGTAGAGCCGGCTTCCAGGAGCGCTTCTCTCGTCGATAAGCCTTCCGCTTCTTTATGGATGACGCGGTCAATTAAGACAATCGCGTTTGTGACGACGATTCCGATCAGCATCAGCATACCGATCATGGCATTCAGACTGATCGTCTCTCCGGATACATACAGGCCGGCTAATGCGCCGATGACTGTAAACGGAAGCGAGAACAGAATCGCAAACGGCGCTAATGCTCCGCCGAACGTGATCACAAGAACGAGGTATACGATGGCGATTGCGGCAAGCATCGCTAAGCCGAGTTTCGTAAAGGAATCAGCAATATCCGCTGATACACCGCCGGTATCAATCGATACATTGTCCGGGTGATCCAGTTTGTCAACTTTCTTTTGAACGGCTGATGACACCTTCGTGACGTTGTCAGAAGTGACGGTTGCCGTTACGTCAGCGTACACTTTGCCGTCGCGTTTGGAAATGGTATCGGATGTCGTGCCGTTTTTCACTTTCGCCACATCGCCGATTTTTACTTCTTGGCCTGCAGGCGATGTGATGGTTTTATCCTCTAATTCTTTTACACTCTTATACTGGTCTTTTTCTGTTTTGATGTTCACATCAAGCTCTTTGCCGTCCTTTTTCACCGTTGTCAAAGGAGACTGTGACGTTTGGGACATCAGGGCTTGGGAGATTTGCGAAGCCGTCAGGCCCTGCTTGCTGAGTTTCTCCTGGTCAGCGACGAACGTGTACTCATCATATGTGCTGGAAAGGCCTGAGTTGACGTCTTTCAGATCCTTCTGCTTTTTCATGATGCCTTCGATGTCTTTGACCGTGCCTTTAATATCAGACTCTGAATCTCCGTACACATAGTACGTTAATTCGTTGTTGTTGCCTGACGAGCTGAAATTTTGTGATTTCCATTCGCCGCGGCTGGATGTTTTTTTGATTTCTTTTAAGACATTGTCTTTTTCTTTGTCAAAATCAGGCGTGTCATCCTCGTATTTCACGTAGAACAATGCGCCGTTTGAGCTTCCGCCGAGCGGACTTTGCGAGCCTAATGAATACTGAACGGTATCGACATGTTTGCGTTTAAGCAGCATGTCTTCCGCTTTTTGCGCAGCTTTTTCAGCTTCGCTTTTCGTTTCGCCCGGTTCAGGCGTATATGTGAGCTGCATCGTTTTGTCCGCTTGCGCAGGCAGGTAGCTCGCGCCGATCAGAGGTACGAGGAACAAACTGCCGACAAGCATCAGAACCGCGATGATAGATGTAATCCATTTATGTCTTAATGACCAATGCAGCACTTTTTTATAGAAATTGGCCAATCTGCCCGGCTTATGCTCTTTCGCTTTAACAGGCGCGCCTGTGAGCGATTTTTTGAATAAGCTGTGCGCAAGCATCGGCACCAGTGTGATCGAAATCAACAGCGATGCGGCAAGCGCGAAGACGATTGTTAATGCAAACGGCATAAACAGTTCGCCGATCTGTCCGCCGACCATGGCAAGCGGCAGGAATACGGCAATGGTTACGATCGTTGATGACATGATCGGTTTAAACATTTCTTTCGTCGCTTCACGCACCAATTGCTTCCCGCGTAAAGGTTCATCTTTCAGCCTCATGCGGCGGTAAATGTTTTCGATCACGACTATCGAGTCGTCGACTACCCGTCCGATGGCGACCGTCATCGCACCGAGCGTCATTATGTTCAATGTGACATCAAGCTGATTCAGCACAAGAAGCGCAATCAGCAGTGACAGCGGGATGGAAACGATAGAAATCATCGTTGATTTAATATCTCTTAAGAATAAGAGAATGATCACGACCGCAAAAATCGCGCCGAAAATCGCTTTGCTTAACATCGTATCCACCGACTCTGTAATCGGCTCTGCCATATCAAGAGTCGAGCTGTACTTGAACCCTTTATGGTCTTTTTTGTATTGATTCAGTTCATCTTTAATCGCATCGGCCACTTCTACCGTGTTGGCGTCATTGGCTTTTACGATATTAATTCCGATGCTGTCCTTTCCGTTCGTGCGGGAAATGGATTCAGCTTTTTTCACATCTTTAATGTCGGCAATGTCAGAAAGCTTGACTGTCGGCACCCCTGCTGACGCGCTTTGCTGTGCCTGCTGCATAGCCTGAGCGTCCGCCGCAGATGCCGCACCGGCTCCGCCCGCTTGACCTTGAGCGGCAGAAGAAGATGTGACCGGAATTCTCATATCTTTCAGATCTTTAATTGACGTAATATCTCCGTTAACGACAACTGATTTTTCTTTGTTGCCGAATGTGTACAATCCAAGCGGCGTATTGACGTCAGAGCCTTGGATCACTTTCTTGACGGTATCTTCATCAAGTCCGTACTCTTTCATTTTTTTGTCTTTGAAAGAGAATTCCACCTGCTCTTCCTGCTGTCCGGAAACTTGCACGGACGCAACGCCCTGAATGCCTTCAAGCTTAGGAACGAGAGTGTTTTCCACATTTTTGGTCAGGTCTTCAAGCGAGCTTTTACCGCTTGTCACACTGAGCGTCAAAATCGGGAAAGAGTTGAGGCTGTAACGGGAAATGTCAGGTTTTTTCGCGTCGTCAGGAAGGCTGACACTGTCCAGCGCTTCAGCGACTTCGGTTTTCGCCTTGTCCATATCCTTGCTGTAATCATATTCAATCATAACCGATGAGACGTTTTCAGAGGATGTGGACGTTACGACGCTCACTCCTTCTAAATTCTGGACCGCCTGCTCGATCGGTTTTGTCACGTCATCCGCAACTTGACTCGGAGCAGCTCCGGGATAAGTCGTATTTACTGAAAGGTAAGGCATGTTGACGTCCGGTATGGATTCCTGCTTCATATTCATACCGGCATACAGCCCTGCTACAGTAACGATAATCGTCATCAGCCAAACTGCGAATTTGTTCTTCAGTACAAAGTTAATAATGTGGTTCATCATGTCCTCCGTTAATTTTTATTGACTGACTGGTCATTCTATATAATACTAAACGGTATAACTCAACATCGTCAACTAATAAGGCAGTAAATTTTTCTAAATTTTTCAGGATTAAGGGGAAGCACGTCATGAACGAAAAAAAAGAGAAAATCATAAAAACAGGCATCCATTTATTTGCCAAAAAAGGGTTTTCTTCAACAACCATTCAGGAAATCGCCGGTGAATGCGGAATTTCAAAAGGGGCCTTCTATCTCCATTTCAAATCAAAAGAAGACCTTTTGCTCTCAGCATGTGAGTATTACATCGGCATGTCTATGGAAGAAATAAAGAAAATCAAAACAGAACATCAGCATAAACCGCCTAAGGACGTATTCCGAAAACAAATCGCATATCAATTCCAGGAATTTATGGAACACAAGGACTTTATCATTCTCTTGCTGAGCGAAAAGGTCATTCCTGAAAATCAAAAGGTCAAACAGTATTTTCATGAGGCCAATATTCAATTTAACATGCTGTATCGGGATGCGTTGCTCTCCGTTTACGGAGATGCCGTCACACCGTTTTTAGCGGATGCGTCCGTTATGGCGCAAGGAATTGTGAGCTCCTATATTCATTTCTTGATTTTTAATGAACATACGGCATTCCGGACGGAAAACGTGGCGGCCTTTCTGATTGCCAGAATCGATGATCTGATTACGGGACTGATAAGAGACAATCCCGATCCGCTGCTGCCTGAGGATATCTTCACTCAGCCCGCGGCGGACAGAGAAAGACTGCTTGCGGATATTCAGAAGATAAAAGCACAGCAGGGGCTGCCTGAGGACGTCCTCGTATCGCTTGAAGTCATTGAAGAGGAATGCGCAAAGGAAGAGCCGCGAAAACCAATTATTAAAGGAATGCTGTCCAACTTGGCAGGCAGCGGAACTGAACAGATTGAAACGCTGCGGGCTTCCATTGAAACCTATTTCATCTTATAAAAAAAAGAGACCGGCGCTTACCGGTCTCCGTGTCAGCAGCGCCCTTAGAGGCGGCTGCTTTTTTTTATCGTTTTTTGATTTCTTCAAGTAAGATTTTGTTGACCATCGGCGGGTTGGCCTGTCCTTTGGAGGCTTTCATAATCTGCCCGACAAGGAAGCCGATCGCGCGGTCTTTTCCGTTTTTGAAGTCTTCAATTGACTGCGGGTTGCTGTCAAGCGCATCTGTTACCAGCTTCAGAAGCACGCTTTCGTCAGAAATCTGCACGAGGCCTTTTTCTTTGACGATTTTTTCTGCGTCGCCGCCTTTTTCAATTAATTCTTTAAAGACTTTCTTCGCGATTTTGGACGAGATGGTTCCTTTTTCAATCAGCTTAATCATGCCGGCAAGGCCTTCAGGAGTCAGTGCGACATCCTCAAGCTCTTTTTGTTCGGCGTTCAGGTAAGCTGAGACTTCACCCATCAGCCAGTTTGATGCCTGCTTGGCTTCTGCGCCTTTATTGACCGTTTCTTCGAAGAAATCAGCCATTTCTTTCGTCAGCGTCAGAACCATTGCGTCATAAGCAGGCAGGCCGAGCTCTTCGATATAACGCTTGCGGCGCTCGTCCGGAAGCTCAGGAATGGTTGCTCTTACGCGTTCTTTCCATTCGTCATCAATGTAGAGCTCTACAAGGTCAGGCTCAGGGAAATAGCGATAGTCGTCCGAACCTTCTTTGACACGCATCAAAATGGTTTTTTTCGTCGCTTCATCGTAACGGCGCGTCTCCTGCTGAATGACTCCGCCTGACAGAAGCACCTGCTCTTGGCGTTTTTCTTCATGCTCAAGTCCTTTTTGCACGAACGCGAAGGAGTTCAGGTTTTTCAGCTCCGTTTTTGTGCCGAATTTCTCCTGGCCGATCGGACGGAGGGAAATGTTGGCGTCACAGCGCAGTGAACCTTCTTCCATTTTACAGTCGGAAACACCTGTGTATTGGATAATTGATTTCAGCTTTTCGAGATATGCGTAAGCTTCCTCCGGTGTGCGGATATCCGGCTCAGATACAATCTCGACAAGCGGCGTGCCCTGGCGGTTGAAGTCAACGAGGGAATAGCCGTCGCCCGTATGCGTCAGTTTTCCCGCATCTTCTTCAAGATGAAGACGGGTAATGCCGATTTTTTTCGTTTTTCCGCCGACTTCGATTTCGATCCATCCGTTTTCGCCGATCGGCTTGTCAAATTGAGAAATTTGATATGCCTTCGGGTTGTCGGGATAGAAATAGTTTTTCCGGTCAAACTTCGTATCCGTTGCGATTTCGCAGTTCAAAGCCATTGCGGCTTTCATCGCGAATTCGACCGCTTCTTTGTTCAAAACGGGCAGCACGCCGGGATAGCCAAGGTCGATGACGCTCGTTTGGGTATTCGCTTCCGCGCCGAATGGCGTCGGTGAGCTTGAGAAAATTTTAGATTTTGTTTTTAATTCCACATGGACTTCAAGTCCGATTACCGTTTCAAAGTTCACTTCATTTCACCCCTTACAGTTCAGGTTTCGCTTTATGATGATCTGTTGCCTGCTCAAAAGCATGAGCGACGCGGTATACAGTGCCTTCATCGAAGTGTTTTCCGATGATTTGCAGTCCGAGCGGCAGTCCGTCCGCAAATCCGCACGGCACGCTGATTCCCGGCACACCCGCGAGGTTGACAGGGATCGTTAAAATATCGTTGGCGTACATTGTGAGCGGATCGCTGGTTTTTTCGCCGATTTTGAATGCCGGTGTCGGCGTTGTCGGTCCGACGATGACATCGTATTTCTCAAATACGTCTTCAAAATCTTTCTTAATAAGCGTGCGCACTTTTTGCGCTTTTTTGTAATACGCGTCATAGTAGCCGGAGCTGAGCGCGAAGGTGCCGAGCATGATGCGGCGCTTCACTTCATTGCCGAATCCTTCAGAGCGTGTTTGTTTATAAAGGTCGATCAGGTTGTCCGCATTGTCTGAGCGGTAGCCGTAGCGGATGCCGTCAAAGCGCGCAAGGTTTGCAGACGCTTCGGAAGAAGACAGCAGATAATACGTCGCAAGCGCGTATTTGCTGTGCGGCAGAGATACTTCTTCCCATGTCGCTCCGAGGTCTTCAAGCACTTTTAAAGCGGCTAAAACCGATTCTTTCGCTTCTTTGCCGACGCCTTCTCCGAGATATTCTTTCGGTACGGCGATTTTTAAGCCTTTAATATCGCCAGTTAATGAAGAAAGAAAGTCCGGCACTTCGACATTGGCGCTCGTAGAGTCCATTTTGTCCGGGCCTGAAATCGCCTGAAGCAGGAATGCGTTATCTTCTACGGTTCTTGTGATCGGCCCGATCTGGTCCAGTGAAGACGCAAAAGCGACCAAACCGTAACGCGACACGCGTCCGTATGTAGGCTTTAATCCGACGACGCCGCAGAAAGAAGCCGGCTGGCGGATGGAGCCGCCCGTATCAGATCCGAGTGAAAACGGCACTTCGCCCGCGGCAACCGCAGCTGCGGAACCGCCGCTTGATCCGCCGGGAACCGTATCGAGATTCCAAGGGTTTTTCGTCGCTTTGTACGCGGAGTTTTCAGTAGAAGAACCCATCGCGAACTCGTCCATATTCAGCTTTCCGATCGTTACGGCTTCAGCGGCTTGAAGGCGCTCCACAACCGTCGCATCGTAAATCGGATCGAAGTTTTCGAGGATTTTGCTTGAGCATGTTGTGCGAAGCCCTTTGGTCACGATGTTGTCTTTGACGCCGATCGGCATTCCGAAGAGAAGACCGTGTTCAGACCGTCCGTCAACCGCTTCGTCAAGTTCTTTCGCGTAAGCGCGGGCTCTTTCTTCATCAAGCTGTAAAAACGCCTGCACCTTATCATCCACGGATGCGATCCGTTTGTAAGATTCATCAACAAGATCGGAAATCTTGATTTCTTTTTTATGTATCATTTGTTTCAGTTCTGTGATTTTGTGATCAAATAATGACATACTGTCTCCCTCCTTTAATCCAGAATAGATGGCACACGGACATAGCCGTCTTTATGATCGGGAGCATTTTTCATGACATCCTCGACCGGAAGGCCTTTACCCGCTTCATCTTCTCTCATTACGTTTTTCATTTTCAGCACGTGTGTTGTCGGTTCCACGTTATCCGTGTCCACTTCATTAAGCTCCTCGGCAAACGAGATGATGCTGTCAAGCTGTTCTGTGAACATTTCAGCTTCTTCATCCGTAATGGCGAGTCTCGCCAAATGAGCGACATGCTTTACTTCTTCTATAGAAATTCGTGACATAAGATCCACCTCCGCATAATTCTCCGTTTCGTCATATAATACTGATCATATCAAAAACGAGCCCTCTAAAGCAACAAAACGCCGCCTTCTGAGGCATGATGAAACCCTCTCTATTTTATCCTAAATCGGGGAGAAAGAGAAACGAATTATATGTCAGAAAATTTTTACTTTTATATTCTATTGGTAGCGTTTTCATCTCTAAGCTGTTCTATGTTGGCGGGGATTTTTTCCTTGAGCGGGCCAGGTTTCGAGAGTTGATTGATCGGGGATACTTTGTTAGGTTTAGTAACCATAGCCAGCACTAAATCATGCGATCCGCATGGAATGACGACTAAAGGCTGGATCGCCGGCGCATATTCCGGCACTACTAATCTACAGAGGTGATGCAACATTTACATGAAAGAAGAGAGGGTCCAAAAACGTGAGTATTGAACTAATTATATCTCTTGGCATTTACTTTGCTGCCATGCTGTTAATCGGCTGGTACGCATTCAGGAAGACAACGAATATTAATGATTACATGCTGGGCGGAAGAGGACTCGGCCCGTTCGTAACGGCGCTGTCCGCAGGTGCGGCCGATATGAGCGCATGGATGCTGATGGGAGTTCCCGGCGCAATGTTCGCAACGGGGTTATCGACCTTATGGCTGGCGCTCGGTTTGACGATCGGCGCGTATTCAAATTATCTGCTGCTTGCTCCGAGGCTGCGCGCTTACACGGAAGTTGCGGATGATGCGATTACGATTCCCGATTTTTTCGATAAACGGTTCCGCCACTCGTCATCATTGCTGAAAATTGTTTCCGCCGTGATTATTATGATCTTTTTCACACTGTACACATCGTCCGGGATGGTATCCGGAGGCAGGTTATTTGAATCGGCATTCGGCGCCGACTACAAATTCGGTTTGTTTTTAACGGCCGGTGTTGTTGTGCTTTACACGCTGTTTGGCGGTTTCCTCGCTGTCAGTCTGACTGACTTTGTACAGGGAGCGATCATGTTTGCGGCATTAGTGCTTGTGCCGATCGTTGCTTTTACCCAGCTCGGGAGCGTTTCAACGACGATTGATTCGATCAACGCCGTTAACCCGAAACTATTGGATATCTTTAAAGGCGCGAGCGTCATTAGCATTATTTCTTATTTGGCATGGGGACTCGGCTATTACGGCCAGCCTCATATCATCGTACGATTTATGGCGATTAAAGAAGTGAAAGATTTAAAACCCGCCCGCAGAATCGGGATGAGCTGGATGGTTATTTCAGTTGTCGGTTCATTGCTTACCGGGATTATCGGGGTTGCGTATTCTCATCACTTCGGGGTCTCCGTAAAAGATCCGGAAACGATTTTCATTATTTTTTCTAAAATCTTGTTCCATCCGCTGATTACGGGCTTCTTGCTGTCCGCGATTTTAGCGGCGATCATGAGTTCCATTTCCTCACAGCTTCTCGTAACGGCAAGCGCCATTACGGAAGATTTATACCGCGCCTTTTTCAGACGGGAAGCGAGCGATAAAGAATTGGTCATGACCGGACGCCTGTCGGTATTGATCGTGGCCGTTATCGCCATTTTGCTTTCCATGAATCCGAACAGCACCATTCTTGATCTGGTCGGATATGCGTGGGCAGGCTTCGGTTCGGCTATCGGCCCGGCGCTCTTGCTCAGTCTGTACTGGAAACGGATGAATGAATGGGGAGCGCTTGCGGCGATGATTACCGGGGCCGCGGCCGTTTTAATCTGGATCACGACAGGGCTTGCCGCTTCAACCGGCGTATACGAAATCATTCCGGGGTTCTTCCTCAGTCTGATTGCCGGTATTGCCGTCAGCCTGCTGACCAAAAAACCGGCCGATGCTTCTTATCAGCTGTTCAGCCGGATGGAAGCTCTTTTGAAAAACAAGAAATAGACAAAAAGCCGTCAGATTTTATCCCTGACGGCTTTTTTCTTCCGCACTTGTCCTGCTATAAATACTGTGAGAAAATCATATCAATTTATTATAAGAAAAATTGCGGAGGTGCTGTGCAAATTGAGCTGGCCTATCGAACCAGAGATTTTATTAAAGCTGGGCATTGCCACGCTGATCGGCATGATCATCGGTCTTGAACGCGAGCTGAAAAACAAACCGCTCGGACTGAAAACCTGTATCGTCATCGCCGTCAGCTCCTGTATGCTGACGATCGTCAGCATTAATGCGGCATATCATTTCCCAAAATATTACCGAATCATGATGGATCCGCTCCGCCTTCCCGCCCAAATCATTTCCGGCGTCGGTTTTATCGGCGCGGGCGTGATCCTGCGTAAAAGCAATGACGTCATATCCGGCCTGACGACATCGGCCATCATCTGGGGCGCAGCCGGGCTCGGTCTGGCTACAGGCGCCGGCTTTTATAAAGAGGCGTTCGCAAGCCTCTTGTTTATCCTGATCAGCGTCGAATTTCTTCCGTGGCTGATCAGAAAAATCGGTCCCAACCGCTTGAAGGAAAAAGATATCCGCGTGAGAATGTCTCTTTCCGATAAAGACAAAATGACCAAGATTTTAAAGGAAATGAAAAGCAAACAGCTCCGCATTCACTCCGTCCGGATTGATGATCTGGGCGAAAAAGAATTTCCGATTATGGAAGTGAAAGTCAGTGTTCATAAAAACCGCTACACCACTGACGTCTATTATGATATTAAAGAAATTCAGGGTGTCGTCGGAGTGAAGTGTGATACGTTATAAAAAACGCCGGGCTGGATTCAGCCGGCGTTTTTCTATTTATACGAATGCAGAAAAGTTATACTCCGTAATCGGGGTTTCATTTTCGATATCGCGCCTGAAGGTTTTCAGCATCTCAAGTTCCTCGTCCCCGAGTGAATTGAGGTCAAACGCCTGATGCAATAATCCGTAGATCAACATATGGCGCAGCCGGAGGAAATCCGGGATGTGTTCAAGCCATGCGGGGTCAAGGTCATTTTCTTCCCTGTAGCCTTTCATAAAGTGAGTCATGAATTCACCCGTAAACACGGCCTTGTCTTCATACGGGATGACCGGATACCACAACATGTTGTACAGCAGAATACTGATATCATTCACAAACCAATTGTAGCCGATATCATCAAAATCAAATGCAGTGATTTTTCCGTTGTCCCAATTGAAATTGCCGTGGTGCAGATCGGCGTGCACAAGGCCGTAGTTTTCAGGGTTCTTCGGCAAACGGCGCAGTTTTTCCATTAGAGCATCCGCCCGCTCAAATACGAGATGCTGATCTGCGGGTACGTATTTTCTCAGCTTCAGCTGCTCCTCTTCATCCCATTCCTGCCTTTTATATAACGGATCACTCAGACGGTAGCTTTTCGTCAGCCGGTGCATGTTCCCCGTGTACTTTCCAAGCTCGTAAAACAGGGTTCCGTTCCAGTCTGATTCCTCCACTTTGCGTCCGGGCGCTTTTTCATAGACTCTTACTAAAAACGCTCCGCCTTTTCCATCCGGCACTTCTTCGACATCTTTGCCATTTAATGAAGGAATCGGCTTTGCTGCTGAAAGCCCTCCCTTTGCCAGATGATGAAGCCATTCCATTTCTCCGAGAATATATTCCGGTGTTCTTCTGATCGTATGCGTAATTTTTAAAATATAAGGTTCGTTATCTTTCACAATTTCATATACGTAGTTCTCGGCGTCCGCAATAAATTGAAACTTGGTAAAGCCGTATATTTCACCTGCTTCAGCGAGCACCTTATCTTCCTCAAAAATCGCTTTAATATCTTTATGCATGCTGATTCACCCTTTTCATAACGTTTGTAGGCGGTGTGTGTACTCAGCAAATGTCATTCATCAACATTCCTGCCCTTCTTCTTTCACAGCAGATTAGTAACATCCGCTTAGAATGAAATGTGTTTTCCTGTTAATTCCTGATTATACAAATATCTTAACATACCTCATTTCCTCGCTCCAACGATATCACAATAAAAAAAACCCTTGCTCATACAGAAATGAACAAGGGCATCTTGGTTAATCGTAAATATGGACGGTCGGTTCTTTGTCACCCGCATTGCGGACGATCAGCGCTTCCTGCCCGTCAGACGAGGTAATGTTAATTTCGACATCAACTGAGCCTTTTGAATAATAATCCATCAGCTCACCTGTTAAGTATTGGGTGAAGGCGATTACTTCGCTTTTCCCGTAAAATTGCATCGGGATTTCAATCTTCATTTTTCTCATTTCATCGTTTTCGTACATTGCCGTTCCGACGACTCCGGTGTAATTCGGGAAGTAGCTGTCGATGGCGTTTTTGAAGCGTTTAAATACTTCGGAATCATCAGGGTATTTCTTTGCCGTGTCTGTATCCGCCGGATAGAAGACGTACTTTTCTTTGACATCATCCCAGTTTGAAATGGTGGATGAGCCGGCTTTGACTTCAGTTTTTGCAATGTAATTCCCCGGTACGATTGATGTTTTCGGCGCTTGTTTATAAAGGGCGACGGTAATCGGCACATTTTTCAGGTTATCCATTTTCCGAAGGCGGTTAACGACTTCCTGGGCGATTTCTTCACCGTGGCTGCGGATCGTTTTGTCACTGAGCTCCACTTCCTGCTGCGGATCACCTGTGTTTTCACGGTAATAGTATACAGAATTGAGAGCGAGACCGATCATGATACCGCCAAGCTGAATGGAATTTTTATCTTTTCTTACTAAGTAATCCTGCTCAAGCATGGACGCTAAGTAAATCGGGCTGTTTTCATTTTTCTCTTTTGCCGATCCCGAGCTTGGCAGCACGGGGTTTAAGCCGAGATTCTGAAAATTGGCATCTGCCTTTTTCGCCTTTTTCAGATCACTGCCCTCTTTTTTGCGGTCAAGCCAGCTGAGTACCGTGTCCTCATCTAAATACTGGCCTTCCTGATACAAATAGTCATCCGTCGGGAACGTGTCTTGAGCGAGCCGCATCAGACCCGTCTCGAATTCATCGATGTCCAGCCTCGTGTTCAGCCGGTCCGCGGTCAGGCCGCGCGCTTTTCCGGCCTTAAACGGAAGCACCATTTTATAGTAGGAATCAGAGATATTATATTTCGGTATGATCGCTTTTTCAGAAGACTTTGCCGTTTTCTGCGTGATCTCTTCCTCTTTGTTCCCCCCGAAACTCGGCGAACAGGCCGACAGCATGAGTACTGCCGCCGTTGCCGTCGCCGCCAATGCCAACATCTTTTTCAATAGAAAACACTCCTCTTATTTCTTTAGCTCTCCTAATAGCTGTGCTTCATTCCATACTTCAATGTTTAATTCCTGCGCTTTTGTCAGCTTGCTTCCGGCTGCTTCTCCGGCAATCAGCAAGTCTGTTTTTTTGCTGACAGATCCCGTCAGCTTTCCGCCGAGCGCTTCAATCTGCGCCTTGGCTTCATTTCTGGACAGCTCTTCAAGCTTTCCGGTTAACACGATGGTTTTGCCGGCAAAATAAGAGTCGCTGTCCTCCGCTTTTACTTTTTTCGGGCCTTTGTAGAGTGTGTTCACACCGAGTTCCTCAAGTTCATTCAATAGCTCAAGCATTTCTTCTTTGCGGAAATAGGTGATAACGGCATCGGCCATCTTTTCGCCGATTTCATCTACCGCAAGCAGCTCTTCTTCCGTAGCTTGTTTCAGATTTTCCAGGCTTTCAAAATGCATGGCGAGTGTTTTGGCCGCTTTTGAGCCGATAAAACGGATGCCGAGACCGAACAGCAGGCGTTCCAGCGAATTCTCTTTCGACTTTTGGATGGAGCTGATCAGATTGTCAGTTGATTTTTCCCCCATCCGCTCAAGCCGGATGACCTGCTCTTTCGTCAGCTTATACAAATCAGCGACATTACGGACGAGATGTTCACGGAAAAGCTGTGTGATGACACGTTCTCCGAGTCCGTCAATATTCATCGCGTTGCGTGAGACAAAGTGAATCAGGCCTTCTCTGATCTGCGCCGGACATTCCGGATTGATGCAGCGCAGCGCGACTTCTCCTTCAATGCGGACAAGTTCGCTTTCGCACTCAGGGCAGCTGGTCGGCATATTGAATTCTTTTTCTTCCCCGGTCCGCTGTTCGATTAAGACATTGACGACCTCAGGGATGATGTCGCCCGCTTTTTTGACGACCACTTTATCGAGAATGCGGATATCCTTCTCTTTAATTAAATCTTCGTTATGAAGGGATGCTCTTGAGACCGTCGTTCCCGCGACTTTTACCGGTTCCAGAACGGCGGTCGGCGTAATGACGCCCGTTCTTCCGACATTCAGTTCGATATCGAGCAGTTTTGTCACGACCTCTTCCGCCGGGAATTTATAAGCAATCGCCCAGCGCGGGCTTTTTGCCGTATACCCGAGCTCTTCCTGCTGGTCGAGCGAGTCGACTTTGATGACGATCCCGTCAATTTCATACGGGAGATCGGCCCGCTTCGCCTGCAGCTCTTCGATCATTTCAATGACTTCATCTATCGTGGCGCATTTTTTCCGTTCCTGGTTTGTTTTAAAACCGAGCTCATCCAGAAAATCCAGGCCCTGACTCTGTGTTTCCACACCCATCTCGTCAAGCTCCGCTATACTGTAGACGAAGATGTCAAGATTTCGTTTCGCCGCAATTTTCGGATCGAGCTGTCTGAGTGAGCCCGCAGCCGCGTTCCGGGGATTGGCGAACGGCTCCTCTTCATGTTTCAGCCGTTCTTCATTGAGCGCTTCAAATGACTGTTTCGGCATGTACGCCTCTCCGCGCACTTCTATGGAAAGATTCCGTTTCATTTTCAACGGAATGTTGCGGATCGTTTTTAAGTTTTCCGTGATATCTTCGCCCGTCGTTCCATCTCCTCTTGTCGCGCCTCTGACGAAATAGCCGTCTTCATAACGGAGAGAAACAGCAAGACCGTCTATTTTCAGCTCCACATTATAAGCGACGCCGTCACCGACAGCCTGACGGACGCGGCGGTCAAAATCGCGGAGGTCATCATCGTTAAATGCGTTGCCGAGACTGAGCATCGGCGTGCCATGCTGCACCTTTTGAAACGATTCAAGCACCGCTCCCCCGACCCGCTGTGTGGGCGAATCAGGCGTTCTGAGTTCCGGGTGCTCTTCCTCTATGGCAATCAGCTCCTGCATCAGTCTGTCGTACTCGGAATCCGGCACGCTCGGTTCATCTAAGGTGTAATATTCATAACTGTACTGATCGATGGTGCGGCGCAATTCTTCTGCCCGGTGTTTCGCTGTTTCTTTGTCCATCATGTTCTTCCTTTCCTCTTCAGGTTACTGCTTTTCAATCGGCGCAAAAGCGGCAAGCAGACGCTTCACGCCGACTGGGCTCGGGAATGCGATATCAAGCTCGGTGCTTTCGCCTTCTCCTTTTACGCTGACAACCGTTCCGGTGCCCCATTTTTTATGGCCCGCTTTATCGCCGACCGCCCAGCTGAGCGAGTCGCCGCCTGTTTTGTTCGCATAGGAAACGGGACGGGATACGGGCCCGCGTTTTGGCTGCACTTTTCTTCCCGGCTGCATGCGAGGTGTTTTCTTCTCATTTAGGTTCTCCAATAAATCGCCAGGTATTTCCCTGATAAAGCGGGATTCCGGATTCATATTGGTGCGGCCGAATAAGGTGCGCATTTTGGCATTCGTTAAATACAGTTCTTCTTCCGCCCTCGTAATGCCTACATATGCGAGCCTGCGTTCTTCTTCCATCTCGGCTTCTTCCATCAGGGAGCGGCTGTGCGGGAACACGCCTTCTTCCATGCCCATTAAGAACACGACAGGAAATTCAAGCCCCTTAGCGGCGTGCAGTGTCATTAAAGTGACGGCATCCTTTCCGCCTGATTCCTCTTCCTTCTGGTCGAGCTGGTCAATATCCGCAATCAGCGCCAAATCAGTCAGAAACGCGACGAGAGACTTGTCTTCGCTTTTTTGTTCGAAGTTTTTCGTCACGGAAAGAAACTCGTCGATATTTTCAAGACGGCTTTGGGCTTCGATTGATTTTTCGGCCTTCAGCATTTCTCTGTATTCCGTTTTTTCGAGAATTTCTTCCGTGAGTTCCGTAATGGACAGGTAATCCTGCATGTTCGTCAGATTTTCAATCATCGCGCCAAAGCCGTCAAGCGCGTTTGCCGCTTTCGCGCTGACGCCGATGAAATCAACCTGTTTGATCGCCTGGAACATTGACATTCCGTTCATCGCCGCATATGAAGCGATTTTTTCTAGTGAAGTTGCGCCGACGCCCCGCTTCGGCACATTGACGATCCGCGTAAAACTGATGTCGTCGTCCGGGTTTGACACAAGGCGCAGGTATGCGAGAATGTCTTTAATTTCTTTCCTGTCGTAGAACTTGGTTCCGCCGACGATATTGTAATTCAGTCCGGATTTTAAAAGGGTTTCCTCAATGACGCGCGACTGGGCGTTTGTCCGGTATAAAATCGCGATATCGGAAAGCTTCCGCCGGCCCGAGCTGTGCAGCTCATAAATTTTGCCCGCGACGAATTGGCCTTCGCCGAATTCATTGTCGCCGCTGTAATAAGAAAGCTTGATGCCTTCGTCATTTTCCGTCCACAGGTTTTTCGGCTTGCGGTTTGAGTTGTTTTTGATCACTTCGTTAGCCGCTTGCAGAATACGCTTTGTTGAGCGGTAATTTTGCTCGAGCAAAATCACGTTTGCGCTCGGATAATCTTTTTCAAAGGAAAGGATATTCGCGATATCCGCCCCGCGCCATCTGTAAATGGACTGGTCGGAGTCACCGACGACGCAGATATTTTCAAGACGGGCCGCAAGCTGCTTCACAAGCAGGTATTGCGCCCTGTTCGTATCCTGATACTCGTCTACGTGAATGTACTGGAATTTGCGCTGATAAAACTCAAGCACTTCCGGCACACGCTCGAAAAGCTTAATCGTCGTCATGATTAAATCATCAAAATCGAGCGATTGGTTTTTCAGCAGTTTTTTCTGATAATCGGTATACACGTCACTCGTGACCTGATCGTAGTAGCCGCCGGCCGTTTTTGCGAATTCCTCAGGTTCGATCAGCTCGTTTTTTGCGCTGCTGATGGAGCCTAAAATACTTCTCGGATCAAACTTTTTCGGATCGATATTCCGCTCTTTCAGAATCCCTTTAATAACGGAAAGCTGATCAGCCGTATCAAGAATGGAGAAATTTCGGTTGATGCCGATTCTGTCAATATCCCTGCGCAGAATCCGCACGCACATGCTGTGGAAGGTGGAAATCCAGATTTCATCCGCGCCGGGTCCGAGAATGCTCTCCACCCGCTCCTTCATTTCTCTGGCGGCTTTATTTGTAAATGTAATCGCCAGAATGTTCCATGGCGCCACGTGTTTTTCCGCCATTAAGTATGCGATTCTGTGCGTCAGCACACGTGTTTTTCCGCTTCCCGCGCCCGCCATCAGAAGCAGCGGACCGTCCGTCGTCTTGACCGCTTCCTGCTGAACGGGATTTAATCCGCTTAATAATTGATTGCTAATGTAATTCATATCCGTTCACCGCCTATCAAACATATGTTCTATCATAAATCAATTTCGTCCGCTTGACTACTTTGTCTTTACGGCCGCCACCGTTTTAAGCGCCTGATCAAAATCTTCATATACGGCATTTCCGACAACGATGACATCGGCATGACGGCCGAACCGTTCCGCCGTTTCCGCGTCTTTAATGCCGCCTCCGTAAAACAGGACGGACTTGTCCAGCACAGCCTTCGTTTTCTCCACCGTTTCTATGTCCGCCAGCATCCCGCTGTATTCCAGATAAAAAATCGGGAGATGAAGCAAATGTTCCGCAACCCGCGCATAGGCGAGAATATCTTCTGTTTCTATATGTGTATCCGCCTCCGTCAAAGCGGCCGCCTTACAATCAGGGTTGACAATGCAGTAGCCCTCCGTCACGATTTCCTCCATTGACATGAGCTCTCCGTATTCTTTCATCGCCTGATGATGCATGCCGACAATCCAGTCCGCCTTTTTGCTGTTGAGCACACTCGGAATGAAATAAAGATCAAACCCGGGCACAATGGAATCAATCGTCGACACCTCAAGTACGCACGGCACTAAAAACCGCCGCACCTTTGACATCAGTCTCAGCACATTGTCCTCGGTGATATTGTCGCTTCCTCCGATCACAATGGCGTCAGTCCCTGATTCACAAAGCTGTTCCAGTTGTTCATCCGGTAAATCTTTATTCGGATCGAGTTTAAAAACATGCTTCCACTCGTTAACATCGTACATGCGTTTTCGTTCCTCCATTCGTTTCTTGCCATTTAAACATTATAACAAATTCGTTTGGCCCGGAAAAACGGAAAAAGACGTCATTCACCTGATTCACAAAAAAAGATTGCGCTCCGCCGGACGGGAAACGGCTATGTTTGAAAACAGACAATATGTGGAATGTCAAAGAGAAAAAAGACAAGGAGTCTGATCTCAATGGAACAAGCCATTATCGTACTGATTTGTATATTGATTTTTATTATTTTAGTTCCCGCCGCACTGTTTCTCTGGATATACATAAGAGACGAAAAGCAGGAAGAACATTCAGTGCTGCGCAATTATCCCGTAGCGGGAAAACTGCGCTATATATTTGAAAAAATCGGACCTGAGCTGCGGCAGTATTTATTCAGCAATGATAACGAAGAACAGCCGTTTTCCCGGAGAGAATATGAACAGACGGTCATGTCGGGAAAGTATAAAAGCAGAATGATGGGCTTCGGCTCAGAACGGGATTTCAATCAGCCGGGCTATTATATCCGTAACGCCCTCTTCCCGAAACAAAGGGAGGAGCTGCGCGCAGATCAGACGCCGAAGATCGACACGATGGTATACAAGATTGACAAAGACAACCTGCTGAAACGCAGCGAACACCGCGAAAAAGCAAAAGCGGACCCTTATTACCTGCATCCGGACGATGTGCAAGTGATCGGCCGCGACACATGCAAAAAGCCGTTTTATGTGAAAGGGTTAATCGGACAATCAGCGATGAGCTACGGCTCACTTGGCGACAGGGCAATCACCGCCCTGTCAAAAGGGCTGCACCAGGCCGGCGGCACATGGATGAATACAGGCGAAGGCGGCCTGTCTGAGTATCACCTGAAAGGCGGCGCGGATATTATCTGCCAAATCGGCCCCGGCCTGTTCGGCGTCCGCACCGAAGATGGAGAATTTTCGTGGGAAGAATTTAAGAAAAAAAGCCGCCTCGAGCAGATTAAAGCCTTTGAATTAAAGCTTGCGCAAGGGGCGAAAGCAAGAGGCGGGCATATTGACGGTTCAAAGGTGACCGAAGAAATTGCCGCCATCAGAAATGTGCAGCCCGGACAATCCATTGACAGCCCAAACCGCTTCAACGAGTTCTCAAATGTTCCGGACATGCTTGATTTCATTGAGAAATTAAGGACTGTCGGCGAAAAACCGGTCGGTATCAAAATTGTCCCGGGCAGCCGCAAAGACCTTGAAGACCTTATTTCCTGTATGAGTTCATCAGGCAAACTTCCCGACTTTATTACGATTGACGGCAGTGAAGGGGGAACGGGAGCTTCTTTCCATGAGCTGGCGGATTCCGTCGGCCTGCCGATTCTGACCGGCCTTCCCCTTGTTGACGGCCTTTTGAAGACATACGGGATAAGAGATAAGCTGAAAATTTTCGCATCCGGAAAGCTGCTCACTCCGGATAAGATTGCCGTTGCCCTCGCGTTAGGCGCGGATTTTGTCAATATTGCCCGGGGAATGATGTTTTCAGTCGGCTGTATCCGCGCTCAAGTATGCCACACCAATCATTGTCCTGTCGGAGTGGCGACAACCGACCCAAAACTTCAGCGCGCGCTCAGTATCGAGGATAAACAGCACCGCGTCTGCAACTACGTGCTCTCATTGCGTGAAGGGCTGTTTCACCTTGCCGCTGCGGCGGGCATCAGCTCGCCGATTCATTTTTCAGCTGAACACATCGTATACCGGGAGGAAGACGGAAGCCTGAGGGAACTTCCCGGCCTTTTGAATCAGCACGCATAAAAAAAACCGCCTGCCGTCATCGGCAGAGCGGTTTTTTACGTAGCTGAGGAGGATTCTCCTTTGTTTACGCGGTCAAGCGCCATTTCATAGGCGTCGTTACCATAATTTAAGCAGCGCTTCACCCGGGAAATCGTCGCTGTGGAAGCACCCGTTTCGCTTTCTATTTTGTGATACGTATTTCCTTCGCGGAGCATTCTTGCCACTTCCAAACGCTGCGCCAGCGATTGGATTTCATTAATCGTACAAAGATCGTCAAAGAAACGATAGCATTCCTCCAGATCTTTCAGCGATAAAATAGATAAAAATAACTGGTCCAGTTCTTTTCCGCGTAATTTATCGATTTGCATCGTCAAACACCTTCTCCTTTACTAATGGAAGCTGCATCGAGATCAGGCACGATATTAATCCATGTCTTTCCTGGCACAAACGGAAGAATCTCACCGCCTTTTACGGGCAGAATACGGCCGTCTTTATATTCCCAGTCTGACTCTATAACATCGCCGTGCTGAAGCAGGAGGCCCTTCCCCCCTGACTGAATATCGATGGCCCGCCTTCCATCTTTGTCTGTCATGCGATGGCCGGCTTCAACAATAAAAATGTTGTGCATGGCTAAAGGCTTTCCGGTCTCCCGGTCTGTCGCTTTCACACCATCAGAGCTTCTTGTATAAGCATCAGCTTTTTTATCATAATCGTATTCGACAAGATTTGTAATGTTTTGTGTTCCATAATCTATCCGAATATTGTAGGTTTCATTTCCTGGTTTTGCATCTGATGTCTGAAATGGGAGCGGTTCTGTTTTTCCGTTCAGCTTGTATCCTTTTTGTTCCGCCGCCTTCCTGATATTGTCATACGACGTGTAGGAATTGTGGGGCGGCTTGCTGAAATCGGCTCTCCAAAACAGGCTTCCGTCAAAATCCAAACCGTTTATATAATCGTAAGCTCCGGACTCCAGCTGCTTTTTTGCGCCGGGACTCCAGCCATGATGGACAAATATGCTGTTAAACCCGCTGCTGAGCGTGACAAAATATTCCCTCGCGCTCCGCACAGGCCCGACCGTTTCCGGCATCTCACTTTGAAAAATCGCGAGAAACCGCGTAATCCGGCCCTCCGCGAGCGCTTCGATGACAACATCCGCCTTTGACAGCCCGGATTGGGGCCTCGCCTTCGGATGATTGTTCACTGCGACTGCAATCGGACGGCGTTCTGCAAGCTTCTGCTCAGTTTTCAGCCCCGTTAAAGGAGCTTCCGCTTCTTTCGGCTGCACCTGATCGGCATTGTTCTGCCGGCAGGCGGCAAGCAGCAAAAACGCAAAACAAAGCATACAAACGGTTTTCCATCTTTTCATATGTCGGCTCCCTGCTTTTATATTTTAACGCATTATCGATGGAAAGAGTACAGTTTTTTTCATCACGTCGAATATTCCTCTCGGCGTAATGCGGATATAAGGCAGGTGTGTGCTCTGCAAAAAGAGCAGCGTATAGATCGGATCGCAGAATCGGTAGCCCCGCTCCTCCAGCAACATCCTCAGTTTTTGCTCTTTCTCAAGCACTTCTTCATACTTCTCCGCGGATGCAGAACCGTTTAAGGCGAGGGGAATCTCATGAAGAATCTTCCCGTTTTCGGCAAGCACGATTCCGCCGCCGATTTCTTTCATCCGTGAGAAAGCGAGCAGGATATCTTCTTTATTTTTTCCGGCAGCGATAATATCTCCGGTTGTCGTGTAGGAACTGACAAAGCCCTGCACCCGATCGGCAAAACCTTTCAGCATTGTATTGACCCGCCATTTTCCATGCTTATCGAGAAGCGTGAGATAGCATTCATCATGATCAAAAGAAAGCTGGTCAACAGAATTATCAATCGCAATCATATACGGCTCCATAATGACCGCGTTGCGCATGGTCACACCCATCGGCATTGAAAACTGTAAATCATCCATCGTCATATCATATGAAAGCTCAAGAGGGACAAGACCGCCCTTTTTCCAATCCGTTTCTGTAAACGCATTCATATTTCGGCCGTCTTCCCTCAGCAGGATGCCTTTGGAGATCACCGTGACCGGGTCCGGATTCATCGGGTCATCGAGAATGTTCAATGAAGCAAGCCGTCCCGGACCGACCACACCGAGAAAGTCGTCCATCTGATAATACTTCGCGATATTAAAGGAGGCCATATTGTAGGCATCGATCGCCGGAACTCCTTCCTCCAAAGCGATTTTGATTAATTCATTCGTCATGCCGCCTTTATAAAAAAGCGGCGTCGCTCCATCCGTCGTGTAGAAGAAATGATCATAATGCCGGAAGCCTTTTTGATGGAGATCCTGCAAAATCGTTCTCAAATCAGGGCGGATGGATGAATGTCTGAGCGAAACATAGTAGCCCAATTCAAGCCGTCTCATCACCTCGCCGCCATTCATCGCCTCGTGGTCGGAATCCGCTCCGAACAGTTTCATCTTCGTCAGTGTTTTTTCAGAGGCTCCGGGAAAATGCCCTTCTATCCGCTTGCGCAGTTTCTTTGTCGCCTGCATGCAATGAAGCATCAAGTCATCGCCGTCCATGAGGCGCGGCCATCCGGTCAATTCTCCGCCTTGAATGACATCCGGGTGCTCCATCCATTGCTTGCGGACATCAAAAGAAAGAAGCTGATCCTCATTCAGCACTTCAGTCTGCAGATCATATCTGGACCACCAGAAGTATTGCACCGGCTGTTTTTTCAGTTCCTCTAATATAGTAAGCGCTTTCTTTTTACCGCTGTGCAAAAGAAAAAACAAGTTATCATTAACAAACGTCGTTGTTCCGAATTGAGACACATATTCGGCGAGCGTTTGGGGATTATATATTTGAAAAGGATGTGTATGCGGTTCAATGTAACCTGGCACAATGTATTTTCCTTCACAATTTATGGTATGAATGTGCTCTGCTGCATCAGGAAGCTCATGACCAACATATACAATTCGGTCTCCATAAATCCAGACATTCTTTTTCAGCCATTGTTTTAAAAAAGGATTTAATACGAGAGCATCCCGTAAAAGTAGCGTTGGAAGCAGCTTTGAGTCTACAACATCCGCCTGTGATCTGATGTCTTTATTTTTCCAGTTAAAGGTACGTTCGGACATTCACATACTCTCCTTCGCTTATATTAGACCCATCGTATCACATCCGCACAAATATCGCACGGCTAAAACGTTACAAATTATTGAAGATGAATGAAAAACTTTTTCTAAGGGAGCTGAAATGATGAAACCGAATATCAGTTTATTAAATGCCGTTATGCGCATCACTTGCGGCCTCACCATTTTGTCTGCTGCTTCAGCGAAATACACGAGAAAACCTTGGTGCAAGATGCATCTCTTCTGTATGATGATGGGCGCGATGAAAGCGGCATCCGGCATCCTCCGCTTCTGTCCGGTGACATATATGTTCCAAGCTGGAATGAATCAGGATGACAGCCATCAGCAAGAAAAATAACAAGCCGTTTCGGCTTGTTATTTAATTTCTCCTGTCCCGCGAGTCTGAGAAGAATCCGTCTATACGCCGGAGGACTTCATCGATGACTGCGTGTCACACGGCAAGCCGACAGTCTAGGTCGTCCTCAGCTTACGTAAAAAACCCCGCATCTTACATAACGCGGGGTTTTCCTCTTCATCGCTGCGATGCTTTCAGCGCACGGGCGCCGATGTCGCTTCTGTAAAACAGTCTGGGTTTTGTCAGCCCTGAAACGGCGCTGTACACTTTATCTCTCGCCGCTTCAAATGTCTCAGCAAATGCCGTGACATTGGCGACCCGGCCGCCGTTTGTAACAAATTGTCCGCCGTCTTTTTTCGTTCCGGCATGAAAAACGGCGATCCCGTCTTCAGCGGACGTCAAACTGCCGATCGGAGTGCCTTTCGCATAGCCTTCCGGATAGCCTTCAGAAGCCAGCACAACGCTGACGGCGGCCGTATCCTTCCACCTTAGGTCAACATCCTTCTCATGCAGAAGATCTAAGAGCACCTGAATGAGGTCAGATTCCATTCTCGGCACGACGACCTGTGTTTCCGGATCTCCGAAACGCGCGTTGAATTCAATGACTTTTGATCCGTTTTCCGTCAGAATCAGCCCCGCGTACAGCACGCCCGTGAAGGAACGCCCCTCTTTGACCATTGCTTTTGCCGCCGGCTTCACAATCGTTTCGACTGCGCTTCTGACGATATCATCGGAAATGTGCGGCACTGGTGAGTAGGCTCCCATTCCGCCCGTATTCGGCCCTTTGTCTCCATCGAAGGCGCGTTTATGATCTTGAGCGATTACCATCGGATAGACGGTCTCCCCTTTTACAAACGCCATTAAAGAAAATTCTTCGCCGGCGAGGAACTCTTCAATGACAACAGATGCGCTCGCCTCCCCGAATTTCTCATCCTCAAGAAAATCGTGCAGGCATTCAATCGCTTCTTCTTCCGTCATCGCGACCGTGACACCTTTTCCGGCGGCAAGCCCGTCCGCTTTAATGACAATCGGCGCGCCTTTTTGCTGCACATATGCTTTCGCCTCTTCAAATGAAGTAAACGTCTCATACTCCGCCGTCGGAATGCTGTATTTTTTCATTAAATCCTTGGCAAACTGTTTGCTCCCTTCAATGATTGCCGCTTTTTCAGACGGTCCGAAAACAAGCAGTCCGGCTTTTTCAAACTCGTCGGCTATCCCTTCAATCAGAGGAACTTCGGGGCCGATAATCGTCAGGCCGACATGATGTTCTTTCGCAAACGCAATGAGTGCAGCATGATCGCTTTCTTCAATGTTGACCAGCGTCGCGCAGTCTGCCATACCGTCATTTCCGGGCGCGGCGTACACCGTGTCAACAAGCGGGCTTTGCGCCGCTTTCCAAGCCAATGTATGCTCTCTGCCGCCTTTTCCGATAATCAATACATTCACGCTTCGTTCCCCCTCTTAATGTTTGAAATGTCTGATGCCGGTGAATACCATGGCGATGCCGTATTCATCCGCTTTTTTAATCGAATCTTCATCACGGACCGATCCGCCTGGCTGGATAATCGCCGTGACACCGGCTTTTGCGGCTTCTTCGACTGTATCCGGCATCGGGAAAAACGCGTCTGATCCGAGCGCGCTGCCCTTTGCTTTTTCTCCGGCCTGCTCAATGGCGATTTTAGCTGAACCGACGCGATTCATCTGCCCCGCTCCCACACCGACCGTCATATGGTCTTTTGCAAGAACGATCGCGTTGGATTTCACATGTTTGACGACTTTCCAGGCCAGCTTCAAATCCTCCCATTCCTGCTCGCTCGGCTCTCTTTTTGTCGGGATGCTGATGTCGGCGTCATCAAATCCATGGACGTCTAAATCTTGAATCAAAAGGCCGCCCTGTACGGATGTCAGCTGTTTTTCTTTCTTCCCTGATGCGGACACGTCAAGCGTGAGCAGACGAAGGTTTTTCTTCGCCGTCAGTACGTTCAGCGCTTCTTCACTGAAAGAAGGGGCGATAATGATTTCTAAAAAGATGCCGTGAAGGGCTTCAGCCGTTGCCTGATCAACTTCACGGTTCAGCGCGATGATGCCGCCGAAAATGGAGGTTTTATCAGCTTCATACGCTTTATTGAATGCTTCCTCAATTGAAGCTCCCGTACCGACTCCGCACGGGTTCATATGTTTAACGGCAACAGCTGCGGGTTCTGTAAATTCCCGGACGATTTGAACGGCCGCATCTGCGTCCTTAATATTGTTGTAAGAAAGCTCTTTGCCGTGAAGCTGTTTTGCCGCCGCGATGGAACCGGAGACGGGAAGTGCGCTTTGATAGAAAACAGCCTCTTGGTGAGGGTTTTCACCATAGCGGAGCGATTGTTTTTTCTCAAATGTAACGGTGAATTGCTCAGGGTCTTTCTCACCGGCCTCGCGTGTTAAGTAATCAGCGATTAATGCGTCGTATGCCGCGGTATGGCGGAATACTTTGGCCGCAAGCTCGCGTTTTCTTTTAAGCGAAACGCCGCCGTGTTCTTTAATCTCATTGAGCACGGAGCTGTAATCGGCCGGATCTGTGATGACCGTCACATCCTGATGGTTTTTCGATGCGGCGCGCAGCATGCCGGGACCGCCGATATCAATGTTTTCTATCGCTTCATCGTATGTTACGTCTTCTTTCGAAATCGTTTCTTTAAACGGGTAAAGGTTGACGACCACAAGGTCAATGGGGGCAATGCCATGCTCATTGATCTGCGCCATATGCTCTTCATTGTCTCTTACGGCAAGCAGTCCGCCGTGAATATTAGGATGGAGCGTTTTTAACCGTCCGTCCATAATTTCAGGAAATCCGGTCACTTCTGAAATGCCGATGACATCCACACCGTTTTCCTGAAGAAGTTTTTTTGTTCCTCCGGTCGAAATGACTTCGACGCCGAGCTCTGTCAGTTCCTTTACGAAAGGTACGAGATTTGTTTTATCAGAAACACTGATTAGTGCGCGTTTGATTGTCATGCCTTTTCACCTCTGTTATTTAGTCCCAGCAGCTGTTTCACAACGCTCGGATACCATTTGTGCTCAAGCTCGTGTATTGTATGCTCTATGTCTTCAAGCGTATCGTTTTCCTGTATTTCGAATGCTTTTTGCGCGATAATCGGTCCGGTGTCCATGCCTTCGTCGACGTAATGAACGGTAATGCCCGCCACTTTCACACCGGCCCGATACGCCTGTCCGACAGCGTCAATCCCGGGGAATGCCGGAAGAAGCGAGGGATGTATATTAATAATGCGGCCCCCGTATGCTTCAAGCAGCGTATCTCCAATCAGTCTCATATAGCCGGCGAGAACGATTAATTCCGCCCCGTGCAGGCGCAGCTGTTCAATAACGGCCCGTTCAAAGGCCGCTTTGTTTTCAAAAGATGACGGTTCAAAGGCGAATGACGGAATGTGTAAAGCCTCCGCCCTTTCCACCGCCTTTGCCTGAGGCTTATCCGTCACGAGAAGCGAGAGCTCCGCATCCCACTTCTCTTCTCTCATGCGTTTGGCAATGGCCTCGAAGTTCGATCCGTTTCCTGAAGCAAATACCGCAAACTTTTTCATGAAAGAGCCGCACCGCCGAAAGAAATGCCTTCGCCCCGCTTGACCCGGCCGATCAGATAAGCCTTCTCGCCCTGAGCTTCAAGCGTGTCGATAACGTCTGTCAAGTCCTCTTCTTTAACGGCAAGGACAAAACCGATGCCCATATTAAAGACATTGAACATTTCTTCTTCTTTCAGCTTGCCGTGCTCCTGCAGAAACGGAAAAATCGGCGGGATCGGCCATGATCCGTGATCAATTTCCGCGCTCAATCCGTCCGGCAGCATCCGCGGGATGTTCTCGATGAATCCTCCGCCTGTCACATGCGCCATGCCGTCTACCTTACCGCTTTTCACCGCCTTGAGCACCGGCTTCACATATATTCTCGTCGGTTCCAGCAATTCTTCTCCGAGAGGACGCGCAAACGGTTCATAGACAGTATCCAAATCAAGTCCGCCGTCATCAAGAAGCACTTTTCTCACTAGGGAAAATCCGTTGCTGTGAAGGCCGCTTGAAGTAAGTCCGATTAAGAGATGCCCCTCTTCAATATGTTCACCGGTGACGATTTCGTCTTTTTCCGCGACGCCGACTGAAAAGCCCGCAATATCGTATTCATCAGCCGTATACAGCCCCGGCATTTCCGCCGTCTCACCGCCGATAAGCGCTGATCCTGACTGCTCGCATCCGTCCGCCACGCCCTGAACGATCTGCTCAATTTTTACCGGATCAGCCTTGCCGACCGCCAAATAATCAAGGAAAAACAGCGGCTCCGCTCCTTGGGCAAGCACATCGTTTACACACATCGCGACCGCATCGACGCCGATCGTGTCATGCTTATCCATTGAAAATGCGAGTTTCAGCTTGGTGCCGACACCGTCTGTTCCGGAAATTAAAACAGGCTTTTGATACGGAAGCTCTGACAGATCAAACATTCCGCCAAAACCGCCCAGGCTTCCCATAACGCCGAGCCTTTTCGTGCGCTCCACGTGTTTTTTCATTCGTTTGACGGCTTCGTATCCGGCTTCGATGTCAACTCCGGCATTTTTATAAGCATCAGACATCCCTATCACTCCTTGTCAATTCGTTTCTCCTTAAAAGGCAGAAAGAGAAAGGCAGCCTGAATTCCCGCTGCCTTTATGTCATTTTCACATTTTATTTTGTCAGCACCGCTTCTTTTACGTGAGGAAGCACTGTATCCTGATAAATTTCCGTCGGATATTTGCCCGTAAAACAAGCGAGGCATTGTCCGCAATTGGTGTCTTCAAATTTTCGGCCGACTCCTTTTAACAATCCGTCTACACTTAAGAAAGAAAGCGTGTCAGCACCGATGATCTGGCGGATTTCTTCCACGGAATGAGAAGAAGCGATCAGCTCCTCATGGGTTGATGTGTCGATGCCGTAGAAGCACGGATGAGCGATCGGCGGTGAACTGATCTTGACGTGCACCTCTGTCGCTCCCGCTTCTCTGAGCATTGTGACAATCCGGCGGCTTGTCGTCCCGCGCACGATGGAATCATCAACCATGACGACCCGTTTTCCTTCGACAACACCGCGGACGGCGGACAGCTTCATTCTCACGCCTTGCTCACGGAGAGCCTGTGACGGCTGGATAAACGTTCTGCCGACATAACGGTTTTTAATGAGACCGAGTTCGTACGGGATGCCCGTTGCCTCGGCATAGCCGATGGCTGCAGAAATACTGGAATCAGGTACGCCTGTGACGACATCCGCTTCAACCGCGGACTCCTGGGCAAGCATTTTCCCGAGGTTTTTCCGGGCGCTGTGCACGTTAATGCCGTCGATATTGCTGTCAGGTCTTGAGAAATAAATGTACTCCATGCTGCAGATGGAACGGTTGATATTCATGGAGAAACGCTCTGATTTCATGCCTTCATCATTGATGATCAGCATTTCGCCCGGCTCTACCTCGCGAAGGTATGTCGCGCCGACCACATCGAATGCGCACGTTTCTGATGCGACGACGTAAGCATCGCCCATCATGCCGATTGACAGCGGTCTGAGTCCGTTCGGGTCAAGCGCTACGATCATTTCTGTTTCAGTCATGATTAAAAAGGCATAAGCGCCTTTCAGCATAGATAGCGAATTTTTGATTTGATCCTTCAGCGAAAAGTGTCCGCTGCGTTTAATCAGATGAGCCAGCACTTCCGTATCGGAGGAAGTCTGAAAGATGCTCCCTTGGTTTTCAAGCTGCTGCTTCAACTGTGTGGCGTTGACCAAGTTGCCGTTATGGGCGAGCGCGAGGCTGCCGTTGTTTTGCGAACGGAACAGGAGCGGCTGGACATTTTCATATCCGCCTCCGCCTGCCGTCGCATAACGGACGTGCCCGATCGCGCCTTTTCCCTTCACTTTGCTCAGTTCGCCGTTTTGAAAAACCTCGGTAATAAGCCCCTGTCCTTTATGCGCCGTCAGTTTTTCACCGTCAGTTGCGACAATTCCCGCGCCTTCCTGTCCTCTGTGCTGGAGGCTGTGCAGGCCGTAATATGTGATCTGCGGAGCTTCTTCATGTCCCCAGATGCCAAACACACCGCATTCTTCATTCAGGCCTTTGATTTCAGCAAGCATGGAATAGCTCCTTTCCACGCGCGCTCAAGTTCTTTCGTTTGCGCGTGAACCAATTGTTGTCCGTCCTGGTTTTGAATCGCCAGAAGTCCGTCAGCCGTTACCTCGCCGATATGAACCGCATCAGCCGCAGCCGCTTCAAACGCCTCTTGGTGTTCTTTTTTCACTGAAACGACGAAGCGGGATTGAGATTCAGAGAATAATAATGCCGCTTCTCCTGCTACAGTCACGTTGGCGCCAAGGTTTTCCGTCGTCATGACGCTTTCTGCAATCGCTACGCCTAAGCCGCCTTCTGATACGTCATGCGCGGATTGAACGAAGCCTTTTTTAATCGCGTCAAGCAATGCTTTTTGGCGTGACAGCTCTATATCAAGATCGATTTGCGGCGCTTTGCCGTAAATGCGGCCTTCTGTCATTTTTTGCAGTTCGCTTCCGGCAAACTCAGGTTTTGTTTCGCCGATCACGTATACAAGATCCCCCGCTTGTTTGAAATGCTGTGTCGTAATATGAGCGGTATCTTCAATTAAGCCGACCATGCCGATAACAGGCGTCGGGTAGATCGCCGTTCCGTTCGATTCATTATAAAGTGATACGTTTCCGCCGATGACGGGTGTGCTGAGAACATTGCACGCCTCGCTGATGCCGTCGGCCGCTTTTTCGATCTGCCAGAAAATTTCAGGTTTTTCCGGGTTTCCGAAATTCAGATTATCCGTGACCGCAAGCGGTTCGGCGCCGGAGCATACGATGTTGCGCGCCGCTTCGGCAACGGCGATTTTTCCGCCTTCTTCTGGATCAAGATATAAATAACGGGCGTTACAATCCGTCGTCATCGCCAGCGCTTTTTTCGTGCCGCGGATTCTGAGCACTCCCGCGTCAGAGCCCGGAGCGACCACCGTATTTGTGCGCACCATGTAGTCATATTGATCGTACACCCACTCTTTGCTGGCGATTGTCGGCTGCTGCAGCAGGGCAAAAAGCGTCTCTGTCGCATCTTTTACTTCAGGCGCGGGAACTTCCGTTTCCTGAAACTCGCGGTAGTACGCGGGTTCTGCTGACGGCTTGTGGTATACAGGTGCTTCTTCCGCCAGCGCGTCGACCGGAAGCTCGCAAACAACCTCTCCGTTATGGCGGAGGCGGAGCATTTTATCATCCGTAACATGACCTACGGAAACCGCTTCAAGATCATATTTATCAAAAATATCGACAATTTCCTGTTCACGTCCGCGTTCAATGACGAGAAGCATGCGTTCCTGAGACTCAGAAAGCATCATTTCGTAAGCGGTCATACCTGTTTCCCGCTGCGGAATGAGATCAAGGTTCATTTCAATGCCTGAGCCGGCTTTGCTTGCCATTTCAGCACTCGAACTTGTCAGACCGGCCGCCCCCATATCCTGAATGCCGACTAAGGCGTCGCATTGGATGACTTCAAGGCATGCTTCCAGGAGAAGTTTTTCCATGAAAGGATCGCCGACCTGCACCGCGGAACGTTTTTCTTCAGATGAATCTGACATTTCTTCCGATGCGAAAGTAGCGCCGTGTATGCCGTCGCGGCCCGTTTTAGCGCCGACGTACATGACCGTGTTGCCGACACCTTTCGCCTGGCCTTTTTTAATATCTTTATGATCAATTAAGCCGACGCACATTGCATTGACAAGCGGGTTGCCCTCATAGCTTGCGTCAAACTGCACTTCTCCGCCGACCGTCGGAATTCCGATACAGTTTCCGTATCCCGCGATTCCCGCCACTACTTCTTCAAACAAGTACTTCACACGAGGTGAAGTGAGCTCACCAAATCGAAGAGAGTTTAATACAGCTATCGGACGGGCGCCCATTGAGAAAACGTCACGGATGATGCCGCCCACTCCCGTCGCAGCACCTTGGTATGGCTCAATCGCTGACGGATGGTTATGAGATTCAATTTTGAACACGACCGCCTGATTGTCACCGATGTCAACGATTCCCGCGCCTTCTCCGGGACCCTGCAGCACGCGTTCGCCGCTAGTCGGGAATTTACGTAAAACCGGTTTTGAGTTTTTATAGCTGCAGTGCTCTGACCACATGACGGAAAAAATCCCGATTTCCGTGTAGTTCGGCAATCTTCCGATAATAGATTCAATGAGTGCGAACTCGTCATCACTGACACCCATTTGCTGATAGAGTTTCTCTTCTTTTATTTGTTCTTTACTTGGTTCAAGCAGTAGCGACATGAGTTTCCCTCCAATTTTTCACGATAGACCGGAACAATGTAAGACCGTCTGCGCTGCCGAGCAGTTCATCGACTGCGCGCTCAGGGTGAGGCATCATGCCTAATACGTTGCCTTTCTCATTCACGACGCCGGCAATGCCGCTGACGCTTCCGTTAATATCGCCGCCGTATGTGAAGGCGATTTGATTGTTTTCTTTTAATCTTTCAAGCGTTTCGTCATCACAGTAGAAATTGCCTTCGCCGTGGGCAACCGGAATCGTAATCGATTGTCCTTTTTCATAGGAAGATGTGAATAACGTGCCGCCGTTCTGCACGATTAATTCAACCGGTCGGCAGATGAACTTTAAATCTTTGTTGCGTCTCATCGCGCCGGGCAGAAGTCCGAGCTCCTGCAGAATCTGGAATCCGTTGCAGACGCCGAGAACCGGTTTTCCTTCGGCAGCCGCTTTTTTCACAGCCGGCATGATGTTTGCGAATCTGGCGATGGCGCCGCATCTCAAGTAGTCGCCGTATGAAAACCCGCCGGGGATGAGCACGCCGTCAAATCCGTCAAGGCTTGTTTCCTCGTGCCAGACATACTCGACTTCTTCGCCGAGTTCGTCTTTTACGGCGTGGAACATATCAATATCACAGTTGGAGCCGGGTAACACAATCACCGCAAATTTCACTGTGCGACAACCTCCTCAACTTCATATCGGTAGTCTTCAATGACTGTATTGGCAAGAAGCTTTTCACACATTTCTTTCACGAGCGCGTCAAGATCGCGGTCAGATTTTTCAATCGTCAGCTCCATGTATTTTCCGATGCGCACATCCTGCACTTCATTGTAGGTCATACTGTGCAATGCATGCTGCACCGCGCTTCCTTGAGGATCGAGCACACTTTCTTTTAAGCTGACATAAACTTTCACTTTATACATTATGAAATGCCTCCCAGTCTTTTGAAAATCTCTTCATATGCGTCGGTTAAGCTTCCCAGGTTCCGTCTGAACAAATCTTTATCGAGCTTTTCGTTTGTGTCTTTGTCCCACAGACGGCACGTGTCAGGAGAAATTTCATCCGCTAAAAGAACCCGTCCCTCTGCGTCTAAGCCGAATTCCAGCTTAAAATCTATTAATCTGACGCCGCAGTCTTCAAAAATATGCTGCAGCTCTTGATTCACCTGTTTTGTAATCGATTTGATCGTTTCCACCTGCTCAGGAGCCGCTGCTTTCAAGAGCCAGATATGATCTTCTGTGATGAGCGGATCACCCAGCGCGTCATCCTTGTAGTAAAATTCGATAATCGGCTGCGGAAGCTCAGTTCCTTCCGGGATGCCGAGACGTTTCGACATGCTTCCGGCGGCAATGTTTCTGACCACGACTTCAAGCGGAATGATGCTCACTTTTTTGATAAGCTGCTCTGATTCTGAAACACGCTCCACAAAGTGGTTGTCAATTCCTTTGGCGTGCAGATGTTTGAAAATCAGGCTTGAAATTTCATTGTTCAGACGGCCCTTTCCGCTGATCTCCGCTTTTTTCTCACCGTTAAAGGCTGTTGCGGAATCCTTGTAGACCACGCGGAGAATCTGTTCGTCTTCAGTTTGATAAATCCGTTTCGCTTTTCCTTCATAAAGAAGATTATTGTTCACAATATTCACGGAAGGCCTCCTAACCCGAATGTTGGGAATATTCAATCTATGGCAGCTGAAGAAGCCGCCTCCGGCTGGCTTCTTCTATAAACCTAAACGCTCAAAGATCAAGTCGACGTTTTTCAAATGATAATTGTAGTCAAAGCAATCGGCAATCTGTTCCGGTGTGAGACGGGACGTGATTTTTTCCTCCGCTTCGACAAGCTGGCGGAACGGCACTTGTTTTTCCCATGCTTCCATCGCTTTCGGCTGAACCGTGTCATATGCTTCTTCACGAGGCAGACCCGTGTCGATTAAAGCAAGCAGCACGCGCTGAGAATAGATCAAACCGAGTGTGCGGTCCATGTTGCGTTTCATATTTTCCGGGAATACCGTTAAGTTTTTGACGATATTGCTGAATCGGTTCAGCATGTAATTCAGCGCGATTGTCGCGTCAGGAAGAATGATGCGCTCAGCTGATGAATGAGAAATATCACGCTCATGCCATAACGGTACATTTTCGTATGCCGTCAGCATGTACCCGCGGATCACGCGCGCCATGCCCGTCATATTTTCCGACCCGATCGGATTGCGTTTATGAGGCATAGCCGATGAGCCTTTTTGTCCTTTTGCAAAAAACTCTTCCACTTCACGTGTTTCACTCTTTTGCAGACCGCGGATTTCCACTGCGAATTTTTCAATGCTCGTCGCGATCAAAGCCAGTGCCGCCATGTAATCCGCATGTCGGTCGCGCTGTAATGTCTGAGTGGAAATCGGCGCCGCTTTCAGGCCGAGTTTTTCACAGACATACTGTTCTACGAACGGATCAATATTTGCATATGTGCCGACCGCGCCGGAAAGCTTCCCGACTTCGATCCCTTCTTTTGCCTGCTTGAAACGTTCAAGGTTGCGTTTCATTTCTTCGTGCCAAAGCGCGAGTTTCAGGCCGAATGTCGTCGGTTCCGCGTGTACGCCGTGCGTGCGGCCCATCATGACCGTGTATTTATGTTCTTTCGCTTTTTCTTTTATAATGTCAACAAATCTCTCAATGTCCTTGAGCAAGATCTCATTCGCCTGTTTTAATAGATAGGAAAGAGCGGTATCCACGACATCTGTTGACGTCAGGCCGTAGTGAACCCATTTTCTTTCTTCGCCTAATGATTCTGAAACCGCGCGGGTGAATGCAACGACGTCATGGCGCGTATCCTGCTCGATTTCCAAAATGCGGTTGATGTCGAAAGACGCGTTTTCGCGCATGACTTTGACGTCTTCTTTCGGAATGACGCCAAGCTCAGCCCAGGCTTCACAGGCTAAAATCTCGACTTCCAGCCATGCCTGGTATCTGTTTTCGTCCGTCCAGATCGCGGACATTTCAGGTCTTGAATAACGTTCGATCATTATGCTCGTCCTCCGTCTCTTTTCATCCATATGTTCGTGATGTCCTGAATCCATGTTTCATCAGGCTTCCGCAAAAATGTCATATGCCCCATTTTGCGGCCTTTTTTAATCTCATGTTTTCCGTACAGGTACAGTTTGGCTTCCTTTAAAAGCTCCGTATGCTCCTCCGCAAGCTTCACTTCATCACCGAGCAGATTCACCATCATTCCCGGTTTGAGAAGATCGGTTCTGCCGAGAGGAAGTCCGCAGACCGCTCTGATATGCTGTTCGAATTGGCTCGTTTCACAAAGGTCGAGCGTATAATGCCCTGAATTGTGAGGACGCGGAGCCAGTTCATTAATCAAAAGGTCTCCGTCTTCCGTGACGAACATTTCCACCGCAAGGGGCCCGACAAGTTCCAATTTCTCCGCGAGCTGAACGGCAAGCGCCTCTGCCCGCTTTTGAACCGTTTCCTCCGCTCTCGCGGGTACGATGCTTTGGAACAGAATATTATTTTTGTGGATATTTTCAGCAGCCGGAAAGGTTGAAATCTCACCGTGCACCGATCTCGTCACGATAACGGAAAGCTCCATCCGGAACGATACCCAGCTTTCAAGTATGCACGTGCCGTTTTCTAACAGCGCAGCCGCTTCATCTGTCTGTCCTTCTTCCTTAATGACAAATTGGCCTTTGCCGTCATATCCGCCGCGGCATGTTTTCAGCACCGCCGGGAGCCCCAGTGCCTGAACGGCTTCCTCAAGCTCCCGTCCGCTGTTTACGATACGATACGGCGCGACTTGACAGCCTGCTGACTGGATCGCCTTTTTTTCCGTTTCCCTGTTTTGGGTGATGAGCAGCAGCTCACTTCCCTGGGGAAGATATGCATGTTCTTTGAGCCAGTTAAGCGCCTCGTAATCGATATTTTCAAATTCGTAGGTAATGATGTCACTGACTCCGGCCAATTTATGAATCGCTTCACGGTCATTGTACTGGGCGGTAATCTCAATATCGGCGATCTGTCCGCATGGCGAGTCTTTCACGGGATCGACGACAGCGACTTTATAGCCCATCTGTTTTGCGGCGACAGCCATCATTTTTCCGAGCTGTCCGCCTCCGATAATGCCGATGACGGCGCCGGGGTAAATCGTTTTTTTATCAGACAAGCTGATCACTGCTTTCCAGCACCGTTTGTTTTGTCGCATTTCTTCTCGCCTCTAGTTTATCCGCAATGTCATCGTCAAATGCCGACAAAATTTGCGCGGCTAACAGACCCGCGTTCACTGCGCCCGCTTTCCCGATCGCCGTCGTCGCGACCGGCACGCCGCCGGGCATCTGTACGATAGACAGAAGAGAATCAAGCCCGTTAAGCGATTTTGTCTGAACCGGTACGCCGATCACCGGCAGCGTCGTTTTGGCCGCCGTCATTCCCGGCAGATGCGCCGCTCCTCCGGCTCCGGCAATAATGACTTTTAAACCCCTGTCTCTGGCGCTTTCTGCATATTCAAACATCAAATCAGGCGTCCGGTGCGCGGATACCACCTGTTTTTCATAAGGAATGTGAAGTTCGTCAAGTATGTCGCATGCATGTTTCATTGTCTCCCAATCGGAGGTGCTTCCCATGATGATTCCTGCTAGCGGCTGCATTCTGTTCCCACCTTCTCATGCTTTGTTTTTCAGAAAAAAAAGCCCGGCTTATATTGCAACTATGAGGAAGCAATACAAACCGGGCATGGCGCGCGTATCGTCAGTCGTTCGCTTCTGCGATATCCATGTCAGCTGTTTATCACTTTCCTGCATAGTCCGGCCGTTTACGGCAGCCGGGTAGAAACTTATGGGCCATATTCCCAAGATTATATGAGGTCGTGTTTTGATTTCATGTTTATCTTAACAACGGACTTGGATAATGTCAACGACATTATCGAACGATATAAAAATTCTTTCTTTTAATGTTCGTGTTTAGATCAATTTCCCTTCAAATACGATTTTTTTCCCGCAAGGAACGACTTGAATTGATCCATTTTCTTTCTTTTCTGTAAAGATCGGCTCTTCCATCCGCCGGACGGGCATATAGCCCTCTTCCTTCATTAAAGTGAGAATGGTGTCAATCGTTTCATGTTCCGTTACTTCAAACCGTTTCTTTTTTGGCTTTGTCATTCCTTAATTCTCCTCTTCTTCACTGCTTTCACCCAGAATCCGCCATGGATCGTTTTCGGCTCAAAGGCGATCATAAACGCTTTTTCATCAAGCGTTTTAATCGTATCATAAAGCTGAAGCTCATATTTGCGCGGTGTCAGTATCTGCATGGCGGTCCGGTCTCCTTCAAGTCCGCCCGCAACCCAGCTTGTAACCCCGTATCCTTTTTCCCGGAGCTGTTTCGGCAGGTCCAGATCGAGCTCCTTCGTAATGACGTTGACTGTAATATAGCCGAGCGCCAGTTTTTCTTCAATTTTCATTCCCACTATGACGCCGAGGCCGTAGCCGAGTGCATAGGCAATGACGTTTTGAATTTGATTCAGATTGCCGAGCACGAGACTCAGGCCGGTCACATACACAAGGATTTCAATCGTACTGATGCCCGCGGCGAAATAGCGCTGTCCCTTTAATGTCAGAATCATCCTGATCGTAAAGAAAGAGACATATATAATGTTAATGATGAGAATAATGAGAACCATACCTATACTGTTGGATAAAATCGTCTGCATCATTGATTCCCCCTCCTCTGATAATTTGAAAAGCCAATCTTTCAATTAAGGATAGTTTACCCTCTTTTGATCATTTTCAAAAGAAAAAAAAGCCCGCCCCGCAAGGCAGACTTTCAAGCTCTTATCAGTGAAGCTCGGCTTTTTTCAATCGTTTGACGGCTTCATATTCCTTCTCAAGCTCACTCAGCGTGTATCCGGACAGTTCCTGAACATGGTTTTGGTAAAACCCTGAGCGGATCAGCTTTGTCCTCAGATGCTGTTTTTTCCGATTAATGGCTTCTCGCAACAACGGGGCCATCTTCATCATCCCTTTCCGAATCATAAAGAGTAGTGCCGCTTTCGAATTGCTGTTGCTCTCATCATATCTCGGCCGGGTCTTCAAAACAACACGCTTTATTAGAAAAATTTGTAAACATTGTGAAAGACAAATTTCGACTTATAAAGGGATCAGCGAAGCAGTAAAGTACTCTGAAATGAGCGGCCATGTCACAGCCGTAAAAATGAGCATGATGATGACCGCCGCGGAAATACAGTACATCACGTCAGCCGCAGGCTTTTCAGCCGATTTGTAAAGAATCTGCACAAACTGCACCATCGCCGAGGCGGCCAGAAACAAGGTCAGCGCCGTAAACACCACGGTGATGACCGGCAGATTCAATATCGCGAAAATCATCCACACGATAGAGCTGGCGACAGCCGGAACCAAAAGCGATCCGACCCCCGCGGCCGCATCCCGCATCGTGATTTTCTGTTTCATCATATAGCGTGATACAAGCCAGACCGCGCCGGCCGCAGCGGCAAAAAAGACGAGCGTATACACGAGAACGACGGTAAAGCCGTCAAAAAACGTATGATGCCGCTCCCCGTATCCGAGAGGCCTTTGCTGGCTTGCCCTCAGCTGAAACCAATTTCCGATTGAGAAAAAGATACTGAATACAAGCATTGAAATAAGAGCATATTTAAAGCGGGAAAAGCCGTCTTCCCCAACGACCTTCACCGGTGATGTCAAAATGCGCAGCGCGAAACGGCAATAGCGTTTGACCGCGGCCCATGCAGAAGCGAGTTTTTCCGTAAAAGCCGGAGCCGGGCGCCGTTCCTTATCTTTTTTCTTTTGCTTTTGATAACGTCCCGCATTTCTGGACATTCTCGACAGCGGTTCTTCATCAGTCCCCTGATGCTGTTTTTCTTCTTCCAACGTTTCTTTTCTTTCTTCCGTCATGTCAGCAACTCCTATCAAAAAAATACGGCGGAATTTGTTAAACAAGAAAATAAAACACTTATATAAGGTACCGAAGCGTCCTTAAACAGTCAAGCGGTTTTCTTCACCCGGACACCCACATGACGTTTTATAGTATGTATTGGTTTTACGGAATAGGACAAAAACAAAAAACCGGCTTAACTCAGCCGGTTTTTCCGTTATTTCAAGAAGATGAAATACAGGATAAAGATGACGAACAGCCCGTACATAATCGGGTGAACGCTTTTTCCTTTTCCTTTGCAGATCATTGTAATCGGGTAGAATATAAAACCGATCGCAATCCCCGTCGCAATGCTGTACGTCAGCGGCATCATAATCATCGTTAAGAATGCCGGCACAGCCACCTCGAATTTATCCCAGGCGATCTTCCCGAGCGGCGCCACCATCAGCGCGCCGACAATAATTAAAGCCGGAGCCGTCACATTCGTGGTGACAACTGACAGAAGCGGCGAGAAAAACATCGCCAGCAAAAAGAGAATGCCCGTCACAACAGCCGCGAAGCCGGAGCGCGCCCCCGCCGCAACGCCTGAGCTGGATTCAACATAAGAAGTCGTTGTGGACGTACCGAGTACGGCTCCGATAACGATTGATGTTGAATCCGCCAGAAGCGCTCTTCCCGCACGCGGAAGTTTGTTTTCCTTCATCAGCCCGGCCTGTGTCGCTACAGCCACCAGCGTTCCGGCCGTATCGAAAAACCCGACGAACAGGAACGTTAAAATGACAATCAGCATTTGGACGGAGAAGATATCCGGAAGATGCATCCACGCCTGTCCGAAAGTCGGCGCAAGACTCGGCACGCTGCCGACAATGTGCGTCGGAACCGGAATCAGTCCGCAGACCATGCCGGCAACCGCCGTCAGAAGCATTCCGATAAATACGCCGCCGTTTACGCGAAGCACCATCAGAATGACCGTCACAATAACACCGAAAACCGTCAGCAGCACAGGGCCGCTGTGAATATTGCCGATAGACACCAAAGTCGATGAGTTCGCTTCAATAATGCCCGAACCCTGCAAACCGACAAATGTGATAAACAAACCGATACCCGCGCCGACCGCCAATTTCAGCTCAGGCGGAATCGCATTAATGATTTTTTCCCGCAGTCCCGTCAGCGAAAGCGCCACGAAGATAATTCCGGAAATCAAGACGCCGGAAAGCGCAGCCTGCCATGAAATCCCCATGCCGAGTACGACAGAGAAAGCAAAAAACGCATTTAATCCCATACCCGGCGCAATCGCGATCGGATACTTTGCAATGAGCCCCATTAAAATACAGCCGGCCGCAGACGCCAAGGCTGTAGCGGTGAACACCGCGCCCTGATCAATTTTTAATGCTTCGGGAAATCCTTTCACACCGTTTAAAGACAATGTCAGCGGATTGACGAACAGAATGTACGCCATTGACAAAAAGGTCGTTAAACCGCCGATGATTTCATTACGATAGCTTGTCCCCAGCTCATCAAACTGAAAAAATTGCTTCAAGCCAATTGCCTCCTTCATTCTCTCCCATTTATTCTGCCCGTTATCCGCCAAATAAAAAACGCCCCAAATACATTTGGGACGCTTGACTACATACGTTCAGTCTGAATAAATAAGAATGGATTATTTATATCAAACGATTGAGATTGATCCGTAGTCAAGCCATTTACGGTAGCTTGGTAGAAACTTGCGGGCCATATCCCCGCCATTATACGATATCTGCATATTTGATTTCTGAGTCTATTGTATCAATTCAATTTTGAAAACTCAATAAAAAAACGAACAATCCCGTTAAAAAAATTTGGTTTATTCGTTAATTGACCAAAAATGGAAGACGGCAAAAGCCGCCTTCCCGACATCATTTTCCGTCAGCAGGCCGAACCGGCACCGCGAATGTGATCCCCTTATCATCCGCCAGCAAGTTCATAACCGTTTGATTGACGTACAAAGCGTATGAATCGAATGAAAAATCGCGCAACGAATAGTCTTTATCGGATGAATCATCTAATTCAAAAACGGATTCCATTTCACCCGTTTTAAGATTCGTGACTTTCGCCTTATTTCCTTTCAGATAATAGCCTTTTTTATACTCATTAAGCGATGGCCAGGTTTTCATTTTTTTCGTATTGCCGAGACCGATTGATTCACCGACATTCATCAGCTGATCTTTATCCGTTTTGCTTACATCAATTCCGCTGAATTGATAATCGACAATTACCCGTCTGCCTTGCTGTTTGATCTTTTTGATGGTGATGCCGACATGATGATGTTTCGTTTTATAACTGACGGGCAGTTTTGTTTTCAGAGGGACGATTTCTCCAGGCTCTGATTCTGATTTTACATCGCCCGTTATGAAAAGTGTTTTCGCTTTCGGGTCTATCGGTTTGCTGAATTGAGTTTGGCCGCGTATTCTTTTCCCGCCGCCGGGAAGGTTCTTTCTGCTGCCAAGTTCAATATTCGACATCGTCATTTCATAATGGTTTCCGGCATCATCTGATGCCTCGTAAATCGAGATGGCATCATTTTTAGCTGCATCTTGAAAGTCGACTGAATACAGGAGAGCCGATCCCGTCGTTCCGTTTTCCGCCCGGATATCGAAAAAGCGGTATAACCCGTTTACATTCACAGCTTTCGTTCCTTCAAGAGAAACGGACTTTTGTTTTTTAATCGGGAGTGTAAAGCGCCAGTTTCCGGGAATATCCTTGATTTGTGTAATGACAAGCGGAAGCTTATCACCGTCTTTCATCTTTGGGCCGTCCGCAAAAAAGCGAAGCTGCCCCCCGTACTGCCCGTCTTTCACTTTTTTCATGCCCTGACTGTCATAATCCAAAGATAATATATTCCGGCTGTCTTTATAATCTACTTCAAAAGGAATATCCTCCTCATTAGATTTCAAATTGTCAACGGTAAAATTGTAAACGAGCTGTCCGCTGTCGTAATACACACTTTTCACTGTCACCGTGATTCCGCGTGATTCCGCTTTCTCATTCAGTTTTGTCACCAAATTGCTTTTAAACAGCGCAGAACCTGCCTTATCCTGAAATACCCTGTAAATCTGCCCGGCAACAGGGATGTTTCCCATAGCCGTATTAACGGAGGGCATGAATAAACCTGAGGACAGATACAGAATAAACAAAGCAGCAGCAACCGCGAGTCCGTTTATCACTTTTCGTCCCCATCTCCGTCTGACGGCCCCTTCTTTTCCGGCACGGACAGCGGCGCTGTGTATCACGTTTTTCAATTCAGCTTTCGGCACGTCAATGTCCTGATACAATTGCTTCATTTGATGCTTTTCCATATATGTTTATCCTCCTTTTCCAGCTCCTGCTTCAATGCTTTTCTCGCCCTGTGCAGATGCGTTTTTACAGTGCCTTCCGCCATACCGGTCTGTTCAGCGATCATAGCAATCGAGAAATCTTGAAAATAATAAAGCTGAATGGTCAGCTGTATATGTTCGTCAAGGGTTTCCAGGGCATTCCGAAGATCTATGTATTCTTCAATGTTCTTATTCTCCGCGCGTGTATCGTGTTGCTGCTCAAACGGGATGACGTCTCCGTGCTTTTTCCTCATCGCAAAAATCGTATGAAGCAAAATCCGGATCAGCCACGTTTTAAAATATTTCGGCTCCTTCAGCTGCGCGATATGAAGAAAAGCCTTGTAAGCCGTTTCCTGAACAGCGTCCAGTGTATCTTCCTTATGATGCAAATAGAGATAAGCTGTTTTATATAAAGTCTCCTGATGAGCTGTGATCAGTTTTTCAAAGGCTGCGGCATCACCTTTTTTCGCCTTTTTGATCAATCGTTCTTCCTTCACCTTATCCACCTCCTATGCTGTTAGATATGAATCAGGGCAAAACGGTTTCAAAAAGATGAAAAAAAAACGCCTCTTTTTTAAAAGAGACGTTTTTTTATCTTCATTTATTCCCACTCAATCGTTGCAGGCGGCTTGCTCGTAATGTCATACACGACGCGGTTGATGTGTTTCACTTCATTGACGATCCGTGTCGAAATCACTTCAAGCACATCCCAAGGGATACGCGCCCAGTCAGATGTCATGCCGTCAATTGATGTTACGGCACGGATACCGATTGTGTAATCATACGTTCTCGCATCTCCCATGACGCCTACGCTGCGGATATCAGGAAGAACCGTGAAGTACTGCCAGATGTCGCGCTCTAGGCCGTGGTTCGCCACTTCTTCACGAAGAATCGCGTCTGATTCACGAACGATCTCAAGTTTTTCTTCCGTTACTTCGCCGAGTACGCGGATGCCAAGTCCAGGGCCCGGGAACGGCTGACGCCATACGATATCATCCGGAAGGCCGAGCTCTGTGCCGAGCGCGCGCACTTCGTCTTTGAAAAGGGTGTTCAGCGGCTCGATCAGTTCAAACTGCATATCTTCAGGAAGTCCGCCGACATTGTGATGCGATTTGATCGTTTGCGCCGTTGCAGTACCGCTCTCGATAATATCCGTGTAAAGCGTTCCTTGCGCAAGATAATCGATGCCTTTCAGCTTGTCCGCTTCATCATCAAACACGTAAATGAATTCGTTGCCGATGATTTTGCGTTTTTGCTCTGGATCAGAAACACCTTTCAGCTTGTTTAAGAATCTGTCTTTCGCATCAACTTTAATGACATTCATATTAAAGCCTTCGCTGAACGTTTTCATGACGCCTTCCGCTTCGCCTTTACGGAGAAGGCCGTGATCTACGAAAATACAAGTCAGCTGGTCGCCGATCGCTTTATGAATCAAAGCAGCCACAACAGAGGAATCAACACCGCCGCTTAGCGCGCATAGAACCTGCTTGTCTCCGACTGTTTCGCGGATTTTTTGCATTTCGATTTCGATAAAGTTTTCCATTGACCATTTGCCTTCACAATCGCAAACGCCGAATACAAAGTTTTTCAGAAGATCATTGCCGTATTCAGAGTGGCGCACTTCCGGGTGGAACTGAACGCCGTACCAATTCTTGTCCGCTTTGCTCATCGCTGAATTCGGGCAGTGATGGCTTGTTGCGTCAACAGTGAAGCCTTCAGGAACTTCTACAACCAAATCGCCGTGGCTCATCCACACAACCTGTTCTTCCGGAAGATCTTTGAACAAGTCAGGAGTTCCTTGAATCTGAATGTTCGCTTTTCCGTATTCGCGCTGGCTTGCCGCCTCGACTTTTCCTCCGAGATAATGAGTCATCAGCTGCATGCCGTAGCAGATGCCTAATACAGGAATATCGAGTTCAAAGATTTTTTCGTCACAGCGGAAAGATCCTTCATCATATACACTGTTCGGTCCGCCTGAAAGGATAATTCCTTTTGGATTCATTTCTTTGATTTCCTCAGCTGTCAACGTATGGGGGTGCAGCTCGCTATATACGCCAAATTCACGGATCCGGCGGGTAATCAGCTGGTTATACTGACTGCCGAAATCAAGAACAAGAATCATTTCATTCACTAACTTCGTCATGGTTGTCACCTAATCTCCTCTAAGTTTTTGACACAGAAAAAACGGAGGACAAACGTTCAGCCCTCTGTCGCGCAAGACTTGTACGGAAGCCCGGCTTTTTAACGCTCCCGGGCTCCCATTTAACATTCATTTATTCTAACAACAGGACGATATGCGGTCAAGACTATCTTGTTTTAATTATATTTTCCCACAACTGTCCCGATTCATTCCAAAGCTTTGCGGCATTATCCCTGCGGTATAAGGCCCGCTCATAGAGCAGCGTCAGCTCGGACATGTCGTTTGTATGGTGCGCCTCGTCAATCCTCGCAGCAAAATCGCGCAGTGTTTCTCCGTCTCCCCTGCTGAATCCTTTTCGTTTCAGCTGGCGGAGCAGCGCGGCATATGCGTCGAAAAAGACGTCTTCATCCGTACGCCGCTTCAATCTGGCTGCTGTAACGTGCGGAATCCAGCGCGTCCGGAGCAGCCAGGCGAGTGCCGCCGCGGCTGAAATCACGATGACGATGGCTGCATACGACCATAGCTGTGCCGCGGTTTTGTTGCGGATCACAGGCTGCGGTGCCGCGCTGTGATCCCGCTTTTTCGGTGTTTCCTCTTTTTCCGGCTTTGTTTCCTGACGCTGCTTGTCAGACGGTTCATCCGAATTTCCCGCTGAGCCTCCGCTGTCTTTTGCCGCGGTATGATTTTGCTCTGACGTAAACTCCGTCGGATTGGTGAAGCCTTTCGTCGGCTCAAACGTCACCCAGCCCTGATCGGGAAAATACACTTCTACCCACGAATGGGCGTTGTTGTTTGTGACTTCATAAATGTGGCCGTTATGGTCGCCTGCCCCTTTATATTCGCCGGATGTATAGCCCTTCACCCAACGGGCGGGAATTCCCGCAGAGCGGAGCAGCACGGCCATTGCCGATGAAAAGTTATCACAATATCCTGTTTTCGTTTCAAACAGAAATTGATCGACATAATCCTGATTGTGCTCCGGAACCGCGACATCCTGTGTATTATACGAAAATGCGGAAGATCCGAGATAATCCTCGATCGCCTTCGCTTTATCGAACATATTATGATGATCCCGCGTCAGTCTGTCCGCAAGCTGTCTCACTCTTTTCGGAAGGCTGTCGGGGACCTGTAAATACCGGTCATTGAATTGATTCTGCTCACGGTATCGTTTCACTTTCACTTTTCTGAGATCATTCAGCTTAAAGACGGGCGCCTGAAAAGTCACCGTGTACCGTCCCATATTGCGGATGTTGCCCACTTGTTCACTGACCGGCGTAATTTGCTCGGTGTTTCCGTTCATTTCAAGCTGAATCGAGTGCTTCGGTTTAATATTGGAGACGCCGATCGGATACATGACGTGATTATAGAGATAATTCTCATCAATGGACACCTGTGCCGTATACCGTCTCGTCTGCACACTCCGGTCAAACCATATATCTTCCACGTTGCCGCCGTTCAGTTTATAGGACATGCCCTGATCGGTCTCCACCCAGCCTTTCCCCGTGTATGTATCCTTCGTTTCCACCCGGAAGTACGCCCGTTCTTTTCCCTTCCATGTGAAAACCGGCGTATCATCCTGCTGAAAAGGGCCGCCCAATGTTTCATCATGATTGCCGTAGCCGATTTTGCTTTCGGCGGCGGGCACTTCTTTGTGGTTTGTTATTTTTTTAAGAAACGGCACGGGGTCCGGCCAGTTCGGGTCTGATTTCGGAGCCGCCAGACCGAACACGACGGAAGCGCAGATAAACAGCATCAGCGGCAGAAACCATTTGAGTATCAATCTTTTTTTAAACGCTATGTGTTCCGTAAGCCGGATGCGCTCCATATACAAAAGCCCCATCATCAAAAAGCCGATAAAGACGATCCGGATGACGGCGTACGCGGCATCATAAGGAGTAAACGTATCAAGCACGGTGATATACGCCACCGTCATGATAAAAAAGAATAATATTTTCCGCTGATAGATCACCCAGTAATGCAGCAAATACACGAGCAGCCATAAAAGCACAAAAAACAGCAATGTGCGGAATGACGGATTCATATCATTCCATCTTCCGGTCCCGATGTGGCGGGCATTTTGCATCACGTCCCGCAAAAAAGAAACGAGCCATTCCGGCTGAAAAACCGAACCTTTATAAAACAGGATGTGAATACTGATCAACGTAAACAGAATGCAGGACGGCACGGTGACGTACCACCTCATCCGGAAGAATGACAGCAGAAATGCCAAACCGATAAAAACGATGAAAAAACCGGTATGTTTTGTATCTGTAAAATTGTGCAGCGGCCTGAGCCATTCCCATAACAATAAAAAAGCGAGAAAATAAAACAGCAGCAGACTCAGCCTGCTTCCCTGGTTCTCGTCATGCGGCATGGCGCGCCACCTCTCTTTCTAAACAACATGGGACACCCGTTTGTCCCTGATCATTTGCACCTTAATATTTTTTTGAGCGAAGATGAGAGCGAGTTTCCGTTCTTTCTCCGAAAGCGCGGCATTCGTTTCTTTCGCCAAAAACACCGTCATGTCAGCACGGCCGGGCTCAGCCTGTTTGAGAAGGTCTTCTGTAAGACTGCCCGTCACGACGGCAATGGAAGCTTTGCGGACGCGCGGATCCGCCAGCTCTTTTCCTAAACGCCCGCCTGCATCGGCTTCTTCCGATTCTGAAGCTGATGCCAGGTAACGCAGCATCTTTCTGAAATGCCGGTCTCCCTCCCGGACGGGAAATACGGTCCGGTCGCTCCCCAATGAAATAAATCCTGCGGGAGAGCCCTTCACAAGCGCCGTGTAAAGCAGGGATGCCGAAGCTGATACCGCGGCTTCAAACGATGGGGACGGCCTGCAGTCCAAAAGGAGAATCATATTCACACTCTGCAGCGGGTCAAATTCCTTCGTCATCAGCTCATTTCGCCGCGCCGATGTTTTCCAGTCAAGTGCGGAAAACCGGTCGCCCGGCTGATAATTTCTGACGCTCGCAGCCATTGCGGAGCGGTGTACCTGAAACGGAGCGCCGGCAGCCGCACCCTCTTCTCCGGATGAGACCTGCGGCTTATAGTGAACAGACCCGTACGCCGGGAAAACCAGAACCGTATCCGTAACGGAAAACGACGCCGTCTTGTCCAAAAGCCCGAGAACATCTCCCGTCCGCACTCTTATCGTATGTAAATGATGCTCTCCGCGCGGCACCTGCGGCAGCTCATATTGTAACGTCAGCTTCCTTTGAAACCACGGAAACACGAGCTGTTTCGCACTGCGCCTCTCGCCAAGCGTTTCCGGCATCACATCTTCAATGACCATATATGTCAGCGGAAACGGCAGGCGCCTCGTCAGCCTGATGGTGACAGACAGCCTGTCGCCTGAGGTTAACTGGGCAGAGGACACGTCACGCGTCACCTGAAACGCCCGCAGCGGGTACACAGCGACCAGCCCGGCGTAAACGGTAAACGGCAAAAACGCATAAAATAAAAACCAGCTCACAAATCCGCCCTGAAACATGGCATAAGAAAAGACAGCCGCCGTCAGTACGGCCAACATAAGCAGCTTCCAGCCATATAGAAGCCAATGCATCTTCTTTCTCATTAGCGGACCGACATCCTTTGAACGGGGACTTTTTCCGTTTGCATGATGTCTTCTATAACCGCTTCCGGGGTCACATCGTTAAATTTCGCCTCGGCGGTCAAGATCATTCTGTGCGGCAGCGTATACGGAGCCAAATACTGGACGTCATCAGGAATGACGTAATCGCGGTCATGAAGCAGCGCGTACGCCTGCGCGGCTTTCATTAATGAGATTGAACCGCGCGGACTTACGCCCAGATGTACGGACGGATGCCGGCGGGTATGCTGAGTAATGCCGACGATATACGCTTTAATTCCATCATCCACCCGCACCTGCTCCAATTTTTGCTGAAGGCTGATAAACTGTTCTTTAGAAATGACGGGCTCGATTGTTTCAAGCGGATTGCGCCCTTCCTGCAAAGACAGAACTTGAAGCTCTTCCTCGGCAGTCGGATAGCCCATGCGCAGCTTAAATAAAAACCGGTCAAGCTGGGCTTCGGGAAGCGGATACGTTCCTTCATATTCAACCGGGTTTTGTGTGGCCATGACGAAAAACGGCTCAGCCAGCCGCATTGTCTTTCCGTCAATCGTAACATTCCCTTCCTCCATTGCCTCAAGCAGGGAAGACTGCGTTTTCGGAGAGGTTCTGTTAATTTCATCAGCCAGCACGATATTCCCCATGATCGGTCCAGGGCGGTATTCAAATTCCATCGTTTTCGTATTATAAATAGAGACACCCGTCACATCTGACGGCAGAAGATCCGGCGTGAACTGAATCCTCTTAAAGTCAGCTCCGATCAGCTTGGCCAAAGCGCGGACCATCATCGTTTTTCCGACTCCCGGCACGTCTTCCAGCAGCACATGCCCTTTTGCGAGAATGGCGGCCAGACTGAGTATGGCGATATCCCGTTTTCCTATGATGATGTTTTCAATATGCTCAACGGCTTTCTCCAGCAGCGGATGCAGCTCTTCTTTATAAGCCATTCTTCTCCTCCTAGTCATCTCTCAAATTTCAATTATCGTAACCTAACTTTACCACAAAATATAAACAGTATAAAAAAACGTTTCCAGCGAATTGTTTCCAGTCTGAAAAAGGAAAAAGCTCCCTTTAGAAAGGAAGCTTTATTTCAGCTGGAGAGGCTCCATATGAACGTGTGAATGGTCAATGGCATGTTCCTCTTTCATCTTGCGTTCTACCTCATTTGCGATCTCATGACTCTCTTTAATGTTCAGATCTGACGGCACTTCAATGACGACATCAATATGAACGGAGCTGCCCAGATATCTCGCTTTAATATCTTTTAAACGGCTGACGCCCGCAATCTGTTCAATCGTCTTTTTATAATCAGAAATATGTTTGACATCAAAACCGTCAGTCAGCGAATGAGAGGATTCCTTAAAAATATCCCACGCGGTTTTGCAGATGATCAGCCCGATGATAAACGCGGTAACCGTATCCACCCAAGCCAAATGGAACTGTGAAGCAAAAATTCCGATAAACGTGCCGATACTGACGAGCGCATCTGATTTATTATCAGCGGCCGCAGCTGAAAGGGCCTGGCTGTTTACCTTTTTCGCAAGCCCTTTCGTATAGCGGCAGACCATCAGCATCACCACGGCGCTCCCCGCGGCCGTCCAGGCGGCTATCATATCCGGTGTTTCCTCTTTAACGGAAAAAATAGATTGCGCGGCGCTGAACAGCACTTGCATTCCGACAAGCATCATAATAATGGAAGCAATGAGTGACGCGACGGTCTCCGCCCGAAAATGGCCGTAAGGATGATCTTCGTCAGGAGGTTTCTGAGAGATGCGCAAACCGATGAAAACAGCCGCGGATGCCACGATATCAGTCGCATTATTTAAACCGTCGGCCTGAAGCGCTTCTGAGTGAAACAAATAACCGATCACAAGCTTCACAGCCGACAATGCCGCATATGCGCCAATACTGACAATCGCTCCGGTTTCGCCTTTTTTCAATTCATGATATCTCTCCACTGAAAATCCTCCTTCCCGTTCAATTTTTCCTTCATTATCATACAAAGCGAGGACACAGTGGGTCTATAGAAACATGATTCACTTTCCACAGAAAAATAGTAAGCATGGAACATTTATGCGCTCAGGAAACTTATTTTCATTCACAAAACCCCTCTCATCCCAATCGTATCAAGGATTCTCGCCAACCCATGTTCATGGAATTATTTTCAAAACCATTAAAACACAGAAATAACAGAAAATTATTTCTTTTCCTTCCGGCACCTTCTGCTGTACGGACGAGAAAAAATGTCATATTTTCTTACATCATTTTCAACTGCCTGTGGCATTTATGATAGAATAATACTTGTCGGAATATTCAGCATAAACAAACCAAAAGGAGGCAAAGAATGAATCAGCCTAACTCTTTATCAAAGGGATTAAAAACCCGGCATATGACTATGATTTCAATTGCCGGCGTGATCGGCGCCGGATTATTTGTCGGAAGCGGATCCGTCATTCATTCCACCGGACCCGGAGCGATTGTCTCCTACGCTTTAGCAGGATTATTAGTGATTTTTATTATGAGAATGCTGGGGGAAATGTCCTCCGTCAACCCGACAAGCGGTTCGTTTTCACAGTACGCGCATGACGCCATCGGTCCTTGGGCCGGTTTTACGATCGGATGGCTGTATTGGTTTTTCTGGGTCATCGTCATTGCCATTGAAGCCATTGCAGGCGCCGGAATCATACAGTACTGGTTCCCGGGCATTCCGTTATGGCTGACGAGTCTGCTTCTGACCGTGCTGTTAACACTGACGAATATTTATTCAGTTAAATCGTTCGGCGAATTTGAATACTGGCTTTCCTTAGTGAAGGTAGCGACGATCGTTGTCTTCTTAATCGCGGGATTTGCGTTCATTTTCGGAATCGTCCCCGGCAGCAAACCGGTCGGGCTGGAAAATCTGGCGGGCAGCGGCGGATTTTTCCCTAAAGGTCCAAGTTCCGTTCTGCTCGGCATCGTCGTTGTCATTTTTTCTTTCATGGGATCTGAAATCGTCGCAATCGCAGCGGGAGAAACGTCAAATCCGGTCGAATCCGTCACGAAGGCGACCCGCTCAGTCGTTTGGCGGATCATTATTTTTTACGTCGGTTCCATTGCGGTTGTGGTCACACTGCTGCCGTGGGATTCAGCCAATATTTTGGAAAGCCCCTTCGTTGCCGTTTTGAGCCATATCGGGGTTCCCGCAGCCGCTCAAATCATGAATTTCATCGTCCTGACAGCCGTTCTGTCCTGCCTGAACTCCGGGCTTTATACGACGTCACGGATGCTGTATTCACTGGCAGAGCGAAATGAAGCGCCGCGGCGTTTTATGAAACTGAGTAAAAGAGGCGTACCGGTTCAAGCCATTATCGCCGGCACCTTTTTCTCCTATATTGCCGTTGTTATGAACTACTTTTCTCCCGACTCCGTATTTTTGTTCCTGGTCAATTCATCAGGGGCGATCGCACTGCTCGTCTATCTCGTCATCGCCGTCTCACATCTGAGAATGAGAAAGAAAATCGAACGGACAAACCCTGAATCTCTTAAAATCAAAATGTGGTTCTATCCGTACTTAACCTACCTGACGATCATCGCCATTTGCGCCATCTTGTTATCTATGCTGTTTATCAGTTCAATGCGGTCTGAATTTCTGCTGACAGGATTTATTACTCTGCTGGTACTTGCCTCCTATGTATTCCGCAAAAAACAAAAACCGAAAGAGAGCGCCTCCGAAAGCCGGATTGCGCAATAACCGCAAACACCCCCCTCAAAAAGGGCGGGTGTTTTTTTAACCAACCTGTTCCAGGCAGCATTAACTGTAGTACAGGATTTCAATAAATGATAAGGACAGGATGAAAAATGGCACTAGAAAAATTTGCAGATGAACTGCCGATTATCGAAACACTCCAGCCGCAGAAGAAATCAGACGGCAGCACGTATTATGAAGTCACCATGAAGGAATGCTTTCACAAGCTGCACCGCGATCTCCCGCCGACCCGGCTGTGGGGGTATAACGGTTTATTTCCCGGCCCGACGATCGACGTGAACCAAGATGAAAACGTCTATATTAAATGGATGAATGACCTTCCGGATAAGCATTTTCTGCCCGTGGATCATACCATTCACCATTCAGAAAGCGGCCATCAGGAACCCGATGTCAAAACCGTCGTCCATTTACACGGAGGAGCAACGCCGCCGGACAGCGACGGCTACCCGGAAGCATGGTTCACAAAGGATTTTAAGGAAACGGGTCCTTATTTTGAGAGAGAGGTATACCATTATCCAAACAAACAGCGCGGGGCTCTGTTATGGTATCACGATCACGCCATGGCGATTACGAGGCTCAATGTGTACGCCGGGCTTGCCGGGATGTATATCATCCGCGAGCGAAAAGAAAAGCAGCTGAAGCTTCCCTCCGGAGAGTACGACGTACCGCTTATGATTTTGGACCGCACGTTAAATGACGACGGTTCCTTGTCTTATCCGAGCGGGCCTGCTACCCCTTCTGAAACGCTGCCCGACCCTTCCATCGTCCCGTTTTTTTGCGGAAATACCATTCTCGTCAATGGTAAAGCGTGGCCGTATATGGAAGTTGAACCGCGGACATATCGTTTCCGCATCCTTAATGCCTCCAATACGAGAACATTTTCTCTCTCGCTCAATAACGGCGGGAAGTTTATCCAAATCGGTTCTGACGGCGGGTTGCTTCCCCGCTCTGTCAAAACACAATCTATCAGCTTAGCCCCGGCAGAGCGGTATGATGTGCTCATCGATTTCTCCGCCTTTGACGGAGAACATATCATTTTAACGAACGGCACCGGCTGCGGGGGCGACGCCGATCCGGATACAGACGCCAATGTGATGCAATTCCGCGTCACAAAAGCGCTGAAGGGAGCAGACACAAGCCGGAAGCCTAAATATCTTTCAACAATGCCTAATGTGACATCAAAGAGAATACACAATATCAGGACGCTTAAACTTACAAATACGCAAGACAAATACGGCCGGCCCGTTTTGACGCTGAATAACAAGCGATGGCATGATCCTGTGACAGAAGCGCCGAAGCTCGGCACAACGGAAATCTGGTCGATTATTAATCCGATGGGGGGAACCCATCCGATACACTTGCACCTTGTTTCCTTCCAAATCCTTGACCGGCGTCCTTTTGACTTAGAGCGTTATAACAAATTCGGCGACATTGTGTATACAGGCCCCGCCGTCCCGCCTCCTCCAAGTGAGAAAGGCTGGAAAGATACCGTGCAGGCGCACTCGGGAGAGGTCATCAGAATCGCGGCGACCTTCGCTCCTTACAGCGGACGCTACGTATGGCACTGCCATATTTTAGAACATGAAGATTACGACATGATGAGACCGATGGACGTCACGGATAAGCAGTAAACAAATATCACCCCTTTTAGAGAAGGGGCTTTTTTATTTATCCAAAAAGAAAAAATAAGAAGACACTTATTTGCATATACTGTAATAACAGGAAGACGATGCACCCTCATTGGAAATCTGGATAGAAAAAGGAATTAGGAGATTAGGGAAAAGTATGAGACAATGAAGGAGTGCACGAAAATTCATAAGGGAAGAAGTGACTTTATGTCTTACTACAACAAACGTAATCAGGAACCGCTGCCTAAAGAAGATGTCAGTACGTGGGAATGCACAAAAGAGGACTGTATCGGCTGGAGCAGAAAGAATTTTGCCGGCAGTGATACCCCGACTTGCCCCCTTTGCGGCAGTAAAATGATCGACGGCGTCCGTTCGTTGGTAAATCTCCAAAACAATAATCAAACGGCATCAAGTTAGACCTCCCTTTTACGAGTCTCAACATAGAGAAGGCCTCCATGTCTCATGAGAGGCCTTTGCGATATCATGTCCTTTTATGATGCAAAGGAGCAATGAACATGAAAAACGATCGGCAGCAGAAAGATCTGAAGGAAATGGCAAAACGGCGGAAAATGAACCTTGCCGCACAGTCATTCATCGAAACGCTTCATTTTGCCGTTCCGATTCTCCGTTTTTTCAAATGGCTCGCCTCAGCCGCAGCCAGCTTTGTTCATTAAAAAACACCCAGCGGGCGCTGAGTGTTTTTTTCATGATTGGATGACGGAAAAACTGTTGATAATGCCGTTGTCATTTTCCCAGACTTTTTCGCATTTTTTCGTATCCAAATGATAAGCATAAATGGTCCGGACCTTCGCATTCCGCCCCGTTTCATCCTTCAGGCGCTTAGCGCCTTTTGCTTCCGCCATGAAATAAATGATGCTGCCGTCTTTAGAAAACTGAGGCTGGGCATCAATCAGCGGAGCGAAGTCCTTCCCGTTTGAGATAATCGTTTCATCTTTTTTCGTTTTGACATTCATCAGACGGATGGACGCTTTTTGTTCCGTCCCTTTTTGGGTATAAGATGTAAAGACAAGGTTCTTTCCGTCCGGTGACACCGCCACGTCGCTGATAAACTGTTCAAGGTTTGTCAAATCCTGAAGGTGTTCGCCCGCTCCTGCTGCAAACCGGATATTCGTCGGTTCAGGGTCAATCCCCTTCTCATTTGCCTCATCCGTTTTTTGATAATCCTCTTTTACGGAATAATGCAGAAGCGCAAAATCGTTTTGGCTCCGGTTATAAAAGAAGCTGCTTACACTGTCATCTTTCTCATCGGCGGCGGGATACAGATTTTCATAACGTTTCGTTTTCAAATCAAAAGATGCGAGACGGAAAATATCTTCATCCGCTTTTCCGAGACGGAAATAAATGTGCGTCAGATCCTTTGATAAAAACAGACTGTCAGCGCTTGCCGTTCCTTTATAAAGCACCGTCTTCTTTTTCGTCTTCAGATCAAGCTTATAGAGACGCATCTCATTTTGGTCATTATTCCCGACAAAATAGAGCACCTGATGGGCGTCATCCAGCGCAAACGCCGGATATGCCGAAAGCTTTTCCTCGTACAGCACGCGGCCGTCCTTGTAATATTTCGTCATCAGATCTTTGTCTGTAATGGAAACAAGCAGCTTGTCATGGCCGCCGGAGACAACGGCTTTCCCGCCGCCGTCGCTTTTTCCTTTAATCAGTAAAACGGACGCGATGACCGCCGCCGCCAAAACGGCAGCCAGCAACATCCAGATCCATCGTTTCTTCTTCATTATCAATCTCTCCGTCAATCAGAAAAAGCAAGAATCAGTGTCCTTGCTTTTTAAGATGGTCTATTTTAATAGCTGTAGTGTCCGGATACTCTTCCTTTGCTTAATGGATATCCGAGCGCTTTGAACGCTTTCGGGCTGACATCCAATACGGCATTCGGCAGACGGCCTACATCATTTTTGTATACGGTGATAACCTTTTTCGGTTTTGCTTTCGCATAAGCTCTGATTTTCGTTCCGTTTCTCGGAACGTCAAATCCTAATTTTGTCGCGCAATCCCAGTGTCCCAGTTTTTTACCGGAAGATCCTTTTTTACCGACTCCATTATACCATGTAATATTTCCGTTCACTTTTTTAGCGCTTGCATCAGAAGAGTAACTGATCGCTCCCAGCGTGCTTCCTGCTAAAATCAATAAGGCTAAGAATAACTTCTTCAAGCTTTCGTCCTCCTGATTCTTTATTCTAGGCAAAATTATACACCAAGAAGACGATTATAATATTTCAATCACTTTACATGTTCATTACAACGTGATGAGACATGCACATAACGATGGCACAATTTCCCGTTCTATATAATTCCATGGTAAATTATACTACAAAATTTAATTCATTAGCGTTATAATATTCATAGAGTATTTCTGCATTCAATATGGACTTTTTATAAGGCCTATTGATAGTTGCATAATATGATATATTTTGAGAAATCAGGCTTTAGGAAGCAGGCACTTTATTCCTTTTAACCGTGGTTCATATTGATCATGTACCTATACTCGTTTCAATCAGACTAGGAGTGATAATCAATGAAAGCGGCAAGATGGCACAATCAAAAAGACATTCGAATCGAAAACATTGATGAACCTAAAGCAGAACCGGGTAAAGTCAAAATTAAAGTCAAATGGTGCGGGATTTGCGGAAGCGACCTTCATGAATATTTGGGAGGCCCGATCTTTATTCCGGTCGGCAAACCTCATCCGTTAACAAACGAAATGGCGCCCGTCACGATGGGTCACGAATTCTCAGGAGAAGTCGTTGAAGTGGGCGAAGGCGTCAAAAATTACAGCGTCGGCGACCGTGTCGTCGTGGAACCGATTTTTGCCACACACGGACATCAGGGAGCCTATAACCTTGATGAACAAATGGGATTCTTAGGCTTAGCCGGAGGCGGCGGCGGATTTTCTGAATATGTATCCGTTGACGAAGAATTGCTGTTTAAGCTTCCTGAAGAGCTTTCTTACGAACAGGGCGCACTTGTTGAGCCGTCAGCGGTAGCGCTTTACGCCGTCCGCCAAAGCAAATTAAAAGCGGGCGACAAGGCGGCAGTTTTTGGCTGCGGACCGATCGGGCTGCTTGTGATTGAAGCCTTGAAAGCGGCCGGCGCCACAGATATTTACGCGGTTGAACTTTCACCGGAACGTCAGGAAAAAGCGAAAGAACTCGGCGCTATCATCATTGATCCGTCAAAAACGGACGATGTCGTTGAAGAAATCGCTAAACGCACAAACGGAGGCGTTGATGTTTCTTATGAAGTAACAGGCGTTCCTGTCGTTCTCCGCCAGGCGATCCAGTCAACAAACATTGCCGGTGAAACGGTTATCGTCAGCATTTGGGAAAAAGGAGCGGAAATTCATCCGAACGATATCGTTATCAAAGAACGGACCGTAAAAGGCATTATCGGATACCGTGACATCTTCCCTTCCGTTCTTGCACTGATGAAAGAGGGCTACTTCTCAGCAGATAAGCTCGTCACGAAAAAAATCGTGCTCGACGATCTGATTGAAGAAGGCTTCGGCGCTCTAATCAAAGAGAAAAACCAAGTGAAAATCTTAGTCAAACCGAACTAAATCGTTTAGCTGAATAACAGACACATCCGAAAAAGAGCCGTTCCGGCTCTTTTTTTCATCTCATCGTCTTTCCTTCCTTTTCCTTTTAAAAATGATCCCCTCTGCGCAAACTATTTTTCACCCTGTCCCGTCTATCCTTAGGCAGCAGCCTATGATACGTATTTTTAAAAAAGGAGCCCTTTGAAGCAATGAAGAACGAAACAGCCAAAGCGTCGCTTGTGACGTGCATAACTGAGCGCAAGGAAGACTTTTACCGGCTGGCGTACAGTTACGTAAAGAACAAGGATGACGCGTTAGATATTGTTCAAGAATCAATTCAAAAAGCGCTGACATCGGTCGAATCCGTCAAAAACCCCGATGTGATCAAAAGCTGGTTTTATAAAATTTTAGTGCGCACGGCCATTGATTTTCTCCGCAAACAGAAAAAACTGAAAGTGATGGACGATGAAACGATCGAGTTTTTAAGCCGCGGAAAGGAAGATCACTACAAAGACACAGACCTTCACGAAGCGCTTGATGACCTGCCGCATCAATATAAAACCATTATCATTCTGCGTTTCTTTGAAGACCTGAAATTAGAAGAAATCGCGGACATCACGGGGGAAAACATCAACACCGTCAAAACACGCCTTTACAGGGGGCTGAAGCTCATGCGCATTCAGCTGACGAAGGAGGATCTTTCTTAATGGAAAAGAGATTAGAACAATTAAGAGAAGAGTATAAAAGTGTGCCCATTCCTAAGGAACTGGACAGCATTGTCGAAAAAGCCCTTCAGCAGAAACCGAAGAAAAAACGAATCGTGATGTGGCCGACATCCGCGGCAGTCGCTGCGGCCGTCTTATTTACCGCCGTTGTCAATATCAATCCGGATGCCGCACAAGCCATGTCTAAAATCCCCGTCATCGGCAAAGTCGTCCAAGCCATCACATTCACGGAGATGAAGGAAGAAAAGAACCAATCAAGCATTGATGTGAAAACGCCCGCTCTGTCCGGACTTTCCGATCATAAACTCGAAGACAGCATCAATCGGCATTATATGAAAGAAAGCAAAGAGCTGTATCAGGAATTTATGAAGGCGACCTCAAAAAGCAAAAAAGGCCACCTCAGTATTTACAGCGATTATGAAACCGTTACTGACACAGCGGATTTGATCTCAATCCGCCGTGATATCGAAAAAACACAAGCTTCATCTTATACGCAAAGCCGTTACATCACGATTGATAAAAAGAATGAGGCCGTGCTTACGTTAAAGAGTTTATTTAAAGATGACCGTTATATTAAAGTCATCAGCGAAAATATTAAAGAACAAATGAAAAAACAGATGAAAGAAGATCCGAATAAAATATACTGGGTCGAAGATGATGATATGACGGAGCCTTTTAAAGCCATCCGCGCCGACCAGAATTTTTATATTACAGATAAGCACAAACTTGTTATTTCATTTGACGAATATGAAGCGGCACCCGGATATATGGGCGTTACAGAGTTTACAATACCGACCTCCGTCATCTCCAAGCTGCTTGTCGGAGACCGCTACATCAGATAAAGAAAGAAAAAAATCCATGATATCCGCAGATCATGGATTTTTTCTTTCGTCCCGCAACAGCCAAGATGCATATGGGACCCTTTTCATATAACAGACACCGGACGGGGGCTGAAAAGTTTAAGAAAATCACAGCATTTCATTCATTTTTTCTGAAACAAAATCCCCTTCCGAATGCGTCTAATTAACGGAACAAATGGAAGACTGTACAGAAATCTGCCATAGCCATCCGCAAAACAGCGAGAATTTCCGCACACATTATTGGAGGAATACCATGTCAGACAAGTCACTGCATCACCGCTATATTCCCGGACTGGATGGACTTCGCGCCTTTGCCGTCCTCGCAGTTATCGCATATCATCTGAATTTTAACTGGGCCGACGGCGGTTTCATCGGTGTTGATATCTTTTTTGTTTTATCGGGGTATTTAATTACATCTATTATATTGCCTGCCCAAGGCAATGCCATCACCCTTGATTTGCGTGATTTTTGGGTGCGCCGGATCAGGCGGCTTCTGCCGGCGGCTTATCTCATGATTATCACGACGGTCATTTGGGTCGTATTGTTTAACAGCGAGCTCCTGCATACCGTACGCGGGGATGCGGTCTCCTCACTTTTTTACATAAGCAATTGGTGGTTTATCTTTCATCAGCTTTCTTATTTCGACAGCTTCGGCTCCCCTTCGCCATTAAAAAACCTTTGGTCACTGGCGATTGAAGAACAGTTTTATATCATATGGCCCTTCCTGCTGCTTGCGGGAATGTACATATGTAAAACACGGGCCCGGCTTGCGGCCGCGGTCATGTTTCTCGCGTTATGTTCGGCAGTCGTAATGAGTATGATGTATGTGCCCGGCGGAGATCCGAGCCGCATTTATTACGGGACGGATACCCGCTCATTTGAATTGCTGATCGGCTGCGCTTTAGCTTTAGTGTGGCCGATGAAACGATTATCTTCCAAACGGCTGCCGAGCAGCATGAAACACCTGCTTCACGGGACGGAGCTTGCCGCTTTTGCCGCGCTGCTGCTTTGCGTCTTTTACACGGATGAATATGAACCCTTCCTGTACAAGGGCGGCATGCTTTTGATCAGCATCACCGCAGCGGTTCTTGTCGCATGTTTATGCCATCCGAGCAGCTTTTTGGGACATGTTCTTTCATGGAAGCCGCTTCGCTGGATCGGAACGAGATCATACGGAATCTATCTTTGGCATTACCCGGTTATCGTACTGAGCACACCCGTGCAGGAAATCGGAAATCCGGTTTATTGGCACTGCGCCGTCAGAATCGGTGCCACTTTCATTCTTGCCGAGCTTTCTTACCATTTCATTGAACAGCCGATCCGCACTGCGGGCTTCCGGCCATTTTTACGCCGCGTGTTTCTGAATCGCTTTCTGGAATGGAAGACATCCTCTGTCATCAGCAGAATGTCGCTCGGCCTCATTCTTGCCGCCATTCTCGTATTTGCGGGCGGGCTGTCAGGGATAGCCGAAGAGAAAAAACAGCCGCAATGGACGTACGCGCAAAATGATCAGCAAGAAACCGCCGCCTCTTCGCACAAAACGGCCGATCACGATCAACCGGCAAAAGAAGATGACAGCAAGAAAAAACACGGCGGCGAAAAAACGGACACCGCGTCAAACAAAAACAAGAAAGAACCAACAGACAAATCAAACACAAAGAAAAACGAAGAGAAAAAGGAACAGTCATCCCAAAAAACGGCTGATCCAAAACAAACACAGCCTCAGCAAGACGTGCTGGCCATCGGTGACTCGGTGATGCTGGACATTGCGTCATACCTGCGGCAGTCCCTCCCTCATGTCACCATCGACGGAAAGGTAGGAAGACAAGTCTCTCAAGCACTCCAGCTCACTTCGGAATATGCGTCATTTAATCAGCCGAACAAAGCGGTCATCATCGAGTTAGGGACGAACGGCTATTTCACAAACAGCCAAATTGAATCACTGATCAGCTCTTTTTCAAAAGCCGATATCTATCTTGTCAACACGCGTGTGCCGCGGCAGTGGGAAAGCAAAGTAAACGAATCATTGCGCCGGCAGGCCGAGTCTCGCAAAAATGTGACGCTTGTCGATTGGCACGCAAAAGCATTGCAGCACCCTGAATACTTCACACCGGACGGCGTCCATCTCATACCTGAGGGGTCTAAAGCGCTGACATCCCTCATCGTTCAAACAATGAAATCATGACAAAAAAAGAGGCCCCAAAAAGGCCTCTTTTTCGTATATCGTCAGGCAAGCTTCTGTCCGCAATTCGGGCAAAAATTCGCGCCTTCCGTTTTCGTTCCGCAGTTCGGACAAAATTTCGGCTTAGCCGCTCCTTCCGAGCCGTTCGCCGGTGCCGTCCCCTGATTCTGCTGACTTTGATTTTGCTGCGGCTGGTTCTGCTGATTTTGGTTCATTTGGTTCATCATTTGATTTGCCGCATTCATTCCCATCATCATGCCCGCCATGTCTGAGGCGGCGCCGCTTCCGCTCATTTTGCCGGATGACATTCCGTCCGTCATGGAAATCTGCTGATAGCGGTTCACATCGCCCACCATGCCGTAAGAAGCGTTTTTCGTAATCATATCCTGAACTTCCTGCGGATAATTAAAGCTCATAATATTGAAGCCCGTAATCGACATGCCGTCTCCGATCAGCTGCATATCAAGATCTTCTTGAATCCCTTTTCCGATTTCAAAGGAATTCGACTGCAGATTGAACATGTCTTTTCCTTCTCTGGTGATCCATTTCATCAAAAGCTGATCGAGAATAGACGTAATCCGGATTTTAATGTCCTCCACTAAATAGCTGTCTTTGACACCCGCAATCTTATCAATCAATCCGATGTAGTCAATGACCTTGAAGTTAAATGTGCCGTTTGCGCGGATCGGCATACCGCCCGGCATACCTGCCGCCGGAATGTTGATAGCGTTTTTTGTGCCCCACTTCACGGTGAACTCCTTCGTATTCACAAACAGCACTTCAGCCCGCATGCCGCTGTTAAAGCCAAACTTAAACCCTTTTAGTGTAGATAGAAACGGAATGATTTCTGATTCGATATCATAATCGCCGTCATCACGGAAAATCCCTTCAATCTTCCCGTTGTATAAAAAGATGGCATCCTGTCCCGGCCGGATGATCAGACGGCTGCCTTTTTTAATTTCACGGTTGTTCCATTTATAGAAAACCATGTCATCTCTGAATTCTTCCCATTCCACCACATTTGCTAACTGATTTCTGAAAAAACCCATGTATGCTCAAATCCTTTACATATAATTTAAAAACTTCCCTTGCTTCCGCTGTAACTCGTGCCGCCCCTCGTGACTCCGCCGTCATTGTCATTATCTTTATCAGGCTTTTTTTCTCTTGTAACGTCGGTTCGGATATATGTGTCGTGCTGGCTCAGCACTTCAGACGTATCGTGATCCATATACGTGCTGCCGGTGACGGTGACCTTGCCGCCGGAATTGTACACCATCACAGTGACGGCGATGCCGGCCGCGGCTGCGGCAATAATGAGCTGAAACCACCATGTGAGCAGCAGATTGTCAGACTTGTCGTCCGGGCTTTTCCCCATATCTTTATAAGCCAACTTGATGTAGGTCTGAAACGCCTTTTCATAATGGCCTGCGGAAATATCTGACGAGATCGTATTTCTGATCGTATTCAGCCGGCTGTTATTCAAATACGTCTCCGCCTTTTTATATCCGGAGATAAATACTTCCCGCTTTTTCATATCAATGGTCAAAATCGCCGTGTTTCCGCTAAAATGACTGTCATAAAAATCACCGGCGTACTGCTCGATGTCCTTACCGCCCGTTCCGTTTGCGGTAAGAATGATAAAATCGGTATGGCGCTTTGCCCCGAGCTTCCCGGCCAATTCCTCAAGTTTCTTCGTTTCATCCTTCGTTAATAAATGAGCATTGTCATAAACATATTGCTTCTGTTCCGCGGCAGACGCCGATGTATGTAAACCAAAAGACAGCATCAGAAAAAGGACGAAGCAGAAGAGACACGCTTTTTTTATCGATACTTTCATCAAAAACCGCCTCCTATCATAAGTGAGACGAGTCTTAATGCTAAAAACGCACCGGCGGTTATGCCGCCGAACCACGCGGCCACTTTTCCGGCACTGATCGGCGGTTTGCCGACAACCTTGCCCGTCTGCCCGTTCATCGCAAAAATGTGCTCAGCCCGCTCATAGTCGTAGCTGACCATCCAGACCGGAAGCAGTACGTAAAAGCTGCTGATTTTATCGGTCTGAATCTGCTCATCCGTAATGTCAGCCGTCGTATATCCGGAGAAGGTGGATCTGATATAAGAATCAATATAATGGCTGATTTTATCCTTCGCCCGCGGAAAGAGATCGTCATCGGTATAATTGTACTTTTCCGCTATATATCCCGCTAAATAGGCCGTATTAAACTCCTTCAGCTCACTGTATGAGTAAGGCTCCAATTTGTCCATTAATTCATCACTCATTTTTTCTGAAGCGTCGACCGGAATTTTGAGATAATCAAGATTGATATCGCGGTACGCGTTGTAATACTCGGTCTCCGTCACCCGGTATTCTCCATCATCATAGTGATGCACTCTCGTACAAACGGCATTGACCTGAACCTTGCTGTTTAAATCAAACATCCAAAACGGCACGTACATGCCCGTTATGCTCTTCACCCGATCAGCAGACATAAATCCTTTCGGTGTCAGACGGCCGTTTCGGCACCACTTTTTAAAAGCGCTCATGGCTTCTTCTTTACTGATCGTAAAAGGAATCACCATCGAAGGCGCGAGATTTCCCGATAATCGGTCGGCGAGAACGGCGGCTCCTCCGCAAAACCCGCACGTCGTGGCCGTCGTTTCCGCCTCAGTCATTAATACCGCACCGCAATTCTCACACCGGTACTCGTTCGCCTCATTTTCAGAAAATCTCGTCGTTATATACTCTTTTGGCAGGCTCTCAATCTGATCCTGCCGCCCGCAGCTGTGACATGTCAGCATGCCGGATGAACTGTCAAAGACCATATCATCGCCGCAGTTCGGGCATTTATAAGAAATGATCATTCTGTTTCTCTCACTTTCTCTTTATATCGGACAAAGCTGCAGCCCGCTGTCTATTGATCTTTACTGAAAAGCATTTTCTGCTTAAGCGCCGCCAATTCATCATCGACACTGCTTTGATTGCTGTCATATTTAGCCGTCAGATCGTCAATATCGTCTTTCGGAGACGCGTTCAGCTCAGCCATCGCATTGGCATGATCAAGCGCTTGGTTGACCTTGTCTTCCATTCTGCCGAAAGCTGTCATCGATTGGCCCGCATTTGACACAGAGGACCCCAATTTGTTCATTCTCTCCTGCGTCTTTGCCACAGACCACTTCGCTTTGATGGCATTTCGGCGCGACTCAAGCTCTCCGATATCAGCGACAAGCTTGTCATGCATTTTGCGCATTTGAGACGCGTTGGAAGAAGCGAGCTGATAAGCCGTCTGCAGCTCAGTCAGTCTTGATTCAACAGCCGCTTTCCTTTCCAAAAACGTCCGCGCATCGGCTTCATTGCCGGCCTGCAACGCTTTCATCGCATAACTTTCCATCTTTTCGGCATCAGCCTGGCATTCTGTTAACGCTCTTTTCGCCCGCTGTTCCTCAGCCATGACAGAAGCCGTCTCCGCTTTCACTTTTCCTAAATCACTGTTCAGATTCCGCAAATATTGATCAACCATTTTTTCAGGGTTTTCAGCTTTGTCCAGCAGCGCATTGATATTGCTTGACATGATGTCTTTAAATCTTCCTAAAATACTCATTTTTCATTTTCCTCCCAAAATTAAATAGTAACAAGTTCATAGTTATCTATACTGTTTTTTTCGAAAAAAGTTTCATTTTCTCATAAATTTATGTATTTTATATGAAAATAGTCTCATTCAGCCCATTTGTGCCGGCGGAAATTCTTTACGACCAGATACAGTGAGAACAAAAAATAAATAAAAAGCGCGATCATCAACCCGCTCACTAACGGGTAATGCTTCGCCGCATACACAAAGAAATCCAGCTGCGAAATCTGTTCCGGACTTGTAATCGTATCCGTCCCATTCAAAAGCTTTGAAAATTTAGCCGTATAATTCCAATCAAACGAATCAGAAACAAGCTCACTCCCCTGATACCAATTGACAGCGGCGAGACAAAGAAAACAAAAAACAGAAAACGCGCATTGCACAATAAGAAAAACATGTTTCATGAAAAACATTCCTCCGCGGTTCAATATCACAGGCCGTCACACTATACATGACGGCAGCAGCAGAAACTTGGTTTTACTCAGAACTGATAAAAAAGTTATTGTATGAACTTCACAGCGGTTCAATTTACTGGATGCCTTTCTAAAGTATACCGTATATCGAAAAGGGTTTCAGACCTAAATAAAGAGGATGCTTCCCGAAGTCCGATGACTTTCAAGAAGCATCCTCGATATTTTACAGTGATACTTCAACCTCTTTTAAACTCGGCAAAGCATCGATCGCACCGATTTTGGTGCACACGAGCGCCCCCACCTTATTGGCAAATGAGACAATATCACGCAGCTTCGCAAAATCATCGGCTGCCGTCTGAATCTCATCCGTGCGCGCCAGCTGATACAGCGCCGCGCCGACAAACGCATCTCCCGCTCCCGTTGAGTCTATTGATGTCACCGGAATGCTCGGAATGATGTCAATATCCTTCCCATTTGAAAGAAGGGTCCCGCTTTTCCCGAGTGTCACCGCCACAATACCGGCCCCGAGCTCATGAAGAACCGCAACACCTTCTTTATGATCCTTCGCACCGCTGATGATCTCAAGCTCTTCGTCACTGACTTTCACAAAATCACTTATGGCAATAGCTTTTTTTGCGGTATTTATAAACTCTGAAACTCTTCCCTTCCATAAATCCTCACGGTAGTTAGGATCGAAGGAAATAAACTGTCCATTGTCTTTCGCAATCGACATCAGCCGTAAATAGGCTGAGCAAAACGGATCAGATAACAATGCCGTCGCTGATCCGAAATGAAGGATTTTGGCATCGTTTACCTTTTCCAGATCAATATCATCCAGCGTAAACAAAGCGTCCGCTCCTCTGTTAAACACAAAGTCGCGCTCCCCATTTTGTTTTAATGAAACAAACGCAAGCGTTGTAGGCGCTTTCTCATCCATGACGAGCATAGAGGTATCGACGTGTACGGCGTCCAATGTCTGCTTCAGAAAATACCCGAACGGATCTTTGCCTGTTTTCCCGCTGAAAGCCGCGTCTCCGCCCAGCTTAGCAATCGCTGCCGACACATTCGCCGGTGCGCCGCCGGCACTTTTTAAGAAGTTGCGCCCTTTCGTCAAATCAACATCCACATCGGTACAAAAGAAATCAATTAACAATTCTCCAATACAAATAACAGATTGGCTTCTCACATCATCACACTCATTTATCAATTCTCGATTATAGTTTCAGTATAGTGCTTTCTGTCATAAATACAACCGTTTACATAGAATATTTTAAATTTTACGTATACTTATCTGGCAGCCCTTTGCTCCAGATCAGACATCATCTGCTGATATTTTTTTTCAGTTAAAGGATAAAAAGAAATAAGAATAATAGACAGCAGAATGAACAATCCCGGAATGAGCGCATTCATATTTTTAATCGCATTCAATGACGAGGCCGTCTGATCGGTATTCGCGGCATATCCGGCGATTCCGAGATAAACGGCCGAAAATGACCCGGCTAACGCAACTCCGAGCTTATTGATGAAACTCATGCTCGAGATCACCACGCCATCAGCCCGGACTCCGGTTTTCCATTCCGCATAATCGACACAATCGGCAACCATTCCCCAAGCAAGCGTATTTAAAGGCGTCGTGAAAAATCCCGAAACGAAAAGCCAAAAGAAAATAAGCGGCAGCGAAGAATACGATGTAAACTGAAGGCCCGCATAAGAAATCAGCGATAGCACCGCCGTGATGATCATAACCTGCTTCCGGCCCCGCTTCTCAGAAAAGAAAGGAATAAACAGATTGCTGATCAGCGCTGCGCCGAAAAACAACACGGTTCCTAAAAACACAAATTCCTTATGGCTGACGTTATACGTAAAATAGTACACCATCGTACTGAGCTTAATGTTAAACCCAATCGCAAACGCCAAAAATGCAGAAACCAAAATGAGCAAAGGCTTGTTTCGGAACAAAACAGACAACGTCTTTTTCACTCCTTGTTTTTTTCTTTTTTCAGGCTGAATCCGTTCCCGCACAGTAAAGAAACTGAACAGATTCAATGCGATGCTCACCGCCGCATAGATAAGCGCCGTCATCTGAAATCCAAACGCCTGATCTTTCCCGCCGATGGCGTCCGCAAGCGGTGTCGCACAGGAAATCGATAACAGAATTCCGATATAAACTAAAATCATCCGGGTCGTCGTCAGAACCGTCCGTTCCTCCACGGAATTCGTCATCCGCCCCGTTAAGCTGTTGACCGGAATCGTCTGCATGCTGAAGGACATCCCAAGCAGAATATAAGTGATGTACGCATAAACCATATTCCCCGTTTCGCCGAAATGAGGGGTCGTGAAGCATAAGAACGTAAATAGCGCAAAAGGAAACGCCACCCACAAAAGATACGGCCTTGCCTTTCCCCATCTTGTATTCGTCTTGTCTAAAATCACGCCCATAATCGGGTCAAAAACAGCGTCCAGCACCCTTACGATAAGAAACAAAGCTGCGATGACCGCAGGCTTAATGCCGCCGACGTCTGTATAGTAGAATAACAAGTATGCGTTTACAAACTGAAAGATAATATTGTACGACATATCGCCGAATCCGTAGCCGATCCGTTCCATCCAGGACAGGCCGCGATATTTCGTCTTTACTGCCGCTGCTTTTTCTGTTTCAATCATCATTTCCCACCCCAAGAATCCGTTTTCATTTTTGATAGGCAAGAGGGAGAATGCAAAGATCCTCCCCGTTCACTCAGCGATTTGGATACACCATCACTTTTAAGCATTCATTTTTGTATTGAAAGGCCCGTTCCATCGCCTCTTGCGTCTTCTCCAGCGGATATTGGTCCGTTACAAGATGCTTCGTGTCAACTAAGCCGGAAGCGAGAAATTCAATTCCCCTCGGATACGTATTCGCATAACGGAAGATTCCGTATATATCAATCTCGTTATCTGCAATAAACGGCACATTGAGCGGAATCTCGTTCTGAGAAGGCAAACCGACAATCGCCAGTTTTCCGCCCCGGCGCACGGAAGCCAGTGCGGATTGCAATGCCGCCGGATTCCCCGCTGTTTCCCAGGCAGCATCAACGCCTCTGCCATTCGTGATCGTTTTGATTTCTTCACCGGCATCCTGTTCCCGGACATTGATGACATGAGTCGCTCCCATTTTTTTCGCAGCTTCTAACCGCAGCGGCTCCAAGTCGGTCACAATGATTGTGCCTGCCCCGTATGCTTTCGCTGCCGCAACGGCCATTAATCCTACAGGCCCCATTCCCATAATCGCAACCGTTGAACCGGGCTGAAGCTTCGTTCTCGAGGCCGCATGAATGCCGACAGAAAACGGTTCAATCAAAGCCGCATCTTCATAGGATAGTGAATCCGGAATCGAAAAAACAAAGTCCTGGCGCATTTTGATATATTGGACAAACGCGCCGTCAACCGGCGGTGTCGCCAAAAACTGTACATCCGGGCAAAGATTATAACGCCCCTCCTTGCACGCCTCACAGCGTCCGCATGTGACACCGGGTTCGACGGCGACACGGTCTCCCACCTTGAATTGATCGACAGACAATCCGACGGCGGCAATTTCTCCCGCGCATTCATGACCGAGGATAAATGGTTTTTCCACTACATAATTGCCTATTCTGCCATTTGTATAGTAATGCAGATCAGATCCGCAAATTCCGACAGCCATCACCTTAATCAACACTTCATCATGATTGATTTCAGGCACGGGCACTGTTTCGATTTTGATTTCTCTCGTGTTGTGCATAACCGCCGCTTTCATGTTTTGAGGCACTGTGTGAGTCATTTGGCAAAATCCTTTCTCTGCTCTGAAATGTAAGTGCATACATTTTTGTTTTCTCTATTACTGCCCCTATTTTATCTGCTTTTCCATACGTTCAACAGCCTTTCCTGCTGTATAAAAGGACAGCGGCACTGTACTTTTTATTTTTTCATATACAAAAAACACTGAATTGATAAAATAGTACTAATAGGAGGTGCAGGCTAATGGCTGAACTTGAAAACCGGACACAATTTGCAGAACTGCTGGCACCTGCCGTCAAATCGCTGAAACTTCATCCTGATTATAAAGTCAGAAGGAAAAAGAACGAAAAAACAGGGCAGTCTTATATAGATCAAATCGCACTCCGATTAGGCGTTTCCTCTAACACGATCAAAAGCTGGATCGGACAGATGGGCGCAAACTACATTCCCGGACGAATTGACGACGGAAAGCTGTTCGGCATGATCTGGATCATTATAGAAAAGACTGACATGGATCCTGAATGGCTGACCGGCCTTCTGGAAAACACCACGATTCCCGTTATCAAGCCCGCATTGCCCGTTTGGACGGCGTCTTGTCTAAAAAAAGCAAAAATACTCCGGAAAGACGGATCATTCGGAGCACCGAGTGATGACGATGTTGAAAAAGCAGTAAAGCGGCTGTTTCATGACAGACTAAGCCACGAAACGAATGCGCTTACAAGAAACTCCGTCACGCATAACTTACCGTCACGCCGGACCGGAAACTTTATCGGACGCAACTTTGATATGGAAGCAATCCGGCAATGGATGCTGTCCCAGTCACCGGTCTGTTTAATCACAGGCTGGGCCGGCATGGGGAAAACAACGATCGCTCTTGAAGCAGCCTACCTTTGTGCCGGCGGTTCACCAGATTGGCCGGCATTCAACAGCATCATCTGGATCAGCGCGGACTGGAAAGGATTGAGCTTCAGCGATTTTTTAAACACGATCGCCTATCAGCTCGGACGCGCAGAACAAATCGACAAATCCATCAACGAAAAACGGTTTGTCGTCCGCAATGCATTAGCCGCTCATTCAAATGAAACACCGGTATTGCTGATCGTTGACGGCATTGATACAGCGGAACGTAACATTCACGAATTTATCATCGGCCTTCCGCAAGGCGTAAAAGTCCTCCTTACGGCACGGGAAAACGTAAAACAGACATACCGGGACGGCCTCGGGGAACTGGCGGCCATCCAGCTGGGCGGCCTTGAACAAACAGATGCCCTTGAATTTTTCCATCAAGAAGTGCACCGCTGTCTGCAAACATGCAACCTCCCGCAAAAACGGGAAAAGCTGGAGCAGCTGTTGGAGCTATCACCTGACCTTAAGAATGAATTCGTCTCGGCAGCCGCCGGCAACCCGAAGGCCATGGCACTGAGCATCGCTTACATGTCAGACGACGATATCCCCGCTCCCCAGCTCATTCAAGAACTTAAACAAGCAGGCTACTCATTATTGGAATTGTTTGAGGTTCTCTTTGGCCGCACATGGGACAGATGTCATGAAGACACACGAAAACTATGGCAGACGCTTTGCTTTTTCGCTAAGCCCCCTGATGAGAAAAGCTTGGCTCAAGCGGCCGGATTAGACGTCCGGCGGTTTCATTACGCGATTGAGCAAATGCGGTCATATGCTTTAATACAGCCGGAACGAAACGAAGGTAGAATTCAATACGCAGCCCATCAAACCGTTGTCGCTTACGGAGAACAGCACTTATCCGAAAATCACGAATTTGCAAAAGAAGCCCGCAGCCGCTGGGCGCATTATTATATTGATTATGCGGAAACCCATATAAAGCGGGAACAGCCCAATTCTGTCTATTGGAGCTACTTGCTGGGACGGAATTTAGAGCAAATGAAAAAGGAATGGCCGAACATCCTAAAGGTCATCGAATGGTCGGGCGAAACCGGACAACATGACATCCTGATTAAACTCATCATCCGCATCAGCCATTTTCTAAGCAGAATCAACCTGCCCCTGCGAATCGAATACGGATTAAAAGCTGCCGATGCCGCCCGTCAATCAGGCGAACACACGCGGGAAGCTTACTTTCGGATCGACACGGCAGGCTGGGCGCTGATGGAAGTCAACGATTCAGACGGAGCTCTCGGGCAAATAGAAGCCGGCCTGAAGATACTCGAACAATCAGGCGCGCCGGATCACGACGACTTGAAAGTATGGGGAACCGCCCTGCAATCGAGGCTGCTGTTAAAAATCGGAGAACCGGACAAAGCGGCAGCAATGCTGGACGGCATCAAAGATCAGCCCGTCTCGCCCATTATCCGGCACAGGGTTCTTCTGGTCCGCGGCGACCTGAGTTTCGCCCGCTCTCACTACGAAGAAGCCATCACATTATACGAAGCAGCAAACACAACCAGCGCCGCATACGGCGGCGAAAAAACGATAGAAGCCTATTTCAACCTCGGCATGGCTTACGTAAAGTGTGATCAACTCGAAAAAGCGGAAAAAGCCTTTGAACAAATGCTCTATGACAAACACAACGCCAATCAAGTTGAACTGATTTACTATCATTACGGAATGGCACAGCTGTTGTATCGAAAAGGAGAAACTACGAAAGCGATAGAAGCTAATCAAAAGGCGATTCGTCTGATTGATTCGTGGGAGCCTGGGATTGGGATTCGGGGTGAGGTGGAGCAAATGGATATTCTCATTTAAAAGACAAATACATTGCGGCTAGCGGTAAGAGCTTTGAAAAACACTCATGACCTTGTTGTTTTTAAAGATAAAAAGGTATCTTTATCAGTACAGTAAATTGATTAAGATACCTTGATTGAAAAATTAATTTTTCACAGAAAACAAATTTCTAAAGTTAAACTTTTTAACAACAAGAGGTTAATACTTATACAGCCGTATTAATGCTGTACTGTAATATAATGTTTTAGTTCACCTGACCAATATCTTCCTCCCCAATCCTGTCCAACTTGCACATCATACTTACCTGCAGGAAGATTTTTCGTTGAAAAACTCACACGAAAATTACGTGAACCAATACTATGCGAAATATCTTTTCTGGCAAATACTTTACCTTTATTATTTAAGATAATTACTGAAAAGCCATTATCTAAATCCCTAGCCAAAGTACCCGTAACTACAATGGAAGTAGCACTTTTCGTATATGTATTAGCATCTGTTTTAAATTTGATTGTACCTTTCGAATCCATAGCTAAGGCTTCTGACCCACCTGCGAAAATAGCAACTCCCAAAAGTACTGCTGTAAACAGGGTCATTACTAACTTTTTCATCTTTAGAATTCCTCTTTTCTTTTTAATATTTTAAATCCAAAATTATAATAACATATTTTCCTAAAAAAAACAGAGGTTTTTCCATATCTTTCTTCCGAGAAATGAATAAGTATGATAGAAATTTATAATATTAATGCAAATTTAAGATTTTTGTGAAATGAAGCTTAAAATTTGAAGTATAGTATCATCTATAAAACCTTTGCCAAGGTGTCCTTCCAAGCGCCCAATGGATATGGGGTAGAAAACACAATGTGAATAACAGCATGATAAGTTCCTCATGTTTCCCCTTTCTCTTTCCTTCCATACTATTAAACAAGACTATTCTAATACCCTTGAACTGCATTTAAAATTGGTTTAGTGTTATTATTTAATAAAGATCTGTGCAATGAAAACTCTTTCTGTCCGATATACCCTTAAGTATTCCTAATCTACATTATGCTGGTGAGTTCAAATATTTCTTAATTCAAACTCTAGTTCTTCTGCTCTTTTTCAAGATCCAAACAAGTAATGCAATAAAAACGACGTTAATTAAAAACGCAGAAATAACATAAGTTTCATCTGAAACGCCAATATACTTCCCTTTCGATTCTAAGAGATTCCTTACTTGCTTACTCCATAAAGAACCATTCAGCGAACTATCGTCTGCTCCAAATGTAATTTGTGCTGTTTCCTTATTGCTGCTTGTAATATTAACACCATAAAATACTGTATACCTATTGTTATAAAAGATAGGCATATAAGAATAGTCAGAAACTAAAGGCTTTACCTTTTTGGCAGGTAATGCTACGTACAAAATCGCAGAATAATTACCTACCCCTGTTTCAAATTGCTCTGCTTTAATAAACTTCGTGTTTGAAGGTAGATCAATATTATAAAAATGCTCAAAAATTTGAATATCTTCTTCCGAAAAATCTGTTAATTGGTAGTAATGCGGATCAATAATACATTTATGAAAATACCATCCATTAAACAATAATAAACAGGCACTTATTAAAATTACTAATACTGCCTTATATATAATCTTTAACTGTATCACAATGATATGCGCCCCCTCATAATGTGCATTACTTTTGGGAAGAATTAATTATTCAGATTTTATTTTTCTTTAAGGCAATCTGCAAATGCTTGTGCAATTGTTTGACCATCCTCTTGGGTATAATTATTAACAGTAAAATGATGTTTAAATTTCAGATAGACAGGATTGTTGGTGTTTAAATAGCACTCTGCATCCTTAGTAACTGCTTCAAATGAATTATTAAATCTGTTTTTGGAAAATTGAGAGTATCTTGTACTATAGCCGATGCTAACTTAAATAAATTAGCATCATTCATTCGTAATTTGAGATGAATGATAGAAATAAAAAAAGCCCCTCACAAATTCATTGAACTTGTGAGAGACCTCGTATGGCATTACATCTGGCAACCCCTTATGTCCAAACAGGGATCATAATTTTTTACATCATTCCGCCCATACCGCCCATGCCGCCCATGTCAGGCATTCCTGCGCCGCCGGCGTTTTCTTCCGGTTTGTCAGCGACAACCGCTTCAGTTGTTAAGAGCATTGCTGCTACAGAAGCTGCGTTTTGCAGAGCAGAACGCGTCACTTTTGTCGGGTCAACGATACCTTTTTCGATCATGTTTACCCATTCGCCAGTTGCAGCGTTGAAGCCTACGCCGATTTTTTCGTTTTTGAGGCGCTCAACGATGACAGATCCTTCAAGACCAGCATTGTGCGCGATTTGACGGATCGGCTCTTCAAGCGCGCGAAGCACGATGTTGATACCTGTTTGCGCATCGCCTTCTGCTTCAACTGCAGCGACTTTGTTGTATACGTTGACAAGCGCTGTACCACCGCCGGAAACGATACCTTCTTCAACAGCTGCGCGAGTTGAGTTGAGGGCGTCTTCGATGCGAAGTTTACGCTCTTTCAGCTCAGTTTCAGTCGCAGCGCCGACTTTGATGACAGCTACGCCGCCGGCAAGTTTCGCAAGACGCTCTTGTAATTTTTCTCTGTCGAATTCAGAAGTTGTTTCTTCCACTTGAGCGCGGATTTGGTTAACGCGTGCAGCGATTTTTTCAGTATCGCCGGCGCCTTCTACGATTGTTGTGTTTTCTTTCGTTACCACAACTTTAGAAGCGCGTCCCAATTGTCCGATTTCAGTAGATTTCAGGTCAAGACCTAAATCTTCTGTGATCACTTCTCCGCCTGTAAGAACGGAAATGTCTTCAAGCATTGCTTTACGGCGGTCACCGAAGCCAGGAGCTTTAACGGCAACAGCGTTGAATGTGCCGCGAAGTTTGTTGACAACGAGTGTAGCAAGAGCTTCACCTTCAACATCTTCAGCGATCAGAAGCAATGGTTTGCCTTGCTGTACAACTTGCTCAAGCACAGGAAGGATTTCTTGAATGTTTGTGATTTTTTTGTCTGTGATTAAGATGTAAGGATTATCAAGAACCGCTTCCATCTTATCAGAGTCAGTCACCATGTAAGGAGATGCATATCCGCGGTCGAATTGCATACCTTCCACAACTTCAAGCTCAGTTGTGAAGCCTTTAGACTCTTCGATTGTGATGACGCCATCGTTTCCTACGCGCTCCATTGCTTCAGCGATAAGGCTTCCGACTTCCTCATCAGCAGCAGAGATCGCAGCAACCTGAGCGATAGACTCTTTGCCTTCGATCGGCTTAGAAATTTCTTTTAAGTTTTCGATTGCAACGGTTACGGCTTGTTCCATACCTTTACGCACGCCGACAGGGTTAGCTCCCGCAGTTACGTTTTTCAGGCCTTCACGGATCATAGCCTGCGCAAGAACTGTTGCAGTCGTTGTACCGTCACCGGCAACGTCGTTTGTTTTGCTGGCTACTTCAGCTACAAGCTTCGCACCCATGTTTTCAAACGCGTCTTCAAGTTCAATTTCTTTTGCGATTGTCACACCGTCATTTGTAATTAACGGAGAACCGAATTTTTTCTCCAGAACCACGTTGCGTCCTTTTGGCCCTAAAGTTACTTTTACAGCGTCAGCAAGCGCATCGACACCGCGAAGCATAGCGCGGCGTGCTTCTTCACTAAACTTAATATCTTTTGCCATGTTAACGAAACCTCCTCGAATTTTTAAAAATATTTATTTGCTTAGCCGATTACAGCTAAAATGTCGCTTTCACGTAAGATTAAGTATTCAGTACCTTCGTATTTCACTTCAGTACCGGCGTATTTTGAGAAGATAATGCGGTCGCCCTCTTTTACTTCTAAAGCAACGCGCTCTCCGCTTTCCAACACGCGACCTGAACCGGCTGCCACGATTTTGCCTTCTTGCGGCTTTTCTTTTGCAGAATCCGGTAATACGATTCCGCTGGCAGTTTTTTCTTCAGATTCTACGAGTTCAATGACAACGCGATCACCTAATGGCTTTAACAATGTAATAACCTCCTCAATAGTATGAATATGTAATTTTAGCACTCAGCTCTAAAGAGTGCTAACACAGTTATTATAATAAAGAATCTCACTTCCAATTTCAAGTCATAAGAATAAAAAATTTTCACGCTTACATGATTCTCTCTCGCACTGATTTTCTCCTTTTTTCACGTCAAGTTCACTTGTGTTACAATAAGAACAAATAAGTTGATTTTATAGGATAAAGGAGTACATATCATTTGAGAAAACAGTATTGGTATATCATTTTGACATATGTTATCATGCAGCTTTCCGCATTGATCGGCATTCCTTTAATGTACAAATTCGGCTATGCGGGCGGGCACCCTACGAATGCGAATCTCACCATGGCTCAGGGGATTTATTCCGTCGTAAGCTTTTTTATCTGCCTGATTATCGTTCTCTTGATTTTGAGAACCGCGCCGAAGCAGACATTAAGAAACGGGAAGAAAGCATCCGCCGGCATGTCCGTTCTCTGGGCGGTCGCGGGAATATGGCTCGCTTTATTTTCTCAGGGAATCGCCGGGATGATTGAGCAGTATGTCTTTCATGTGGGCAGCGGTTCCGAAAACACGAAAACCATTCTCAGCATTATTAAAGCCATGCCGCTCATGATTATCGTTTCTTCTATCGTCGGGCCGATTCTTGAAGAAATCATTTTCCGGAAGATCATTTTCGGTGTATTATATGAAAAAACGAATTTCATTATCGCCGGACTGATCAGTTCCGTCATTTTCGGCATTGTGCATCAAGACCTCACGCACCTGCTGCTGTATACGGCCATGGGCTTTACCTTTGCGTTCTTGTATGTGCAGACGAAACGGATTATTGTGCCGATATTCGCCCATGTCATGATGAATACCATTGTCGTGGTCATGCAGCTCGGCCCCGCCCAAAAATATATTGAACAGCATAGTGAGCAAATGCAATTAATTATTGGAGGATTGTTTGTATGAGGAACCCAATGACTTGGGGCTTGATTTATTTCGCAGTCGGCTGTATCTTTACGTATTTGGCCGCAAGCTCTCCGGGAAGCATGTGGTCTTTTTATTCCATACTGCTGATGGTTTTCGCCGCTTATAATATCAGCATCTCGTTTAAAATGTTCGCTTTCTCATTTAAAGTGAAAAAAAATCAAAAATAAAAGAAAAGCCATTTCTCATCATTGAGAAATGGCTTTTTTTATGCTGATACGTCCTGATCGGATTCACTGCTGGTCTGCCTTTTCCGATACGCCGCTTTTGAAATCAGGATACTGACCTCGTATAAAATGCAAAGCGGAATGGTAATCATCAAGTGAGACAGCAGCTCAGGCGGCGCAATCATCGCGGCGATCACAAGCAGCACAAAATACGCGTACTTCCTGATCTTCGATAAAAACATCGGCGTGATCACACCGAGTCTCGTTAAAAACATGATCAGCACCGGCATCTGAAACAGCAGTCCGAACGGAATCGTCAGCTGCAGCAGAAAATGAAAGTACTCGGTGATCCCGATCACCTGGTTGACATCGAGGTCATTCGAGACCCGCTTCATAAAATCAACGACCAGCGGAAATAAAATATAATAAGAAAACGACACACCACCGACAAACAGCACGATCGAAATCGGAATATAGCTGAGTGTTACTTTGCGCTCCTTCTCATACAGACCCGGGCTGACAAACGCCCAAATCTGATAGAGAATAATCGGCGAAGTCAAAATGATGCCGATGATAAACGCGAACTGCAAAAAGATAAACAGCGGATCCGTCAGGTTAAAAGCATTAAGGGTGAGCTCTTTTACTTCATCGGCTTTTTGAAGATACACAATGATAGGTTTTGCCAGAAAAAAGCCGGCAATAAAGAAAACCGTAAAGGATAACGCCACAATCAGCAATCGTTTCCGAAGTTCGGCAATATGCTCCACAAGCGTCATTTGATTCACTCTCATACGCGTCATCCTATCTTACTGTTCTTCTTTCTTTTTTTCCTCTTCTTCACCGGCTAATCCCTTAGTAGCGTTCTTAAATTCACGAAGCGTGTCCCCCGCCGCTTTTCCTAATTCGGGAAGCTTCTTCGGACCGAAAATAATCACCGCTACCACACCGATAACCGCCAGGCTTCCAGGACCGATCATGTGCAGCTCCTCCTTTCGCTATTCAATTTCTTCCAAAACAGAATAATGCTTCAAGAAATAAACCAATGATTGAAGCTCTACAGCTAAATCTATATGATGAATTCGAATGTGATCCGGCACATTCAAACGGGCCGGCGTAAAGTTAAGGATCCCCTTGATTCCGAGCGACACGAGCCGGTCGGTGATTGACTGGGCGGCAACCGCAGGAACGGTAAGAATCGCCACGGGTTCATCCTTAATGTGAAGCTCTAAATCATTAAGATCAAAGACAGGCACACCGCCTACCTCAGTTCCTATTTTACTCTGATTCACATCAAAAGCCATAGATATTTTTGTGTTATTATTTTTTGTGAAATTATAGTGAAGAAACGCCGTCCCTAAATTCCCGACACCGATCAAAATGACGTTCGTCGTTTCATCCTGATCCAGTGTTTTTCTGAAAAATGACAGCAGGTAATCCACATTATAGCCGTATCCTTTTTTGCCGAGCGCCCCGAAATAGGAAAAATCCCGGCGGATCGTGGCCGAATCGACTTTTACCGCGTCGCTCAGTTCAGCTGATGAAACGCGCTGTTTTCCTGACGCGTGTAAATTCTTTAAAAAGCGATAATAAAGCGGCAGCCGTTTTGCCGTCGCCTGTGGAATTTTTGATTGATCCTTGTTCATGATTGGTCCTCCACTTTATACTCAGATGCATCTCTTTTAAAATCACCGTTTTTGCCTCCTGTCTTTTCCATGAGGCAGGTCGGGCCGATGACCATTCCTTTATCCAGCGCCTTGCACATATCATAAACGGTCAAAGCGCAGACTGAAGCGGAAGTTAGCGCTTCCATTTCCACACCTGTACTCCCTTTCGTTTTTACGCTTGCCTGTATATGAAGAACGGCTTCGGAATCCTTTTCCTCCCAGCCGAATGAAATGTCGACGCTGCTTAAAGAAAGCGGGTGGCACATCGGGATAATCGCTGACGTCTGCTTTGCGGCCATAATTCCTGCCACCTGTGCGACAGCCAGCACGTCTCCTTTTCCGATCTCGCGGTTTTTGATTCTGCTGTACACGTCATGCTTCATGTGTACGCTGGATATCGCAGCGGCAGTACGGACTGTTGAAGATTTATCGCTTATATCCACCATGCGGGCACGGCCTTCTTCATTAAAATGAGAAAATCCATTCATATTTAAACTCTCCTTACTTCTGATCATACACTATTTTCTCCCTGATGTCTTATCCTATAATGTTCCAATTCTGATGTATTGTTTGCTGACAGCAGGTTGATAAGCTACACTTAACTTATTATAACAGAGGTGAAATAATATGATGATCTTACAAATTAATCAGCTATCCAAATCTTTTGGCGCTGATCCTATTTTAAACAATATAAAGCTTGAAGTCAGATCTCGGGATCGCATCGCCATAGTAGGCAGAAACGGAGCCGGCAAATCAACTCTCCTTAAAATTATCGCAGGTCACCTTTCATATGAAAAGGGTGAATTAATCAAACCGAAAGAATTAACGATGGGTTATCTTGCCCAGCACACAGGCTTGGAATCCCAGCTTACCATAAAAGAAGAACTGCTGAGCGTTTTTGATTTCCTGAAAGCAATGGAAAAAGAAATGCGCTCTATTGAAGAAAAGATGGCCACGGCCGCCCCCGCGGAGCTTGAGACGCTGATGAAAACCTATGACAGGCTTCAGCAGGATTTCAAGGATAAAGGCGGCTATCAATATGAAGCGGATGTCCGATCTATCCTTCACGGCCTCGGCTTCGGAAAATTTGACGATTCCGTGAAAGTGCAAAGCCTGAGCGGCGGTCAAAAAACAAGGCTTGCGCTCGGAAAGCTGCTGCTGACCCAGCCTGATCTGCTTATTCTGGATGAACCGACGAACCATCTCGACATCGATACGCTTACATGGCTTGAGCATTATTTACAGGGATATTCAGGCGCCATCCTGATCGTTTCCCACGACAGATACTTTCTTGATAAAGTCGTCAGCCAAGTGTACGAGGTCTCACGGACAGAAAGCAAAAAATACCTCGGCAACTACAGCGCCTATTTAGAACAAAAAGCCGAGCAGTACGAGAAAGACCTGAAGCTGTATGAAAAACAGCAGGACGAAATCGCCAAGCTTCAAGATTTTGTCGACCGCAATCTGGCCAGAGCTTCTACAACGAAAAGAGCCCAAAGCAGACGAAAACAGCTTGAACGGATGGACGTCATGGCAAAGCCGCTCGGGGATGAAAAATCAGCCGCCTTCCGTTTTGACATTACAAAACAGAGCGGAAACGACGTCCTGCGCGTACAGGATGTTTCCATCAGCTATGACGGCCAGCCGCCGCTCTTGAAAAACCTGACCTTCGGCATCACAAGAGGCGAAAGCGCCGCCCTCGTCGGACCGAACGGAATCGGCAAATCAACCTTGCTGAAAACCATTATGAACACGCTCAGCCCCGAATCCGGATCGATCACGTACGGTTCCAATGTCACAATCGGCTATTATGATCAGGAGCAGGCTGAACTGACCTCGTCCAAACGCGTGCTGGACGAGCTGTGGGATGAATATCCGGACATGCCGGAAAAAGAGATCAGGACATGCCTCGGCAACTTCCTGTTCAGCGGAGACGATGTCCTGAAACCTGTCCGTTCTCTAAGCGGCGGTGAGAAAGCAAGAGTCGCGCTTGCCAAGCTGATGCTGCAAAAAGCAAACTTTCTCATCCTAGATGAACCGACAAACCACCTTGATCTGGACAGTAAAGAAGTGCTGGAAAACGCCCTGATCGACTATCCGGGAACCCTGTTATTTGTATCGCATGACCGCTACTTTATTAACAGGATCGCCACAAGGGTGCTGGAGCTGTCTCCGGATCATGCAGAAGAATATTTGGGTGACTATGACTATTACACCGAGAAAAAAGCCCAGCAGCTGGAACTGGAAGAAATGAAGCGGCAGGAAAAGGAGCAGGCTCAGCCTGCCGGCAAGGTCAAACAGGATACGAAAAGAACTTACGAGGAAGAAAAAGAATGGAAGAAGAAAGAACGGCAGCGCCTGAGACGCATTGAAGAAATTGAAGCAGCCGTCTCATCCGCCGAAGAGAAAATCAGCGCCAATGAGGAGCTGCTGTGCGATCCTGACGTGTATCAGGATCATGAAAAGGTACAGACCATTCACGCGGAGAATGAAGCTCTGAATCATGAGCTCGAAAACTTATTAGCAGAATGGGAGGAACTCTCCTCAGAAGAATAGAAAAAGTCAAGCACCTCTTTAAGGGGTGCTTTTTTATCCACAGCTATCCTCCTTGTCAGCCATGTAAGTAAGCGTGTTATACACACTATCCACAAAATTTTCTGACTTTATCCACTTTACTAACAACTTACAGCCCCTTATCCAGCCTGGATTTCTGAATATATTCACAATGCTGTGGATATGTTAGAATTATCTGTTAATAAGTAAAAAAAGCCTCACGTTTTACAACGTGAGACGATCAAAGGATGTTAATTCCAAACCGGGCTGTCCGTTCATATCATATGAGCCCCGAATCCCCTTTTCAAAAGCAACGGTTCCGGCAGCCGCAATCATCGCTGCATTGTCCGTACATAAGGAAAGCGGCGGGATGACAAGCTCGGGATCTCCCGAATGGCTGAATTCCTGCTGCAGTGCGGCTCTCAGCCCTTTGTTAGCGGCTACGCCCCCTGCCAGCAGCACTTGTTTAACCCCGTATTCTTTCGCGGCCTTAGAGGTTTTTGCCGTCAGTACATCAATGACACTCTGCTGAAAGCTTGCGGCAAGATCCTCCGGAGGAATCACCTCATTTTTTTGCGAGGCGTTATGAAGCGTGTTAATCACGGCTGACTTCAGGCCGCTGAAGCTGAAATTGTAAGACCCTTCTTCCAGCCACGCACGCGGAAGCGGAATGGAATCCGTTCCCACAGCAGCCAGCTTATCAATCTGCGGCCCTCCCGGATAAGGAAGCCCCATCGTTCTTGCCACTTTGTCGTAAGCTTCGCCTGCGGCATCATCCAGCGTTTCACCGATAACCTCGAATGAACCGTGCTCTTTCATATAAACCAATTCCGTATGTCCGCCTGACACAACCAAAGCAAGCGCCGGGAATTGAAGCTCTCCTATCAGCCTGTTTGCATAAATATGGCCCGCGATGTGATGGACGCCGACTAACGGTATTTGATGGGCAAAGCTTAACGCCTTTGCCGCATTGACTCCGATTAACAGGGCTCCGACAAGTCCGGGTCCTTCCGTTACGGCAATCGCATCAAGGTCATCAAAGCCCATCTCCGCTTTTGAAAGAGCTTCCTCAATCACAAGGGTAATCTGCTCCACATGATGTCTGGACGCTATTTCAGGCACGACCCCGCCGAAACGTTTATGGCTTTCAATTTGAGAAGCGACAACGTTTGAAATAATTTCATTCCCGTTTTTTACGACTGAGGCTGCTGTTTCATCACAGCTTGTTTCGATTCCTAGTACATAAATATCTTGTTTTTCACTCATGTAATGTCACCCACATTAATAACGCATCTTCTCCGTTATCTGTATAGTATTGTTTTCTGATTCCTCCGGCCTGAAGACCGAATTTTTTATATAAGGATTGGGCGGGATGATTTGAGACCCTGACTTCGAGAGAGAGCCTTCTTGCCTTTTTTTCTCTGCACAATTCTATCGCAGAGCGAAACAGCGCTTCTCCCAATGATTGGCCCCGATATTCCGGCTTAATGGCTATGTTCGTGATCTGCGCGTCATCTATAATAATCCAGATTCCGCAATACCCCGCCAGACAGCCGTCCTTTTCAATGACAAGATAGTGAGCATACGGATTTTCCAAAAGCTCATGATAAAATGAATCCTTCGTCCACGGAGAAGTAAAGGATGCTGTTTCAATTTCATAAATTTGATCAATATCTTCCGGACGCATGCTTCGAATCGCCGTTTTCGTTTTCATCCCTATCACCCTATTTTTGAGATTCCATCCATTTCGCTTCAGCCTCTGCCAGACGCAAATAATCCGGAACAAGGCTGTGGACATCCGCTTCCTCTTTTTCCAAGCCTAAAAACGCCAGCTCTGACGGCCGCGGATTATGCTGTGCAGCCGTTCCAATCACTGCTTGAGATGTCAGCTCATGCAGAATGGTTTCTTCATGAATGGCTGTATCGTGCCCTAAAAATAAAACCGGAGACGCTTTTTCTTTCAGCATGCCGAGCCAATCAGTCAAAAGGACATTCTGATCAGGAAGAACGGATTGTAATCGGCCGTCCTGATATTCATAAAGTCCCGTATATACCTGTCCGCGCCGGGCATCAAATAACGGGCAGATCAGTCCTTGAAAGTGCCGTCCGTTAGCCGCCAGCACCTCCAGACTCGAGACAGCGGAAACCGGAAGCTTCAGCGACCATGCCAATGTTTTTGCCAGCGTCACACCGATTCTGACACCTGTGTACGAACCCGGTCCTTTCGCCACCGCTATTTTCGTAAGGTCCTGCGGTGTTAGGCCGCAATCCTTCAGCAATGAATTGACAGCAGGCATGGCCCGCACGGAATGATTCTTTTTTAAATATGTAATATACTCCGCCATCACCGTTTTGTCACGAACGAGCGCGGCACCCAACGTGTAATTTGACGTATCAATTGCCAGTATTGTCATGTTTATTTATCTCCTCACAAAGCGTTTCATACCGTGTTCCGCAAGCCGTAAAGGTAATGTCCCTTGCCTCATCACCGGCTCTTGTGATAACGATCTGCAGCCGTTCAGCAGGCAGCTGATCCTGAATTAAATGAGCCCATTCAATTAAGCAGACGCCTTGTCCCTCAAAATATTCTTCAAGCCCTAAGTCTTCGCTTTCATCCTCCATACGATACACATCCATATGATATAGAGGAAGCGAACCGTCATGGTATTCTTTTATAATTGTAAAAGTCGGGCTGTTTACCACCCTCGTGATTCCCAGTCCTTCGGCAAAACCCTTTGTAAAAGTCGTTTTTCCCGCGCCTAAGTCGCCTTCCAGTGTCAAAATGTCTCCCGGCTTTGCCAAAGAAGCGGCAAGCTTGGCTACGGCTTTCGTTTCTTCGGGGTTTTTCGTTCTCCATTGTAATGTCTTCAAAGTGAGTCACCCGTCTTATTTAAAATGATTGTATCCTTTTTTCTCAAGGACGATTTGTCTCTGATCATTGGCTGTCAAAAGAACCCATGCTTCCTTCCGTTCAGTTACCGCTCCTATCTTCGCAATCGGAATGCCCGATTGAGTGCAGTAATCAAGCAGAGAGGTCCACTCTTGCTGAGAAACCGTTCCAACCAATTCAAAATCTTCACCGCCAAATAACACCCATTTCTTCCACTCAGAATCTCCCTCAGGCAAATCCGGATGCACCGGCAGAAGTTGTTCTTCAATTTCTATCGTAACTGAACTTGCCGCAGCTATTTCATGCAGCTCACTGGCCAATCCGTCACTGATATCATTCAGAGCCGTGCGCTGAAGCTGAGAGCAGAAGCGGCCGACCTGAACTCTCGGAACGGGCCGTTTATGTTTTCGGATAAAATAATCACTCGTGTGAAAAGCAGAAGGAAGTGTTTCTCCCAACAAAAGAGACAGTCCTGCTGCAGACGAACCGATATCCCCCGTAACAAACACAACATCCCCGGGTCTTGCCGAGCTTCGCAGACAAGCGCGATCCTTCTCAATTTCTCCGATGACAGTAACGGTAATAACAGCTTGACCGGAAGCGGAGACGGTATCTCCCCCGATCAAATCCATTTGATATAGTTTCGCCAGTTCCGCCATTCCTTCATACATTGCCTGGACGTCCGCTTTCTGCCAGCAAGAAGGAACCGCCAGAGACACCAAATAAAACTTCGGAATGCCTCCCATCGCCGCCACGTCACTAATGTTAACAGCAAGCGCCTTATAACCGATATCATGAGGAGAGGAATACTCTAATTTAAAATGGACATTCTCCACCATTGTATCAAGGCAGACAATTTGCTGCATATGGGGTGATGCTGTATAAACCGCACCATCATCACCGATCCCTACATCGACGGAAGGATGATAATGCGAATGCGGCGTAATACTGTGAATCAAATCAAACTCATCCATATATCTCCCGTCTCCCTTTCTGACGCTCTTGTGAAATACAGCTCTTTCTAGTGTATCGGATTATGTTTCAATATCCAAGACTTTAACGATATAAAAGAAAGCTTGGTTAGATACCAAGCTGCCAGCATTTAAAAGAAAACACAAAAAAAACGAAAACATGATCGTTTCGTTTACAATAAAAATGGCGGTCCGGACGGGACTCGAACCCGCGACCTCCTGCGTGACAGGCAGGCATTCTAACCAACTGAACTACCGGACCATTTATTTTTTTGGTTGCGGGGGCAGGATTTGAACCTGCGACCTTCGGGTTATGAGCCCGACGAGCTACCGAACTGCTCCACCCCGCGATGATAAAATTTTAGAAAA